>DATJJM010000097.1:0-51755 GCA_035492535.1 Acetobacteraceae bacterium | reverse complement strand
GCGCAGAGTGGGCCGTTCGATCGCAAGCCAGAGCAGCCCGATCATGGTGACCGAGTTGGTAATTTCTCCGGCCAATGCGGCGGCGATGGCGCGGTCCGCCGGCCAGACGCGAACGCGGATGTCCTCATGTTCGTCGACCATGCCGGCGTGACCGGCGATGCCGTCGGCATCATGCGGCGGAGCGGTGACGCGGCCGGCATAGAGGGTGCAGGTTTCGTCGGCGCCGCCGGGAGAGAGCAGCACACAGGCAATCTGCCGGAGGGCGCCGACGTCCAGGTCCATTTCTTCGCGCGTTTCGCGGCGGGCAGTGGTTTCGGCGGGCTCGCCGTCGTCGCAAAGGCCTGCGGGAAATTCCACCAGCACAGGATCAACGCCGGCGACCAGGGCGGGGAGGCGGAATTGTTCGATCAGAACGACGGCGTCGGCGACCGGGTCATAGGGCAGGACGGCGGCGGCCCGGCCTCGTCGCCAGACTTCCCAGGTCTTTTCCCCGGATTGGGCGCCGTCGAAGCGGCGGTGGTGGAAGCGCACCACGTCCAAGGGGAAGCGACCGTTCCATACACGCGCGTTGGAAAGCAGCGTCAGGTCGGGGTGGGAGCCGAGCAGCGGATGGGTGCGAGAAGGCATGGCGCGAGGATAGAGCAGGCCCGGCCGCGCGGCACCCCCTCCGCATGTCTTTCTCGGTCCGTGAGAGCAGGGTCAGGCGGCGACCGTGGTCGCGACCAGTTGCCGAAGGCGGTTTGCGCCGGCGGGTCCCTTCAGGGCGTCGCGCCAGGTCGCTTCCGCGACGCGCTGGTGGGCGGCGATCGCTTCATCAGCGCCCGTGATCATGGCGACGCCGGTGTGGGTCGAAGGGTGCGTGTCCGGGCGGAAGGAATTGATGGCAAGGCTGACGCGGTCGCGGGCGCGGAAGATCTTGAACGCCGAGGTCGGTTGGGCGCCGGTCAGCAGGCCGAACTGCAACCCCATGGGTTCGGCCTCCATCAGGGCGGCCATGTTCTCCACCTCGGTGACCGCCACGTCGCGACAGATGCGGCGCACGCGTTCAGACACCTCGATGCTGCCTGCGACACCCACCGCCAGCAGGCGCTGGACCTCGACAAGCGGAACCATGGCGATGATGCCGGGGCGGCGCATCGCATACATCCGCTTTCGTGCGGCAAGGATGCCCAGCACCTGCTCGGCCATGGAGCGCATGGCCGTGCGCTCGGCGGTGGCAGCGTCGGCCGCCTCGTCGAACGCTTCGGCCAGGGCGTTGTCGTACGCATCCGACGTGGTCAGGTAACAGATCGGACCGAAGAGCTGCAGGATCTGGTCCGCGGTTTCCTCAATCTGGCGAACCCGCTCAAAGTAGCCAATGGGCCGGTTGTAGTATTCGACACCGATACCCAGCAGCGACAGGGGAGAGATTTTGAGCAGTTCCGCCAGGCGCTTGATCGTATCAAGCTTGATGACCTCGCCCTTCTCATATCGATAGAGGGCGGCACGCGACACGCCGAGCCGTGCCGCGATCTCCTCGGCACGTAGCCCGGATTCCAGGCGATAGGCCCGCAACTGCTGACCTATCTCGGTGAACCGCATGGACATTCGGACCTTCCCCTCGGCCCCTTCGCCAAGTAAGCGCCGCTGTGAGTCTCAGAATCGGCGCGCTGATCAAGCTTATGGCGAGCCCGCTAGTAATTTCAACCCTGTTCGATCCAATGGGACATGGGAAGCAATAGAACCGGTCCCTGGTTATTTCTTCCCTCGAACGGAAAAGTCGGCAAGGCCCTCAATCGCCAATACCAGCGCCGAGTGATCGAGGTCGGCGCCTCCATGCGCGGCGCAGGACGAGAACATCTGCTGCGCGATCGCCGTGTTGGGCAGCGACAGGTTCAGCTCCTTCGCGGCAGAAAGCGCGAGGTTCAGGTCCTTCTGGTGCAGCCGTATGCGGAAGCCCGGATTGAAGGTGCCGTTCAGCATGCGTTCGGCGTGGACTTCGAGGATGCGAGAGGCGGCGAAACCTCCCATCAGAGCCTGGCGAACCTTTGCCGGATCGGCCCCAGCCTTGGCAGCGAACACCAGGGCTTCCGCACACGCCTGGATGTTGAGGGCGACGATGATCTGGTTGGCCACCTTGCACGTTTGGCCGTCGCCATTCTCGTTGCCGACATGGGTGATGTTCTTGCCCATCAGCTCGAACAGCGGCTTGGCCCGGGCGAACGCCTTTTCGGGACCGCCCACCATGATCGTCAGGCTGGCCTGCTTGGCGCCGACTTCACCACCCGAGACGGGAGCGTCGAGGTAGTCGCAGCCCAGGGCGTTAATCTTCTTCGCGAACTCCTTCGTCGCGATCGGCGAGATCGACGACATGTCGATGACCAGCGTCCCCGGCTTGAGCCCTTCGGCAACTCCGCCTGGCGCAAACAGCACGTTCTCCACGTCCGGGGTGTCAGGTACCATGACGATGACTACATCCGAGCGCTGAGCGACGGTCTTGCCATCGGGCTCAACCTCGGCGACCGCACGGATTTCGTCGGCGAGCGAGGCCCGGTCATACACCAGAAGACTGTGCTGTCCGTTGTGCAGGTTCATCGCCATGGGACGGCCCATGATGCCGAGGCCGACAAAGCCAACTTTCATCTGTCTGGTCTCCTGTCTCGAGGTGGGTAAAGGGTCCTCACGGAGGTCGCTGGGGACCTCCGAGGACCACGGAGGCTTCGTTTACACGCTTCGCGCGAAGCCCATTCAAACTTCTCCGTGGCGCTCCGTGGTCCTCAGCGCTCTCCGTGTGAAACCTTGTTTAAACACCGAACTCCTGCCGCCATTTGAGCCCTGCGACCGTGTCGCCGGCGGGGCGGTATTCACAGCCGACCCAGCCCTGGTAGCCAAGTTCATCCATGCGGCGGAACACGAACTTCCAGCCGATTTCACCGGTGCCCGGCTCATTGCGGGCGGGGACATCGGCGATCTGCATATGCGCGATGATCGGCATGTGCAGTTCCATGCGTTTGGTGATGTCGCCCTCGGTGGTCTGACAGTGATAGACGTCGAATTGCAGAGCGAGGCGATCGCGTCCGACTGCGTCCACCACGGCCGCACCCTGTGCCTCGGTGTTGAGGAAGTAGCCGGGCATGTCGCGGTGGTTGATCGGCTCGATGATCAGCTTGACCCCACGCGGCTTGGCCTGCTCCGCGGCCCAGGCGAGATTGGCGGCGTACAGGCTGGCCGCCGTGATCTGGGAGACACCAGCGGGGACGATGCCGGCCATTGCATGCACCAGCTTGCAGCCGAGCGCCTCGGCATAATCAAGCGCCTGTTTGACGCCATCGCGGAACTCCTGCTGGCGCCCGGGCAGGCTCGCCAGACCACGCTCGCCCTTGCTCCAGTCGCCGGGAGGCATGTTGAACAGCGCCTGCGTCAGTCCCTCGCCGTCGAGGCGCTTGCGAAGTTCGGCGGCAGGAAATTCGTAGGGGAACAGGAATTCCACCGCTTTGAAGTCGGCCTTGCGGGCGGCAGCGAAGCGCTCGAGGAATGGCACCTCGTTGAACATCATGGACAGGTTGGCGGCTAAGCGCGGCATCGCGGACCCTCCCCGAAAAAGCCGGGGCAAGCTACAAGCGTGCGGGGGGAATGACCAGCGCATGACCACGGAACGTTTGCTGCTGGCGCTGCTGCTTGGGGCTGTCGGCGTCGGCTGCGTGCTCGTGCTGTACCCCTTCTTCTCGGCGCTGTTATGGGCGGCGATCCTGGTGTTCACCACCTGGCCTGCCTGCGAGTGGCTGCATACGACGCTGCGGTTGCGGCGGGGCGCCGCCGCCGGCGTGATGGTGGCGCTGATCGCCGTCGTGATCGTGCTTCCCCTGGCGCTGGCAGAACCCGGTGGCGCGAGCGACGTGAACCACCTGCGGACCGTGATCGAAGATGCCTTGCGGGCCGGACTGCCTGGTTCTCCTGACTGGGTGTTCGACATTCCGCTGATCGGTCAGATGCTGGGCGATCTCTGGAATCGCTGGGCTGCTGACATCACGGTGATGGCGGAGGCACTGAAACCCTATTTCGGCATCGTGCTGGAAGGCGGGCTTGGTTTGCTGCTGGGGCTGGCGAACGGCGTGCTGCTGTTCGTGCTCTCACTGTTCATCGCATTCTTCTTCTATCTGTACGGCGAGCCAATCGCGGGACGGCTTCACCTTATCCTGCGACGCATCGCAGGCACGCGAGCACAACGGCTGATTGCCGTGACCGGCGCGACGGTTCGGGGCGTCGTGTTCGGCATCCTGCTCACCGCCGTGGTTCAGGGGATTCTGACCGCATTGGGGCTGTGGGTTTCCGGGGTGCCTCGGCCGGTGTTACTGGGCGCGGTGGCGGGGTTCCTCGCGGTGCTGCCGATCGGAGCGCCGCTGGTATGGATACCGGCCGCGCTCTGGTTGATGGGCAGCGGGCATCTGGGATGGGGTATCTTCCTGGCCATTTATGGTGTGGTTGCGGTGTCGGGGGCGGATTCAGTGATCCGACCGTGGTTCATTGCGCGGAGCGCGCAATTGCCATTCCTGTTGACGGTCCTGGGCGTACTGGGCGGCGCGCTGTCATTCGGGCTGCTGGGGATCTTTCTCGGACCGGTGCTGCTGGGCATTGCCTATACGCTGGTGAACGAGTGGGCTGAGAGCGATACCAGCGAGGCAATGGAGATCGATCATTGAGATACCGCTCGACCATGACAGGGCCCATCGAATGCCTGACGACGAACCAGCTTCGCATCCTCTCCGCGCGCTGATCGGACTGATTGCCGTCGTGGCGATGGTCATGGGTATGGTGTTCGTGATGTACAGACTGCACCAGGCGTCTGCGTTGCAGGATTGCCTGGCAAGCGGCCGCACGAACTGCATGCCGATCACGACGCATGCGCAATAGCGCTTGCGGTCAGGAGGTCCGCTCCCCCGCGCTAACGGGGGGCGCCGCCTTCTCCCAGGTCCCACCAGATGCCGGCGAAGGCGGCGATGCCCTCGCGCGCCGGCGCGATCAGGAAGTGCTCATCGGGGCCGTGCTGCTTGCAGCCGTTGTAGCTGTGCGGCACCCAGATCAGCGCAGTGCCGAGATGATCGACGAACACGTCCCCTGGCAGGCCACCGGATGAATTGGGGATCACCTGCACGTGGTGACCCAGCGTGCGTTCCATCGACGCGACAGTCCAGCGCACCCAGGGATGCGCGGGATCGGTCCGGCTTGCCGGCATGCGGATGCCGGCATTCTCGATGCGAACGTTGCCGTAGCCTTCGGCGTCGAGGTGCTTGCGCAGGGCAGGGGCGAAGGTGGCGGGATCTGTATCTACGGTATAACGGATCTGGCAATGGGCGCGGGCGCTTGGCGCCACGGCATTCACGGGATTCTCCGGCCGGCCGGAGACCATCGCCAGTACGATGAAGCTGTTCCAGCCGTAGATTTTTTCCGCCGCCGTCAGGCCAGGTTCGCCCCAGGCCGGATCGATCGAAGCGGCCTCGCCGCCGCCGCCGACTTCGCAACCGTGCAGCACCGACCGGACGCTGGCGGGCAGGCCGTTACCCGGCAGCCAGTCACGGACGAGGATCTTGCCGTTGCGGTCCATGATCGCGCCGAGCGCGTGTGTCAGCACAATCGCCGGATCGGTGGTCAGCCCGCCCCAATGGCCAGAGTGCACGCCGCCGGGACGCAGATCGACCACCAGGTCGAAGTGGAACGTGCCGCGTGTGCCTGTCGCGATGGTGGGGACCTCCGGCATCACCCGTGGCCCGTCGGAGCCGATCAGCACATCGGCCGCAAGCGCGTCCTTGTGCGCGGCAACGAAGTCGCGCAGGCCGATGGAACCGCGCTCCTCGCACGTCTCGAGCACCAGTTTCAGATTGAAGCCCAGTTTGCCGCCGCGCTCCGCCAGCACTGCCTCGAGGGCTGACAGGTTCAGGGCATGCTGGCCTTTGTTGTCAGCGCTGCCGCGACCGTACCAGCGATCACCTTCCTGCGTGAGGCGCCAGGGGTCGAGGCCATCGCGCCACTGATCTTCCAGGCCGCGCACGGTGTCGCCGTGGCCATAGGTGAGTACGGTGGGGCGAGACGGATCTTCCGTTCGTTCGGCGGTGAGGATGGGGCCGAAGCCGGCGTGCGGGTTGGCATGGATCGACACGGTGAAGCCAAGCCGCTCCAGCCATGGACGGATCGCGCCGTCGAGATAGCGCTGCACATCCGCTTCATGACCCGGATCCTGCGACGTGCTGGGGATCGCCACGAGTTCGGCGAGCCGATCGCGGAAACCGTTGCCATCGAAGAAGCTCAGCGCGCGAGCAACGGCGCCGTCTCGTGTGCCCATCAAAGTGCCTCGTCCTGTCTGCTGCCCTATTGTCGGGGGCAGCGGAAGGCGAGGCAATCCCGCTCAGCGCGCCACGCTGGCGATGAAGCTGTCGAGGATTGCATTCACCTGCGCCGGCTGGTCGATCTGCGGGAAGTGTCCGGTATCGGCGATGATCTCCGTGCGGACGAACCGAAGTCGCGCGCGCAGCATGTCGAGGAACGGCGTGTTCTGACCTTTGCTCAACGGTCGGCGTTCCCGGCGTTCGTTGCTGTAGGTCGCCTGGATCGCCAGCACGGGCACGCGCACATCACCGAGCGACGTCGAGAACCGCGTGATGTCATAGCGCAGCAGGTCCAGCATCATCTTCTCCCCGATGGCGCGGGGCAGGCGCTGGGCACGCTGGACGACAGCGGCGACCGTGGCCTGATCGCTGCTGCTGGTGAACATCTCGCCGAACCAGCGCCCGGTGAGCGTCGCGAAGCCATCGGGTTCGGCGAAGGCTGCACGCAGCGGTTCAGCCATGCTGGCTGCGAACTGGCTGCCATCGACGAACACCACGCCGGCGACGCGTTCCGGTGCCTGCAAGGCGGCTTCGGTGACAACGCGGCAGCCCAGGCTGTGGCCAACCAGCACGGCTGAGCGCAGATCGAGCGCGTGCATCACTTCGGCCACGTCGGCACCGTAGCGTTCGATCGAGCATTCGTCCGCGCTGCCGGCACTTTCGCCATGGCCGCGCAGATCGACGGCAACAATGCGATGGCGTGGTGCGAGATGCGCACGCTGGGCGGTCCAGTCGCTGTGCGCGCACGCAAAGCCGTGGACGAACAAGACGGGCGGTTTGCCGTCACCGCTGGTGACGTAATGGATCAGGGACATGTTATGGCTCGGCCGCTTCCTTGTATTCCGGGACAGTGAGGTACACCCAGATCAGGTTGGCAAGGAACATCACCGCGGTGATCAGGAACACCCAGCGGAGGCCGACGGTTGCGGCGACCGCACCGCCGGTCAGCGGCCCCAGCGAGTTGCCGAGAAACGTCGCCGACGCTGTCATGCCATAGACGGTGCCGCGGTCGGCCCGCGAGACCAGGCGCCCGACCAGGGCATTCGCTGTTGGCAGGATGCCACCGATGAACAGGCCGACGGCGAAGCGCTCAGCCACGAAGACCCAGTAGTTACCGACGAACGCTTGCGGAAGTGTGGTGACGGTCGCGCCCAGCAGGCAGATCAGCAACACACGCCGATAGCCGATGACATCGCTGCGCTTGCCCAGGAACGGCGACGCCAGGAGGTCTGCCAGACCGGTGACCGAGAACGCGATGCCGCTCAATGTCGCCAGGTTCGGCTGCTGTCCCAGCATGTCCTGCACGAACAGCGTCACCACGGGCTGCACTGTGCGCACGCCGAACTGCGCCATCAGCAGCACGAAGAACAGCGGCAACAGTCCAGCCGACACCGTCAGCAGCTTGAGGCTGCCGATCATCGAGCGTTCACGGCGTGGGCCCTGTGGTGGGACGAAGTGTTCCCGCAGGCCCCACCAGACGGCCAGGAGTGCCAGAAATGTCATGGCCGACGTACAGTAGAAAGGGATGCGATAACTGCCGGTCGCATCGGCCAGGCCGCCACCGATGACCGGGCCAACCAGCGAGCCGACCAACTGTCCGGTGCTGAGCCAGCCCAACGCGAATCCGAGGCGCCGTTCCGGCACCTGGCTCGCCACCAAGGCCATGGCCGAGGCGGAAAAACCTGCGAACACGCCCATCAGCGCGCGGAAAGCGAAGAACTGCCAGACGTTGAGCGCCGCACCCATCAGCGCGGTGAATACGCCGATGGCAAAGCTCGAGCGCAGCAGCATCAGCTTGCGGCCGCGGCGATCCGCCAGCCTGCCCCACAGCGGCGAGGCAAATGCCGCGACGAATGACGTCGAACCGTTCAGGATGCCCGACCACAGATCGATGTCGGAGGGCCTGGTGACGCCGAGTTCCGGCAGGAACAGCGGCATGATCGGCGTCAACATGCTGAACGACATGGTCATGATGAACTGGATGCCCACCATGGCCCACAAGGTGACCTGCCAGTGCGATGAACTAGCCTCGGTCTCCTGCGTCAACACTCACCGCGTGTCGGCGTGCGGGGTCGTGCCATTCAGGCGCTGGCGCTCAGGCGGGCGGCCATCTGCTGCTTGAACTGCTCAATCGGCATGAAACCCGGGTCGGCACGGCACGCCGCTTCGGTCTCGCTGACGATCTGCTCATCGGACTTGCTGAGGTCGAGCGGCTTGCCGTGCGGCTGCGGCACGTGGAATGGCGTGTCGAGATAGGCCTCGACCGTGTTGCCTTCCGGATCCTTGAAGTAGATCGACCAGGCGTTGCCGTGGCTGATCGGGCGCATCTCGGTGGCGCCAAGCTCCAGCGCGCGCTTGTGCACCTCGCGCAGGTCGCCAAGCGTATCGACCATGAAGGACATCTGCTGGATCGGATTGAAGCCCGAGGTGTCCGGGCGCCCCGTGACCAGCACGAGCTGGTGGTGGTTCTGCGGATTGCCGCTCATGAATGTCAGGTGCATGCCGGCACGGCCCTCGCCCTGGTCGGTGATCATCAGGCCGAGGACGTTGGCATAGAAATGCTCCATCCGGTCACGATCGTGGACGTAGATGCCCATATGGGCGAGACGCGCGCGAATGTTCGCCATGATGCTGTCCTCCTGCTCGCCAAGCGTCCTCCAGTGCGGCGGTTTGCGCAAGCGGGCCCGGCTTCCGCTGGTTCGCCCGATAGGCCATGCTGAGTGCACTGGCGAAGGGGAAACACCGCAATGAAAGTCGGCTTCATCGGCGTGGGCAACATGGGTGGTCCCATGTGCCGCAACATCATCCGAAACACCAACCACGACGTGGTGGTTTTCGATCTCAACCCCGCGGCGATCAAAGCCTGCACGGACCTCGGCGCGACGGCCGGCACATCGGCCGCACAGGTCGCGGCTGATTGCGACGTCGTGTTCACCTCGCTGCCGATGCCGCGGAATGTCGAGGAGGTGGCCGCGACCATCGCTGCGAACGCCAAGGCTGGAGCGGTCTATATCGATCTTTCCACCAACTCTCCGGCGACGGCCCGCCGCGTCCACGAAGCGATGCAGGCGAAGGACATCCAGATGCTCGAGGCGCCCGTCTCCGGCGGTGTGTCGCGCGCCACGGATGGCACCATCGTCATCATGGTGGGTGGCGACACCGCGGTGTTCGACGCGCAGCTTCCACTGCTGAAATCGTTCAGCGGCGAGGTGGTGCATGTCGGCGAGATCGGCATGGGATCCGTGGCCAAGCTGGTCAACAACATGCTGGCCTTCTGCAATGCCGCGGCGGCGGCGGAGGCACTGATGATCGGCACCATGGCCGGCATCGACCTGCACAAGCTGCAACAGGTGATCAGCAACGCCAGTGGCAATTCTTCAGCGTTCCGCAACCTGTCCGAGAAGGCGTTCAAGCGCGAATTCGCTGCCAGCTTTGCGCTGGACCTCGCGCACAAGGATCTGCGGCTGGCGCTGGAACTGGCGGACGAGCTCGGAGTGCCCGGGATGATCGCGCCGCAGGTGATGAACCTGATGCGGATGGCGCGCGGACGCGGAATGGGCAGCGACGACAGCAGCTCGGTTATTCGTGTCTATGAGCAGGCGCTGGGCCGGGAAGTTCGTCCCTGATAATTCTCCAAGGGGAATTTCTTTTGTCGCGTCAATAAAAACAGCGAGAGCGGTGCAACGGATTGATTGGCAACTTTCAGAGTGCATGTATGCTGAAAGTGCGTGCAAAGTGGCGCGCAGGGGCATGAATGAAATGAGGGCGTAATGACCAGTTTGCTCCACATCCTGGTTGTCGAGGATGAATCGCTGGTCCGGGACGTCATTGTGGATGCGCTGGATGGTCTGTACCGGACCAGTCATGCGGAAACGGCTGCGGGAGCGATGGATTGCCTGCGGGCCGGCGGAATAGACGCGATGCTGCTCGACTGCACGCTGCCGGGCGGTTTGGACCCGGCGCTGGTTCCGATGGCCGATCAGTCCGGCGTTCCGGTCATTCTGATGTCCGGGTATCCGGATGTCATGGAACGCGTGCCGGGTACCGGCCGGCCGTATATTCAAAAGCCGTTCAGCCTGACCGTGCTGCTGGACACCATCGAGCGCACGGTTGCGCCTACGCGGGTCGCCTGAGCGCCGTCAGGATGCTTCCAGCAGCTGGTTGACGGCAGAGACCAGGGCGCGCAGTGGAAACGGCTTCTCAAGGAACGTCTCGCACGGCGGCGGCCGCTGCATCCCGCTGACAAACAGGACCCGCAGACCGGGATGGAGCTGTCGCGCAGCGTCCGCAAACGCGATGCCATCCAGGCGAGGCATGGCGATATCGGTCACGACGAGGGAGATATCGGGGTGCTCGCCCAGGATCCTCAGACCCTCGACGCCGTCGCCGCCTTGATAAACGTGGTGACACAATTCCTCGAGAATCGTGGCGACCGACTCCCGCACCAAGGCATCGTCGTCTAGCACCAGACCGACATTGTGAGTGCTTCCGGCGTTTGCTGTCGTCGCTGCCACGATTGGATCATCCTCAGCCTTCGCTGCTCGTCTTTCCCGAACCAAGTCCACGGCAGTGACGTTCCAGCGGTTGCCGATCGAATCCAAGGAAAATAACCGCGAGAGCGGGAGGTCAAGGTGCCGCCGGATAGTGTCAATCGCATGTCAGCACTTGGACAATTGTGCTGCTGGGCTTCGGAAGCGGGCGTCGGTGACGATAGATCCCTGTTGCAGAAGGCATTGGCGTCGATGTGCTGCGAATGGGGCGAGGCCCGCGCAACTTTCGTGTGTTGGCCGCTACCAAGCATCACGTCTTCGCGCGTGGTAAGGGCTGACCTTCACCGTCATAGCGGCTTGGCCAGATCGCGTGCGGCTCAAGGCCCAAAGCATCTGCCAAAATGCGTTCAACGGCCGGCCAGGGGTGTTTCAATGCCTTGCCGGCTGCCGTCGGATGGTACCCGTTGGACACTGACAGTCCGGCCAGGCTGTAGCCGCGCTTCTTCAGCGCTGCCAGCACGTCGGCGGGATGCCAATCCTCGCTTGTGTGGGGATTGCTCTGAAAGTCGTTGTCTGCATTCATGCGAATTCTCCCCAGAGAATTGCTGATGGAAGTGGCGGTTTCCCGGCTCCAACGTCGTAAAGCAGACCATTTCCTGTCTGGAAGGTGTCGAAACTGTGCCCGGTGCATCACTAATGTCACAAAACAGCGAAACCGTTCAGAACGCCTCGGCTGGTGCTGACCGGGCCGCCTTCATCGGCCGCCTGCAAACTATCCTAACGCACTGGCCCAGCGCGGATCGTCTGGCTCGGGTAACTGGCGTATCCCCCTCCGCGTTCCGCAAATGGCTTCGCGGCGAGGCTGAACCGAGCCGCGAGCGTCTTGTCGCCTTGGCCAACGCGTCCGGCGTGCCGGTCGGCTGGCTGGCGAGTGGCGACGGGCCGGAACCGCGGTTCCAGGGCGCTGGCCCTACACGGTCTCGGGGTGCTGCTGCGCCTCTCGACGCAGGCCTCGACCGGCAGGATTACGTGGTACTGCCGAAACGTCCGGAGGCCGCCGCCGCTGGCGTGGAGTCACCGCCCGCCCCGAACACCACTGAATTCATCGCGTTCCGCCGTGACTGGGTTCGCGGCCACCTGGGTATCGAACCTGACCAACTGGTCGTTGAGACGGCACTCGGCGAGTCCATGGACCCCACCATACATGATGGGGACCTGCTGCTGGTCGATACAACCGAGACCCAGTTTCACAGTTTCGGTGTTTACGTGATCGAGATCGCCGGAGAGCGGCTGGTCAAGCGAATGCAGCCGCGCCTGGACGGCAGCCTGACGCTGATCAGCGATAATCCTGCGTACGAGGCTGAACATCTGCCGCCGGACTGGGCCGACACCGTGAAGATCGTCGGACGGGTCCTGTGGACGTGCGGACCGACGCGCAGCAGCCGGTAGGTGAGGGGACCACTCCCCTCACCTGTGGTGCGCTCAGCGCCAGATCGGCCGCCCGAGGTTGACGTCATGACCGCTGGTCAGCGCGCCCCCGAGTGCGCCGGCGCCGCCACCGATCGCAGCCCCCACCAACGGGCTGCCGCCTGTCACCGCCGCGATCGCGGCACCGCCGCCTGCTCCGATCAGACCGCCAGACACCGCCCGGTCACCTCGATTGTAGCCGCATCCAGCGAGACCGATCGCCGCGGAAGCCAGGACCAGGCACGTCGCAATGCCGCGCCGCATGACACTCTCTCCTTCGCTTGTGTTTCCAGATACTCAATTGCAATCAGGGACTGGTGACCGCGCCGCCGACGGCGCCCACGCCACCACCAATCAGCGCGCCAGTGGCCGGCTTCCCGCCGGTGACCGCCGCCACACCTGCGCCCGCGCCCGCGCCCAGCAGGCCGCCGGTGACCGCGCGGGTGCCGGGATCCCCGCCGCAACCCGCCAGCATCGCCAACATGCCGCCCAGGGTGATTCCCAATGCGATTTTACGAACCATCGGTGCATCCTTCCCAACCGCTGAAGTTCGCGATCGATGTCAGATAGGCGGAAGGAAATCCGGTGGCTTGAATAGGGCGATCATTGGGCAGCCGCTCAACCTCTTGTTATCGGAGGACGGGGGGGCTAAGCCGGGCGGCTTCCAGGCATTCTCCCTATTGAGGCAGATACCGAATGTTCTCCCGCGCTTTCGGCTTCATGTCGGCCGACATGGCGATCGATCTGGGCACCGCGAACACGCTGATCTATGTCAAAGGCCGTGGCATTGTGCTCGCAGAACCGTCCGTGGTTGCGATCGCGGATGTGCGCGGCAAGAAGCAAGTCGTCGCGGTGGGCGAGGAGGCCAAGCAGATGCTGGGCCGCACGCCAGGTTACATCACTGCCAGCCGGCCGCTGCGAGACGGCGTAATTGCGGATTTCGAAGTTGCCGAGGAGATGATCAAGCACTTCATCCGCAAGGTGCATAACCGGCGTGGGTTCGCCTCCCCGCTGATCATCGTCTGTGTGCCATCCGGTTCCACCGCAGTGGAACGGCGTGCCATCCAGGAAAGCGCGGAAAGCGCTGGTGCGCGCAAGGTGGCGCTGATCGAGGAGCCGATGGCAGCAGCGATCGGTGCGGGTTTGCCGGTGACAGAGCCGTCAGGCTCCATGGTGGTGGATATCGGCGGCGGTACCACGGAAGTCGCCGTGATCTCGCTCGGCGGCATCGTCTACTCGCGCAGCATCCGCGTCGGCGGCGACAAGATGGATGAGGCGATCATCAGCTACATTCGCCGCAACCATAACCTGTTGATCGGCGAGTCTTCGGCTGAGCGGCTGAAGATGGATATCGGGGCCGCCTGCATGACAGACGAACCGGGCCATGGACCGCTGCGCGAAGTGCGCGGGCGCGACCTGATGAACGGCGTGCCGCGCGAGGTACTGGTGAGTCAGAACCAGGTCGCCGAAAGCCTGACCGAGCCGGTGAGTGCCATCGTTGAGTCGGTGAAGGTCGCGCTCGAGAACACGCCGCCGGAACTGGCGGCCGATATCGTGGACAAGGGCATCGTGCTGACCGGGGGCGGTGCGCTGCTGAACCGGCTCGATCAGGTGCTGCGGGACGCGACCGGATTGGCGGTGGTGGTGGCCGAGAACCCGCTGCAATGCGTGGCTCTGGGCACCGGACGCGCGCTGGAGGAACGCAAGCGGCTCAGCAATGTGCTGAGCAGCATGTACTAGCTTAATACATCAATGCTGGGGCGGATGTTCTGCTAAGGCAGGCCGAGTCCGCCATTGCCAATGACGGACTCGGTATCTACGTGGATAGGGACCTGCCCGCTTGGTCAGCTGTACTGCGATGGGGCGATGTTCGGGTCATTGACCAGGTGGATGGACAAAGCGACTCCCGTCAAGAACGTGCCGCCGTGTCCGTCCGATGATGGTGTCAGGTGGGCTTTCGTGGTTGCTGTTCCCATCTCCGTTATGTGGCCGGTAGGGTCATTCTGAAAGTTGTAGATCGTAACCAGGCCGTCGCCAGCCGAGAAAGTCATGTTGGTGCCGGTACCCATGTCGTAAATCTTGGTCGCTCCGGTATTAACAAGGGTCGCACTCTGATTGCTGGCCATGAATCGGATGGTGGTGTTGGACAGGTTCCACAACGCCATGCCGGCGCCGCTGGCTGTCAAGTCGAAGATGTCGCCGTTGGCGGCATTGAACGTGCTGAAAAAGGGATCGGAGTTCGGGGCGTTAATCTTGTGGATGGTCAAGGGTCACGTCCTCCTTCTAAACCAGAAGGGTTATACTACATGGTGGAAAGGAAATCCACTGGAATTATTCAGATAAGTCGCAACATACCTACGTAATCATAAGTTAAGATTTTGACGGTGAAATATAACATCTTGGCATGTTGCCTTAGAACCGATGATATCTGTGATACCGGTAGGTCATTCACCGTAGTAGTTTCTATTATGTTCTTCTTTAATGTTTACGAATACCATAGTGTGGTCCTCCATGACTCCTGATTTTTCCATCTGTTCCTTTACTTTTCAGGTTAATATCAGATTTTAACTTTAAAGGCGAGTCGCCTGTCACTGAGCGCCATCAGTTTCCGTGCCTCAGATACTTGATATCATCCAGTCGAGGCCTATCGGAATTCTGTAATACTTGATCCGCTGCACATTGCGTCGCGGTTCAGGATGACCGGGAACGTGATGTCAGGGGAGCGCTGCTCCCCTGAAACCCCTCGCCAAAGGCGCAGCCTTTGGAATCCTGTTGTTGGTGATCACTCAGTAAACACCCAGATGCTGGTGCAGATCGATGCCGTCGCGGCGGAGCGTTGCGACAGTATCGGCGATGACGACGCGGCCGCTATTCAGGATCACGATGTCATCGGCCACGTCGAACACGAGCTTGGCATTCTGCTCGACCAGCACGATCGACAGGCCGTGCTCCTTCAACTGACGGATCGTTGCCATCACGTCCGCGACAATCTGTGGCGCAAGGCCCTCGGATGGTTCGTCCATCAGCAGCACGCGCGGATTCGACATCAGCGCGCGGGCGATCGCCAGCATCTGCTGCTCGCCGCCCGACAGATAGCCGGCATATTGCTCGCGCCGTTCGTCGAGGCGCGGGAATGTCCGGAACACCCGATCGAACGTCCAGGGTTCCGCGCCAATGCGCGGCCTGCGTGCCGCGACCGAGAGGTTCTCGCGTACGGTCAGGCTGCGGAAGATGCGACGGCCTTGCGGCACCAGAGCGACACCCTGCGCGGCGATTGCCTCCGGGGTGCGGCCGGTGACCGGCGTTCCATGCACCGAGACAGCGCCGCGCCGAGGCGGCAGCAGACCGACCGCGACGTTCATGCACGTCGTCTTGCCAGCACCGTTGCGGCCAAGCAGGCCGAGCAACCGGCCTTCGCCCAACCGCAGCGACACATCGTGCAGAACGTGGCTGTCGCCGTAGTAGGCATCGATGTCGTGCAGCAGCAGCGCGTCACTCGACAAGGTAGATCTCCCGAGTGCGTGGATGCTGCACGACTTCGGCGCGTGTCCCCTCGACGACGACACAGCCGAAGTGCAACACGGTGATGCGTTCGGCGAACTCCAGTGCCACGTCCATGTCGTGCTCGATCATCACGACGGTCACGTCACGTGGAATGGCGGTGAGAAGGGCGAGCACGTCGCGCCGTTCATCGACCGAGAGACCGGCGAAGGGCTCGTCGAGCAGCAGGACCTTCGGGTCTTGCACCAGCGCCATGGCGATTTCGACGCGACGGCGCTCGCCATACGACGTTTCCGCCACCGGCCTGTCGGCAAGATGGCCGAGGCCGACACTGGCCAATGTGCTCCGGGCCTTGTGCCATAGATCGTGCTGGGCATTCAGGCGCAGCAGCGGGTTCCAGCGCAGAGGCGACAGGCCGAGCAGCGACAGCGTCACGTTGTGCGCCAGTGTCTCTCGCGGGAACAGCGTGATGATCTGGTACGTGCGGGCCAGGCCGAGATGCGCGCGCTGCCGGGCTGGCAGGCCGATGAGATTGCGCCCGAACAATGTGATGCGGCCGCTGTCGGCACGCAGTTCGCCGGTGATCAGGTTGAACAGCGTGGTCTTGCCGGCGCCGTTCGGGCCGATGATGAGCCGGCGCTCGCCGGGTGCGACGGCAAGGCTTACCGATGACGTGACGCGCAAACCACCGAACGCCTTGTTGAGGTCGTTGATCTCGAGAGCGTTCATCGCCGCCGGCGCCACACACGCGCCACGCCAGGCACCAACCCTTCCGGCATGAACACAACGATGAGGACGAAGATCGCGCCGAGGACGAAGTTCCAGCGCTCGATATAGGCGCTGGCGACGTCCTTCATGATGATGACCAGCCCGGCGCCGACGATCGGGCCGAGCAATGTCGCGGTGCCGCCGGCGATCACCATCAGCAATGCTTCGGCCGAGGCGCTCAATGCCACGGTCTGCGGACTGATGAATTGATTGTAGTAGAGATACAGCAGGCCGGCGACGCCACTCCAGAAGCCGGAGAACAGGAAGGCGAGGAAGCGTGTCAGCCAGACGTTGTAGCCGAGTGCGGTCATGCGCCGCGGCTGGTCACGCATGCCGCACAACGCCGCGCCGAATGGCGACGCAACGAAGATTGCCATCGCTCCGACCGTGATCAGGAAGACGACGAGCGTGGCCCAGTAAAAGGCATTCGCCGAGGCAAGTGACAGGCCGAAGGGGGCAGGGCGGGTGTTGATGGAAATGCCGTTGTCACCGTTGGTCAGACTGATCCAGCGATAGGCGATGCCCCACGCGATCTGGCCCAGTGCGACCGTGATCATGACGAAACCGAGGCCTGTGCCTCGCAACGCCAGCACCGCGAAGATCGCGGTTGCGATGAGTGTGGCGCCCAACGCTCCGATGGCCACGACGACGGGGCCGTGGCCCGCATTGATCAATGTCGCGCCGGCATAGGCGGCGACGCCGAACAGTGCAGCATGGCCGAGCGTCACCAGCCCGGCGTAGCCCACCAGGACATTCAGCCCCAGGGCCAGCACCGCATAGATCAGGATCTGTGCGGCGATGTTGACATAGAAGCTGTTGCCGACCCAGAACGGCACCGCCACCAGCAACAGCAATGCGATGACGAGCGCGGCAGGCTTCACAGCGGGACCCGGCCGAACAAACCTTGCGGTCGCACGACCAGCACGATGAGCATCGGCAGGAACAGCACGACATAGGCAAGCTCGGGGAACATCGCCTGGCCGAAATTGTAGAGGAATCCGACGACGAAGCTGCCGACGAGCGAGCCGAGCAGGCGGCCGGTGCCGCCGAGGATCACCACGACCAGTGCCAGCGGCAGCATGTCCTGATCGAGCCCGGGATAAACGGACAGGATCGGGCCGCCGATCACGCCGGCGAAGCCCGCGAGACCGGCGCCGAGTGCAAACACGATGGTGAACAAATGCGACACGCGGATGCCGACAACGCGCGCCATCTGCGGATCGTCGACCGCGGCGCGGATCATCGCGCCGAGGCGCGTGCGCTCCAGCAGCAGCCAGAGCGCGATGGCGATGACGCAGGCGATCACGATGATGCCCAGCCGATACATCGGGAAAGCCAGCCCGAAGATTTTGGCGGCGCCGCGTAGCAGCGGAGGGGTGTCTACCGCGATCGGATCACCGCCCCATTGCATCAGGCAGACATCGGCCACCATGAAGGAGAGGCCGAGCGTGACCAGCACCTGCGCCAGCTCGGCGCCGACCAGGCGGCGCAGAACGAAGCGCTCGATCACCGCGCCGAACAGCGCGACGCCGAGCCCGGCCAGCAGTGCCGAGGTCCAGAAGCCGAGGCCGAGCGCGATGCAGGTCACGCCGAGATAGGCGCCCAGCATGAACATCGACCCATGCGTCAGGTTGGGAATGCGCATCAGGCCGAAGATCAGCGAAAAGCCGGCGGACAGCAGGAACAGCAGTCCGCCCAGCGTGACGCTGTTGACGGCAAGGATGAGCCAGAGGTTCACGGTTGGCGGAGACGCCGCGTCACGCTCAGCTCTTCAATGGCGGATAATCGCGGGAGTAGACCGGCTGGGCGAGGAACCACTTCTCGTCGAAGGTCCAGAACTGGCTGACATCGGGATACGTCTTGATGGTGTGCTGCGCCAGCTTGCCATCCTGTTTCACCAACTGGCGGACGTAGACGCTACCGACCACGTTGCCAAAATGGTCGAAGTGGAATGGGCCGCGCGGAGAATCCGTCAGTGATACCGCTCGCAACGCGGCGATCAGCGCCTCCTTGTCGTCTGTCTTGCCGCCCGTCGTCTTCAGCGCGGCCTCGGCGACCATGCCGTTGATGTATATGCCCGCGGCGTACAGGCCGGGCGTAGACCCTGTGTCGCGCACCATGCCGGTGACGAACTGCTTGTTGACCGGCGAATCGAGGTCGGACGTGTAGGCCGATGCTGTGATCATTCCCACGGCTTCGTCGCCGAAGCTCTTCAGCAGGGCATCGTCGCCAGCGGTGCCCCCGCCAAGCACAGGCAGCGTGACACCGGCATCCTTGTACTGCTTCATGAACTTCAGCGGATTGGAGCCGGCGAAGCCCTGCACCACGGCGTCAACGCCGGTGAGCTGCGCGATATAGGGTGTGTAGTCGGGCGTCACGATGGGTGGCCAGAGCTTCTTCACCACGCGTCCGCCGGCGCCTTCGAATACGCGCTGGAAGCCGCCCATCTGCTCGTAGCCGTAGGCAAAGTCCTCGCTGATGGTGATGACGCTCTTGTACTTCAGTTCCTTTGCGGTGTAGTCGGCCAGCACGTGCATGTTCTGGCCGGACGTTGCGGAGGCACGCACGAAATAGGGATTGGGCTTGCGCTGCGTCATGTCCTCGGCTGCGGCGAGACTGAGCAGCGGCGTCTTGCGCGCGGCGATGTAGTCCGAAATGGCCAGCAATTCGAACGCGGCGAGCGGGCCGAAGATCATGTCGACATTGTCGCGTTCGATCAGTTCCTGCGCCTTGGTCTTGGCGCCGGCCGGATTGCCGCCAGTGTCGCCGACCAGCAGCTCCACCTTGCGGCCCGCGAGAATGAAGTTGCGGTCCTTGAAGAACAGGTTGGCACCCTGCTCCATCTGGATGCCACCCTGCGCGAGCGGACCAGTCTTCACTGTCAGCAGACCGATGCGGATCGGTGCATTCTGCGCGATGGCAGGCAGCGGCAAGGCTGCAACAGCGCTGCCGGCAAGGAACGTGCGACGACGCATGGAACGATAGCCTCCCTGTTGATTTTCTTTATTGGTAAGGCGGCGATGCAGCGGCGTCTACTGGTGCAGGAAATCCACCAGCAGTTTGCTCACCTTCGCGGCCTGCTCCTGCTGCACCCAGTGTCCGGCGCCGTCGATCAGGTGGCAGCCCGTCATCCGGGTGCACGACGTTCCCTGCATACGTTCGAATGCACCCGGCCGCTGGTAAACGCCCCAGTCGCTGCTGCCGGCGATGAACATCGACGGCACATCGATCGTCCGGCCCGCGAAGGTTTGCAGTTCAGACGTGTCCAGGCCCGTCGTGCCGCGGCGATACCACTGAAGGCCGCCGGCAAAGCTGGTGCGCTCATATTCGCCGGTATAGACAGCGAGTTCGGCATCGGTCAGCCATGGCGCTTCGCCGGATGGCATCTCGTGCGCGACGGTCTCAGCCATCGTCTCGTTGAGGTCCATGATGTAATAGGTTGGCATCTTCGCCAGTTCGTCCGCTGTCCAGCCTGCCAGGCGATAGGGCTTGTTGCCGGGCCAGTCGGCGCTCTTGTGGTGGTAGTAGGCGCGCAGGAAGGCGTGGACGCCCTGTTTGCACCGCATCATGTCTTCGTTGGCCGGACGCGTCGAATAGTACCACTGATAGTGTTTGCGCGGTCGCGGCAGTGCTGCAAGCTCGGCATGGACGTCACCGCGGGGCGGCGACGGGAACAGCTCTGGCGCGCCTTCAAACGGTGCGCTCATCAGCACAACGGAGCAAAAGACATCGGGCCGGACCAGTGCGCACCAGGCTGCGACCGGCGAGCCGAAATCATGCCCGACCACTGCCGCAACGGAATGATGCCCAAGCGCGTGCACCAGCCCGAGCTGATCGCGGACCGCGTTCAGCAGTCGGAACGGGCGCAAGTCATCCGGCGAATCGTAGCCGGCTTGCCACCCGGTGGTGCGGCCATAGCCGCGCAGGTCCGGTGCCACGACATGAAACCCGGCGTCCGCCAGAGGCGGCATCACCTTGCGCCATGAGTAGGAAAGTTCTGGAAATCCATGGAGCAGGAGCACGCACGGACGGCTGGGATCGCCCGCTTCCAGCGCATGCACCTCAAGGCCATTGACATCCCGCACGAACCGCGACCGTATCCCGGCGGGTAGAGGAAGTTCATTCATCGTATCGTTCTCCCGTACTTGCGCACTGTCAGCATAGACTGCGTGTTCACGCTTGTAGAATTGCTCGCTGTGGTTGTATTTTTGTTCCGCTGAACGGAGACATTGATGCCCCGCCCGGCGACAGTCGAACGGCACGTCTTTCTGTCGACAGTGCCGCCATCCGCCGGCGAGCGCCGAACCGCCGTGCTATTCGCGACGATTGCGTCCGCCGTATTCCTGGCTTTGGCGCCGTTCGCCAAGGTCAAGCTGGGCGAAGCCTGGGCATTCATCCCGATCTACCAATCGGCGTTGCTGGTCAACGATCTGATCACCGCGATCATGCTGTTCGCGCAGTTCGTCATCCTCGGTTCGTCGGCCTTGGTGGTGCTTGCCGGCGGCTACCTGTTTGCCGCGCTGATGGCCGTGCCGCACACGATGAGTTTCCCGCGCCTGTTCGCGCCGAACGGATTGATTGGCGCCGGGCCTCAGACGACCGCCTGGCTGTACATCATCTGGCGCTCAGGATTTCCGATCGCACTGATCGCCTACGTTATGCTCCGTGATGGCGTGCCGGTGCGGCGGCCCGGCCTGGCGGTCATGGTGACATGCGCAGCTGTAGCGCTTGCGGTCATCCTGGCAGCCATGCTGACAACCTGGGGGCACTCAGTGTTGCCGGCCGTCATGATTGGCGACCGCTACACGTCATTGCTGCCGATCGCCATTTCTTCGGTACTGGTGTTGAACATTGCAGCCACGCTGGTGTTGTGGCGGCAGCCTCGGCATTCGGCACTCGACGTCTGGTTGCTGGTCGTGATGGTGACCCGGCTGTTCGACATTTCGCTGGCGGCGCTCCTGAACGGTGGCCGGTTTGACCTTGGGTTCTATGCCGGGCGCGTCTTCGGACTGATCGCAGCCAGCATCGTGCTGGCGGTGCTGCTGGTCGAGACGGCTGCGCTCTATGCGCGCCTGGCCCGATCGTTCGAAGTGGAACGACATGATCGCGAGCGGGAATTGCGCGAGCTGCAGGCCGAGTTGATCCATGTCTCACGACTGACCGAACTGGGTCAGATGGTTTCTGCGCTGGCGCATGAAGTGAACCAGCCCCTCACAGCCGTTGGCAGCTATGTACGCGGAGGCCTGCGGTTGCTGCGTGCCAATGAACTCGCGAGGGCGGACGACGCACTGGAGAAGGCGTCCGATCAGGTCACGCGCGCCAGTCAGACCATTCAGCGCCTGCGGCAATTCGTGAAGAAGGACGAGAGCGAGTTTGGCGCGGAAGATATCCGCGAGACGATCGAGGAAGCGGCTGCATTGGCATTGCTTGGCGCCGAGGGACGCAGGGTGCGCCTGGACATGGACTTCGCGGCTGACACACCGCTGGTGTTCATCGACAAGGTCCGCGTCCAGCAGGTGCTGCTGAACCTGATCCGCAATTCGGTGGAGGCGATGCAGGGCTGCGAACGGCGCGATCTGACCATCCGGGCCCAGGCGGAGAACGGTATGGTGGAGATCAGCGTCAGCGATACCGGCCCCGGTCTGCCGCAGGACGTGCGCGAGCGGTTGTTCCAGCCGTTCGTCACCACCAAGGTATCGGGCATGGGGGTTGGCCTCTCAATCTGCCGCTCGATCGTCGAGGCGCAAGGCGGGCGTTTGTGGCTGGCGGATCGTCCCGGCGGGGGAGCGGAATTTCATTTTACCCTGCCGGTGGCGCAAACCGTGAGCGCTTGACCCTCCGGGCGCGCGCCCGTAGACGGCGCGAATGAACCAGATCGCGATCGATACCGCCTCCGCCACCGAACGGGCGCATGTTCTGGCGCAGGCGCTGCCGTTCCTGCGCCGCTATGCCGGTGCGACCATTGTTGTGAAATACGGTGGCCACGCGATGGGCGAGGAGAAACTCGCGCGTGAATTCGGCAGCGATATCGCGCTGCTGAAGCAGGTGGGTGTGAACCCCGTCGTAGTGCATGGCGGGGGGCCGCAGATCAACGCGATGCTGAAACGGCTGGCGATCCAGTCAACCTTCGTCGATGGTCTGCGCGTGACCGACGCGGCGATGGTCGAGGTGGTGGAGATGGTGCTGGCCGGCACCGTCAACAAACAGGTCGCCAGCCTGATCACCCAGGCGGGTGCGCTCGCGGTGGGTGTGTGCGGCAAGGATGGCGGCATGATCCGTGCGCGGAAGGTGCGGCGGACGAAGAAGGATCCGGACAGCCATATCGAGCGCGTGCTGGATCTGGGATTTGTCGGCGAGCCCGAGCATGTCGATGTGCGCATCATCCATGCGCTGACCGGCTCGGGACTGGTGCCGGTGATTGCGCCTGTCGGTGTCGGCGAGGATGGGCAGACCTATAACATCAACGCCGACACGGTGGCGGGGGCGATCGCCGGCGCGTTGGGCGCGACGCGATTGCTGATGCTGACCGATGTGGCGGGCGTGCTGGACAACGAGAAGCAGCTGATCCCGGAGCTCAGTCTCGCAGATGTTGAAGCAGGCATCGCCAGCGGGATGATTTCCGGCGGGATGATCCCGAAGGTGGAGAACTGCGTGGACGCCGTGCGCAAGGGCGCGAAGGGCGCGGTGATCCTTGATGGGCGCGTGCCCCACGCCTGTTTGCTCGAGTTGTTCACCGAAGCAGGGCCGGGGACGATCATTCGGCCATAGGCAGCGCCCCCACCCCGACCCTCCCCCGCTTCGCGGGAGAGGGAGTGTACGGCGGGCCTATACCGGCTTGAACATCGGCATCGGTGGCCCCTTTTCGCTCGGCACGAATTTGAGCTCCACCGCCTGGCCGATCTTCAGCTTGTCGAAGTCGCAATCGACGATGTTGGTCATCATCGACGGGCCTTCGTCGAGCGTGACATAGGCGATCGCATACGGCACCTCGGCACGTGCCATCACGCTGAACGTATAGATCTTGCCCTTCCCGGACGCTTCCACCCACTCGCAGTCACCGAAGCAGAACGGACAGAGCGAACGCGGATACCAGTGCGCCTTCTTGCACGACGTGCAGCGGCGGATCAGGAACTTGCCTGCCTCACAGCCGTCGAAGAAGGGCTTGGTCTCCGGGTTGGTATCGGGCGTGCCGACGAAGGAGATCTTGCGCTGAACGTAAGCCATGTCGATCACTCCCGCTCCAGAATGACAGTGCTGCCGCAATGCCGTGTGCCGAGCGAGCCGCCCGTGCCGTGCGCGATCGCAAGATCGCAGTTCTTCACTTGCAGTTTCGGATGCGCCTCGCCGCGCAACTGACGCACCGCCTCGATGATCTTGGTGATGCCGCCGCGATTGGCAGGATGGTTGCTGCACAGTCCGCCGCCGTCGGTGTTGAACGGCAGCTTGCCGACGCCGGCGATCAGGTTGCCATCGGCGACGAACTTGCCGCCCTGGCCCTTCTCGCAGAAGCCCAGATCCTCGAGCTGCATCAGCACCGTGATGGTGAAGCTGTCGTAGATCGAGGCGTACTTGATGTCGGATGGCTTGATGCCTGCCATCTCCCATGCCGGCGGGCCGGACCAGCGCGCCGCGGAGTAGACCAGGTCGATATCGCCACCAGCCTGGTGCTTCGGTGATTCGCCGACGCCGATGACCTTCACCAGCGGGCGCTTCAGGCTCTTGGCGATCTCCGGCTTGGTGACGATCAGCGCGCCGCCGCCATCGCTGATGACGCAGCAATCCAGCCGGTGCAGCGGCGAGGCGACCATCGGCGAGTTCACCACGTCTTCCACTGTCACCACGTTCTGCAACATGGCGTGCGGGTTGTGCTGTGCGTGGTGCGACGCGGCGACCTTGATCCAGGCGAGCTGCTCGCTGGTGGTTCCGTATTCATGCATGTGCCGCATCGCGCACATGGCGTACATGTTGGCGGTGGCGGGGCCGTACGGGTATTCGAACTGCATTTCCGGTTGCGCCGGACTGCCGGCGCGCGGCGCGGTGCCGGTTGCCATGCCTTCGCTGCGCGGCCGGCCGGCCAGCGTGATCAGCGCGATGTTGCAACGCCCCGCGGCGATCGATTCCAGCGCATGGCCGACGGCAACCTGATACGACGAACCGCCGACATCGGTGGAGTCCACATGACGGCATTTCAGGTTCATGTAGTCGACCATCGACAGCGGGCCGAGGCCAGGCGCATCCCCGGCGCAGAAATAGCCGTCGATGTCATCCTTGGTGAGGCCCGCATCCTCCAGAGCGCCCTTGGCGCACTCGGCATGCAGCAGGGTCACCGATTTATCGGTAGCCTTGCGCGTCGGATGCTCGTAGGCACCGACGATGTAGCCCGCCCCCTTCAAACTCATGCGTTCCACTCCCTTCCGAAGTATGGCGCGGATTATACTGATCAGTAGCCATAGGGCCAGACGTCGCAGCAGGGATCACTCATGGCCGTAACGAACCCCCACACGGTTCCCATCACCTCATGGCTGTTGCCCGCGGCGGCGCTGATCGCCGCACTGTTGCTGGGAAAGGAGGGCGGATGGATCGCCGGCGCCATCCTCGCCGTACTGCTGATCGGCTCGGTGATGGCCGCCGTGCATCACGCCGAAGTGGTGGCAATCTGGCTTGGCGAACCTTTCGGCACGCTCGTGCTCACGCTTGCGGTGACCATCATTGAGCTTTCGCTGATCGTTTCGCTGATGCTGACCGGCAAGCCCAATCCGGCTCTGCCGCGCGATGCCGTGCATGCGGTGGTGATGCTGGTGCTTAATGGACTCGCCGGGTTCTGCATCGTGGCGGGCACGCTGCGGCATCGCGAACAGGAGTTCCGTACGCTCGGCGCCAACGCGTTCCTGGTCGTTCTGATGCCGATGGCGATCCTGGTCCTGGTCATGCCGAACTACACGTCGACGACGCCGGGGCCATACTACTCGACATTGCAGGAATTCTTCGTGGGAGGCGTCTGCCTCGCGCTGTATCTGGTCTTCCTGTTCGTCCAGACGGTGCGGCACCAGGACTACTTCCTGCCATCAGGCGAGACCGATGGCGATGCGCTGGGCAAGGTGTCGGGCAGACTTGGCGCGATGAGTGCCGGCCTGCTGCTGCTGTCGCTTGTCGCCGTCGTGCTGCTGGCCAAGTTCCTGTCGCCACACATCGAGCAGTCGATCGCTGCGATGGGCGCGCCGGTGAAACTTGCCGGGGTCATTGTCGCGGTGATCGTGCTGCTTCCCGAGTCCTTCGCCGCATTGAACGCGGCGCGGAGCAATCGATTGCAGACGAGCATCAACCTGGCGCTTGGCAGCGCTGTTGCCTGCATCGGACTGACCATTCCGTCCGTTGTGACCATCTCGATCTGGCTGGGGCAGCCGCTGGAACTCGGCATCGACCAGGAAAACACCGTGCTGCTGGTGCTTTCATTCCTGGTGGCCATGCTGACCTACGGACAAGGGCGCACGAACCTGCTGTCCGGGTTCGTGCA
The DNA here is from genome assembly GCA_035492535.1 of Acetobacteraceae bacterium. Lineage (GTDB taxonomy): Bacteria > Pseudomonadota > Alphaproteobacteria > Acetobacterales > Acetobacteraceae > JAMXLO01. The sequence goes on along the minus strand of DATJJM010000097.1, from coordinate 25,656 downwards.
TCTGGTGCTGCTGGCAAGCTATGTGTTCCTGATCTTTGCGCCGTAGAGCCTGTCTCAGAATGAAGGCGGAACGGCGGCAATGGGTGGATCGCGGCCAGTCCGGTTCGAGACGGTGCCGTTCGAAAGGGGACATTTGTCGCAGGGGTAGCCTGGCCGATAGCGAACCGGCGGCCTCGGTGCGAGCAGACAAGGAAGAATCCTGAATCACTCTCTGCCGACTGCTCGACAACCGCCATCCGAGCTGCCGATGTCCCACACGCGTGTGCGCATCCTTCCCGTCAGCCTCGCCATCCCGCCTTTCGCAATCCAGTCAGCAGGTGCTCGTGGTCGTGTGGCTGGAACCAAGGCGGTCGGCTGGCGGAGATGAAGTCGACGAACGCCGGTGACACTGCCGTTGCCGTATCCAGAATCCCGCGAGCCTGCTCCGTGCGACCGAGCTGACCTAAGGCCGCCGCAAGCCACGGATACGGTCGCGGCAACTCGGGAGAGGCACGAATGAGCCGATGCGCAACCGCCTCAGCGGCAAGGTAATCACCTGCGAGGTAATGGCAGTAGAGGCGGTGGATCATCACCGACGGGGCAACCGCGCCACGCGGATCCAACCACAATGCGGCGTCAAGGCAGTGCCACGCCTCAGCATATTTGCCGCCGAACGTCAGCAGGCGGCCTTTGATGAGGTGCGCCTGTGGCTCATTCGGGCCGAGAGAGATCGCGATTTCGGCCTCATCCATCGCCACAGCCGGGTCGCCCTGAAAGCTGAAGACCCATGCTAAGATCGCATGCGCCAGGGCGCTTTCGGGATCCAGCTCAAGCGCTGTGCGCGCCGCTGCATGGGCCCGCACAATCGCTTCCTGCAATGGAAGGCCGGCGCCCACCGCAGCTTCGCCGAGGTGAACCAGTGCAAGTCTGGAATGGGCGGGCTCGAAGCGGCCGTCCAGGGTGATGGCTCGTTGCAGAAATTCCCGGCAGGAGGACAGATCGGGCCGGAGCGACCAATGCGACAGAGCGCGTTGATAGGCTTCCCATGCGGTCAGGTTCTCCGGCGGCTTCCGCATTGCACGCTGCCGCTCCGCCAACGAAATCGCCGGTGCGAGTGCCGTCACCAGGGCACGCGTGATATCGTCCTGCATCGTGAACACGTCGCCAACATCCCTATCATGCTGCTCAGCCAGGATGTGGTTGCCGCGTTCGGCGTCGATGAGTTGTGCGGTTATCCGGAGCCTGTCGTGGCTGCGTCGAACGCTGCCCTCCAGCACATAGCGCACGCCAAGTTCGTGCCCCACCTGCCGCACGTCCACCGATCTTCCCTTGTAAGTGAAGCTTGAATTGCGTGCGATCACAAAGAACGATCGCACGCGCGAGAGTGCGGCGATGAGATCCTCCGATACTCCGTCAGCCAGATATTCCTGGCTGACGTCGCCACTCAGATTCACGAATGGCAGGACAGCGATGGACGGCTTGCCTCGATCGCCGTTTGCTTCAGAGGGCGCGGTGGCGCTGGCAGGTGGCGCAGCCAATCGGTACCCCCTGCCGGAGACCGTGACGATCCAGCCTTCTCCCATCGCCTTGCGGAGAGCAGAGATCTGAACTTGGAGATTATTCTCATCAACGGCCAGGCCATGCCACGCCTGCTTGAGCAATACATCCTTGCTGACAGTCTCGCCTCCCGCCGAAGCAAGTGCCATGAGTACATCGAGCGCCCGCGCGCCAACCGCTAACGGGACGCCATCACGTGTCAGGCTGCGTCTGTGGCGGTCCAGCCTGAACGGTCCAAGGACGATGGCCCGGTCTTCCCCGGCGGTCACGTATGGCCTCTCGCTTCAGGATAAATCAGTTCGTCACCAGAGACTTTATGGCTAGGCACCGCCTAGCGTCCAGCTGTCATGACGGACGGAGGGCGAAGTGTCGTCAACCAATCTGAGGACCGGAGAGCAGTACCTGACCAGCATACGGAACGACGGGCGCGAAGTCGTCTACGATGGCGAGATCGTCCGCGATGTCACAGCGCATCCGGCCTTTCAAGGCGCGGCGCGGTCATATGCACGGCTCTGGGACATCGCCGCAGACCCTCTCAATCGCGACCTGATGACATTCCCATCGCCTCGCACCGGGAACCCTGTGCTGCGTTGCTACCAGATTCCGAAAGAGTTGGATGATCTGCGCCTGAAGCGTCGGATGACATTGCGCTGGGCCGAGGAGACGTTTGGGCTGATGGGACGCACTGTCGATTTCGGCGCAGAACTCTTCACCGGGTTCGCCGCAAAGTCGGACGTGTTTGCCAATGGTGGCAAAGCCTACGCCGACAACCTGACCGCCTTCCATGAGTATGCGCGGGACAGTCATCTGCATATTGCCTACGCGATCGTGCCTCCGCCGATCGACAAAAGTAGGCCGTGCCACCAACAATCCGACCCGACCCTTTATGCAGGCGTCGTCGCGGAGCGGGACGGTGGTATCATACTCAAAGGTGCTCAACAGCTGGCGACCGGTGCAGTGTTCGCCGACTACCTTTTCTTGAGCTGCATCACTCCTTTGGGCCCTGGCGACGAGAACCATGCAATCAGCGTGGCGTTGCCTGTCAACACCCCGGGCTTGAGGCTACATGCGCGGCGATCGTATGCCACGAATGCCACCAGCCTGTTCGATTATCCGCTATCAAGCCGCTTCGACGAGACGGATGCGCTCGTAATCCTGGAGAATGCCTTCGTTCCCTGGGAGCGGGTCTTCATCTACCGCGATCGGGAACTTTGCCGGCAGCAATGGATACGGACGCCGGCACACGTCTACGCCAACCGTCAAGCGCAGATTCGCTATTCGACCAAGCTGCGGTTCCTGTTGGGTGTCATGAAGCATCATTGCGAGATCACCGGCACAGACTCTCTTCCCGCCAGTCAGGCGCAGTTGGGGGAGATGGCTGCACTTGCCTCGATAGTAGACATGATGATCGATGCGCAGGAGACCCGTGCCACGATCGAGAATGGCGTGGTCTGGCCATCCCGCGTTGCATTGTTCGCGATCATGGCCATGCAGTCCGACCTAAATCCAAGACTGATGGACTTGGCGCGTGAGTTGAGCGGCGGAGCCATGATCATGGTTCCCTCGTCCCGTCTGGACTACGAAAATCCTGAGATTGCTCGCGCGCTCGTTCGTTACGTCGCCTCGCCAAACTACCCGTCACGAAGGCGGGTGGCACTGACCAAGCTTGCGTGGGACCTGATCGGCAGTGAATTTGCTGGGCGGCACCAACAATACGAGAAATTCTACGCCGGACCGGCGATTGTGAACAAGCTGCATATCTATAGGAACTACGACTTTGCCGACGCCAAGCTGTTCGCTGAGGCAGCTCTGATGAAATGATCAGTCTCCATGGTGACCTTTGCAGCGTCGTGCCCGGGGATTTGTGGGCGCACGACCGTCGGTGGCCAACTGAATGTCCGGTTCTTGGATCCTCTGATATGGCGACCCGCGTCCGACTGGGCTCGATGGCAGCCGTTCCGGTCTCATCCAGAGACAGGCCCTTAGCGTCGTCCGGGGATTACCGGACGCAGAGTGTCCCACCATATAGTCGTGGCCATGAGCGCGACCACTTTGTTCATCCCGCCGCATCCGCCGGTGCCGACGCAGCCATTGCCGCTGCTTGCGTTCCTCCGTGCCATTCGTACCAACGCGCTCGGTATCTGGACCGAGGCAGCGTACCAGGACGAGGTGGTGGTCCGCCGCCTGTTCGGCCGCAGCACCATGCTGATCAATTCGCCCGATGCGATCCATCGCATCCTGGTCGATAATCCCGGCAACTATCGTCGCTCGCCGGCGTCGGTCCGGGTGCTGCGCCCGCTCACGGGCAACGGTCTGCTGCTCAGCACCGGTGACGACTGGCGACTGCAACGGCGCACGATCGCGCCGGCGCTCGCGCCGCGGACCCTGCCCGTGCTCGCCCGCCACATTGTCGGCTGTGCCGGCGAAGCCGTCGCATCGCTGGCGTCCCAGGCCGCTGAGCCGCTGAACCTGCTGGCAGCGATGCAGAACCTGGCGCTGGATATCGCCGGGCGGTCGATGTTTTCGCTGGAAACCCGACAGGTCAGGGTGGACATGCGGCGCATGCTGACGGAGTTCAGCCAGCGGCACACGCGGCTGCGGCTGCTCGACCTGGTCATGACACCGTCGATACCAACGCTGGGCGATGTGGGCCGCCGACGCTTCCAGCGGCGGTGGATGGCACTGATCGACTCCGTCGTGCAGTCGCGTTTGGCAGAGCCGGTCAGCGATGTGCCGCGAGACCTGTTCGATCTGCTGCTCGCCGCCCGCGATCCGGAAACAGGGGCGGCATTTTCGCGCGAACAGCTGCGGGATCAGGCCGCAACACTGATCCTCGCAGGTCATGAAACGACAGCCGTCACGCTGTTCTGGGCGCTCGTGCTGCTGGCAGGTGTGCCGGACGAGCAGGAACGCATCGCCATGGAGGCAGGCGCCATCGATCTGACGCCGGACAATGCGATGGAGATGATGTCACGCCTGGTTCGCACCCGCGCGGTGGTGAACGAGACACTGCGGCTGTACCCGCCCGCATTTACGCTGGCGCGTCAGGCGATTGCCGATGACCAGGCGGGCTCGATCCGGATTCCGCGCGGCTCTGTCCTGATGATCGCCCCCTGGGTGCTGCACCGGCACCGGCAGTACTGGCGCGATCCGGATGCCTTCGATCCGACAAGGTTCCTGCCGGATGCGCCGCCGCCGCCGCGCTTTGCCTATCTGCCTTTCGGGGCCGGGCCACGGGTGTGTGTCGGCGCGCAATTCGCGCTGGCTGAGGCGACGCTCGTCCTGGCGATGCTGGTGCGGGCATTCCGTGTCACCCTGATCGATCCGGTGATGCCGCGTGCCGTGGTGACGACGCAGCCGGAGCGTCCGCCGATGTTCCGGTTGTCCCCTCGATAGCGCTTACGCGGCGGCGGCGGACTGCCCGGAATCGAGCACGAAGCTCTCCTGGATATGCGCCGCCAGCGCATCGGTCACCGGCTGTAATGGGCGCTTCGCTTTCATCAGCAGGATCTCGAAGTCTGGCAGGCGTGGCAAACCTTCCTCGGCGCGCATGGCACGCAGGCCATCGGGCAGCCAGGACAGGGTCGAAACCGTAACAGCCAGGCCGGCGAGCACTGGCGCGTGCGTGCCGACCTGTGATGCGGATGTATAGGCGATCCGATATTGCCGCCCGGCCTGTTCCAGCGCACGCGTCGCGGCACCTGCCCATTCGCAATCCGACCCGCGTGCCAGGAACGGACGTCTGTCGGCAAGCGCGAGTGGCAGCGGATCCTGCCGGTGCGGGGCAAAGCGCGTCGAGGTGATCCAGACCAGCGGGCCTCGCCACAGCGGCACCGATGGCCATTCTGATGGAGAATGACCGTTGGAGATCAGCGTGAGGTCGAGCTCGCCTGCCTTGATGCGATGCATCAGCTCGCCGGACGGCGAGCACTGGACATCGACCTGCACGGCCGGATGCGTCTCGGCGAAGCGCTTGAGGATCTGCGGGAGATAGGCGAACGCGTAATCGTCGGGCGACCCGAGACGCACTCTGCCCGCAATCTGCGGGGCGCGGAACGTGGTCAGCACTTCGTCGTTCAGCGCAAGGATCTGCCGTGCCCGAGCCAGCAGGTAGTGCCCATGAGGCGTGAGGTCCACGCTGCCGCCTTTGCTGCGACTGAGGACAGGCTGGCCAAGCACCTCTTCGAGCCGCTTCACCTGCATGGATATCGCGGATTGCGTGCGACCGACGCGGACGGCGGCCTGGGTGAAGCTATGACCCTCGGCAATCAGCACGAAGGCGCGCAGCAGATCGGTATCGAGGCCCTGTGGCAACGTCATGTTCATCAATTTGGCTTATTGGGGCCATCAGTTCAATTCGTTTTTCTGATTCCGACCCGCGGCCCATATCGAGTGCTGGGTTCAGGAGGTCACCATGTCAAATCGCTTGCAGTTCGATCGACCAAGCCGGCTGTCGGTGCCCGAGGTACTGGCGGCCGACCATCCATCGCTGTGGGATCAGGTCCGCGCGGCCTGGCGGCGCCATCACTCGCGCCAGCGCATTGCCGACCTCGACTCGTATCTGCTGAAGGATATCGGCGTCAGTCGTGCCGAGGCCGAATACGAGGCCAACAAGCCGTTCTGGCAGATCTAGGCCGGTTTGCGCCCCGATCCAGGCGGCCGGGATCGGCTCCACAACAAGTCCATTCCGAGCAGCAGGGGCACGACGCAGCATGCCGCCCGCCCCTGCATCGCTTGGGAAACTCCGTGATGGATTCGAGCCTATACAGACCGACGCGAAGTCTCGGCGAACGACGCATTTGAGTTGCGAGGCTTTGGTGTGCTGCGGCGCTCGCCCGCATCCTCGGATTCAATCCCGAATCGCACCATGTACGGCTGGAATTTCTCCCGCTCCAACGCGCCATCCAGCCCATGATCCTCGAAACGATACTGCCGCGGACCATAACCGCCACGCGGCCGCTCGGCGGTGTACTTGCGGATGCTGGCGACGTGATCCGGCCTGATGTCCAGTCCGAAGTGCCGATAAAGCGCCGTGACGGTTCCAACCGGATCGGCGACGAGCGCCGTATGGTGCACGTGGCAGACTGGATTGGGCAGGCCGGCGTCATCGCCGGTGGCGATCATGCGCTCGGCGCCATCCTGCCAGCGGCTGCTTTCCTGGCGGCCGATCGCGCGGGGGTCCAGGTGCCGGGTGAACGGTCGCCGCACCACCTCGGTCAGCTTCGCGACTGACAGCAGCACCTTCACGGGGTCACGGTGAACGAACACCATCCGTGCATCGGGATAGATCGTGCGGATCTCATCCAGCGCGAACAGATGGTCCGGGCATTTCAGGACCCAGCGGCCGCCCGGCGCCTGTTGCTGCAAATGCTGGAGGAAGCGGCGGTGAAAGCGATACGCCTCCAGGTGACCGGCCTGATCGAGCCAGCGTCGATAGCTCGGGATATGGTAGGTGGTATCGAAGCGCAGGCTCTGGAACGCATGGGCGGTGATCTCGCTGCACTCTTGCGGCGAGGTCGCGTCCAGCGGGTGCAGCCCCCGGAACTCCGGCGCCAGCCGCTCGAAGGCGCGCAGTTGGCGCGCAACAATGGCCGGCCGCCGATCGCGTCCACGCGTTGTCGGGTAGGGGTAGATGGTTTGCCAGACAGTCGGCGCCCGGTTCTCCGGATCCTCCATCAACAGGCGGTGCAGGAATGTCGTTCCCGTGCGCGGCAGACCGGTGATGAAGATTGGCTGCTTGATCGGCTGTTGGAGAATCTCCCGATCGCGGCCTTCCATATCGTGGAATTTCAACAGGTTATTAAGGAACCGAACCGTGTCCCACCGTGTCGCCATCCTGCCGACAAGACTGAGTGACGCCTCTTCGGAACAGGCGGCCAGCAGCCGGCGCAGCGGATCGATGAACGCCTGGTCGCCGAAGTCGCTGAGCCCGCTCCGCCGGCGTGCGAGCGACAACAGGTCATCCGCTTCCAGCGGCCGCCGCAGGAGGCCTGCCGCGTTCGCCAGCGTGTCGGCGCCCGCCAGCACCGCACTTTGCAAAGACACACCGAACTCCTCTCCGGGTTCGCCCCGATTTGAATGCTTTCAGTAACACGCTGATGACTGATTGTCCGTTGCCACTGGCAGCCACGCCATCGTGAACATATTTGGGGTGCTCTATCGTGCATCCGCGACCGCAGAGAGCACATTTCTGCCATCGGTGTGCCCGTGTTGACCGCAATGATGTCCACGGGATAAGCGTGCCGGTTCGCGCCCGGCCGCGCAGACAGTTAACACGAGGGACATAGCATGCCGTTTGCCTCGATTGGCCGCCGGCGTTGGTGCATGATGGTTGTGGCTTCGGTCGGTTCCGCCGTCGTCGCAACGCGACGAACGATGGCGGATTCCGGGGCTGTCGCGCCCATTCGCACGCTATGCGACGCGCTGATCAGCATCATGAAGGCGGGCCACAGTGCGCCGTTCCAGCAGCGCTTCAATACGCTGGCGCCGGTGGTGGACCGGGTGTTCGACCTGCCTGTGGTTCTACAGGTCTCGGTGGGGCCAACCTGGTCGAGCCTGGGCTCCGATCAGCAGTCCACGCTGGAGGTGGCATTCCGTCGCTATACGCTGGCGAACTACGTCAGCAACTTCGACAATTTCACCGGTCAGCATTTTGAGGTTGAGCCCGATACGAAGAGCCTGCCGAATGGCGAGCAGCTTGCGCAGACCAAGATCATCTCCGCGTCCGGCGAAACGCACGAGCTGGACTACGTCATGCGCAATGTCGGTGGCGCGTGGAAGGCCGTCGATGTGCTGGCCGATGGCTCGATCAGCCGGGTCGCGGTGCAGCGCTCCGACTTCCGCCGGCTGGTGGCGCGTGGCGGCGCCCAGGCCCTGATCGAGAGCCTGAACCAGAAGACCAACGACCTGTCCGGCGGGACGCTGACCTAGACGGTCGCCACCGGTGTCGCAGGGGAACCGACGGCACCGGGCAGCCGCAGCGGCGGGCCGGTGAACAGGAAGCGGTTGCGCTTGTTGGCGCGCAGCCAGTCCGCCAACTCCGTCAGGTAGAACATCTCGCCGAGATAGCAGCCCAGCTTGAACAGGCAGTGCGCGTGGAGCGGCAGCGTCGCACACACATCGTCCATGCATGGCCGCGCCGGCATGCTCTCCACCGCGAAGTTGTCGGAGATCAGTGCCACGGCGCCGCTGTCGGTCACCCATTGCTGGAGCTTCGGATCGCGCCCGTCGAGGCCGCAGGTGCCGGCCATCAGCTTCTCGCGGTCCGGCTGTTTGTTCATCTCCAGCAGCATTTCGGCGAAGCCGGTACGGAACAGCACGAAATCGCCGGGTTCGACCACGACGTTGTCCTTGCGCATGATCTCCATCAGCTCATCGTAGCTGACGATGTGCCCGGTGCGGCCGAAATGTGCCTCGAGGTCGATCAGCACGCCGCGGCCCTGCATGCATGACTCGGCCATGTTCTGCACGCCGAGATGCCGCGCGCCCTGCGGTTCGTCGCAGGGGGTCATGTTTCCCTGCGCGTCGTAGAACGCAGGACCGATGATGTCGCGGCCGGCGCGGTAGCCGTTGTAGAACACGTCCTCTGGCTTGCCGTCGCCATCGGCGTCGAACATCTGGCCGACATGCGCCAGCGAATCCCACTGTGTGGAGTATTGCAGCGTCAGGATCACCTGATCGTCGCAGACGATGTCTGTGGCAGTGGGATCGTCGCAGCGCAACGGGTAATTCATGTTCGGCTTGTCGCCGCGCATCGTGGGCTTCAACACCGGCGGATGACGGCGCGGCGACAGGATCGCGCCGCCCGGATAGTCGAGCGGCAATGACAGGCAGAAGGTCTTGCCGGTTTTCACTTCGGCAATGCCTTGCAACACCTTCTGTGGCGTCAGCAGATTGAGCCGGCCACGTTCATCGTCGGCACCGAAGTCGCCCCAGGTGGAGCCGGCGGGTCGGCGGGTCCAGCGTGGATTGTCTGTCATCGACATTTCCTTCCGTTCGTCGTTTGCTTCGGTCGCGATATAGAGGACGGCCATGCAAGCGCTGCGTCTTATCCTGCTGACTGCGACGGCAAGTGCAATACTGACGATGCCGCTTGTCGCTGCCGGCCAGCCAGCCAATCCAATCGATCCGTCAGTGTCGCCACCTGAGGCAACAGCCAACGTCGTGTCGCCAGCGCAGATCGACGCCGCGATCGCGAAACTGCCCGACCTCGCGAAAGACATGCTGGCCCGCACGCATATTCCTGGCCTGGCAATCTCGGTCGTGCGTGACGGCAGGACTGTGTATGCGGACGGGTTCGGTGTCCGGCGCGTGGGGACAACGGATGCTGTGAACGCCGATACAGTCTTCCAGATCGCATCGTTATCGAAGTCGCTGGCCGCGACGATGGTGGCACATCAGGTGGGGATCGGCACCGTCGCATGGGACACACCTGTGCATAAGTACCTGCCGTGGTTCGCACTGAATGATCCCTGGATCACCACCCACGTCACGATCGGCGATATGTTCGCGCACCGCTCAGGCCTGCCTGATCATGCAGGCGATGAACTCGAGGATCTTGGCTATGATCGCGATCAGGTGCTGCGCCGGCTTCGCTTCGTCAGGCTGCACTCGTTCCGCGACGAGTATGCCTATACGAATTTCGGACTGACCGCCGGCGCTGATGCGGCTGCCGCCGCGTCACACACCGACTGGGCGACATTGTCGGAACAGGTGCTCTATGCGCCTCTCGGCATGACCTCCACGAGTTCGCGCTATAAGGATTTCATTGGCCGGCCGAACCGTGCCGCAGGACACGTATTGGTCAACGGCACATATGAGGCGAAATACCAGCGCGAGCCTGATGCGCAATCGCCAGCGGGTGGTGTGAGTTCATCGGCCAACGATATGGCGCGATGGATGTCCATGGTCCTTCAGGGCGGCATGTTCGACGGCAAGCGCGTTGTCGCAGCGAACGCTTTGCTGCCGGCAATCACGGCGCAGATCGTGTCCGCACCGTCGCAGGCGCCTGCCGCGCGCGCCAGCTTCTATGGATATGGGTTCAATGTTGGCACCCTGGCATCAGGTCGGGTGTCTCTGAGCCACTCCGGCGCATTCGCCCTGGGTGCGGCCACGAATTTCGTGATGATCCCATCGCTCGGTCTCGGCATCACCGTGCTCAGCAACGCCGCACCCATTGGCGCCGTCGAAGCATTGGGTATGGACTTTGCCGATCTCGTTCAGTTCGGTGTGGTCACCCGGGACTGGCTTGCCGGCTACGGAGCGCTGATGAAGCCGATGTCCGCGCCAACAGGGTCGCTCGTCGGCAAATCAGCGCCCGAACACGCAGCTCCCGCCCGACGACCGGACGGCTACGCGGGCACCTATCACAATGACTACTTCGGCGACCTCGTCGTGGAGCAGCGCGGAGGCTCATTGGTGTTGCTGCTCGGCCCCAAACACACCGAATACAAGCTGGCTCATTGGGATGGTGATGTATTCACGTTCGCTCCCTCCGGCGAGAATGCCAATGACGGCTCAATCTCCAAGGTCACATTCACCATGAAGGCGCGCGACCACGCGGACAAAGTCGATGTCGAGTTCTTCGACAGCACCGGTTGGGGGACGTTCGTGCGGCGCCAATAGGCGGCACCGAGCTACTGTATGTCAGGCTGCCTGCGCGACGGTCATCGTGTCACCCACGACAGTGGTCCGCCGCATATCCCGCACCTGTGTCTCATCGAATCGCGTGACCCGATGCATGGTCTGGCGATTGTCCCATATCACCAGGTCCCACTGCCGCCATTTGTGCGAATAGACGAACTGTGGCTGCGTCGCATGTTCCGCGAGATCGCGCAGGAACGCGCGTGCCTCGGGCACCGGCCAGCCGACAATCCCGCCACAATGCGCCGAAAGGAACAGCGATTTGCGCCCCGTCACCGGATGCACGCGGACCAGGCGCTGACGCACCGGCCGGAACATTGCGCGCTCCGTGTCGTTGAGTTCGGTGAAGCCGAGCGTGCCACGCGAGAACATCAGTGAGTGCTCGCAGACCAGCTCCTCGATCTCGGCCTTCGTCGCATCATCCAGCGCGTCATACGCTGCCCGCATGTCGGCGAATTCGGTGTGACCGCCGCGATCGACGACGACACGCCCCGACAGCAGCGAGTACTTCGCCGGCACTGCACGATACGAACTATCCGAATGCCACAGCCGGTTCCCGAGATTGAACATCCGCCGCCGATCGTCGCGCGCCAGCGGCTTCTGCTCCTTGTCGAGGTTGGAGGCGTCCTGCATGTCGAGCGGCAGCCGCCGCTCCGCCGCCGTCGCGATATGGCCGCCCGGCGATGACTCCAGTGAACCGAAATTCCGCGTGAATGCGCGCTGCGTGTCGTCAGTCAGATGCTGGTCGCGGAAGACCAGTACCGCGTATTGGTCCATGCCCGCTTCGATCGCCGCCACGTCCTCGCGTGAGAGCGGCCGTGTGATGTCAACGCCCGATACCTCGCCGGCGAACACAGGCGTGATTTGACGGATGCTGATCGCCATGGCGGTCTCCCTTCAGGCTGCCTGCGCCACCGTCATGACGGTGCCGGCGACCGTTGTGCGGCGCATGTCACGCGGCTTCGATTCGTCGTAGCGGCGTACGCGATGCATGACCTGGCGGTTGTCCCACATCACCAGGTCCCATGGGCGCCATCGGTGCGTATACACAAAACGCGGCTGCGTGGCGTGTTCGGTCAGGTCGCGGATGAAGGCGCGCGCCTCCGGCACCGGCCAGCCGGTGATGGTGCCGATATGTGACGCGAGGTACAGCGACTTCCGCCCCGTCACCGGATGCGTGCGCACAAGACGCTGGCGCACAGGGCGCATGGTGGCGCGTTCCTCCGGCGTGAGATCAAACCCGAGCTGTTCGCGCGAGTATTGCAGCGAGTGTTCGCAGACCAGGTCCTCGATCGAGGCCCGCACCGCGTCATCCAGCGCATCGTAGGCGGCGCGCATGTCGGCGAACTCGGTCTCGCCGCCTTTGTCCGCCACGACGCGCCCGGACAGGATCGAGTATGTCGCCGGCACCGCCTTGAACGAACTGTCGGAGTGCCACAGCCGGTTGCCGAGGCTGTACAGCCGCCGCCGATTGTCGCGCGCCAGCGGCTGGTTGTTGGTATCGAGGTTGGACACGTCGGCGAACGCCGGATCCAGCCGCAGTTCGCCCGGCTTGCTGATGCCGGTGCCGCGGGTGGCCTCCAGCTCGCCGAAATGGCGGCTGAACGCGAGTTGCTGCTCGTCGGTCAGCCGCTGGTCGCGGAACACCAGGACCGCGTGGCGATCCATGCCGGCTTCGATCCCAGCCACATCATCGTGCGTCAAAGGCTGGGTGAGATCGACGCCGGACACCTCCCCGACGAAGAGGGGATTCAGCGATGTGATCGTTACCGGCATGGTGGTTCAGGCGGCCTTCGCCTGCCCGACCTCCAGTCCTGTGCCCTTGATCGACGTGCGCCGCAGATCGCGCACTTCCTTGAGGTCGTCGAAGCGGCGCGCCCGGTGCATCACGGTGCGGTTGTCCCACATCACCAGGTCGCCCACGCGCCATGCATGCGAATAGACGAACTGCCGCTGCGTCGCGTGCTCTGCCAGGTCGCGGATGAAGGCGCGTGCCTCAGGCACCGGCCAGCCGACAATGCCGCCGATATGCGATGACAGATAGAGCGACTTGCGCCCTGTCACCGGGTGGGTGATCACCAGCCGATGGCGCACGGGGCGCAGCCGGTCTTCATTGCCCGGCGCGTAGTCGGCAAAACCGATCTGCTCGCGCGAAAATACGATGGAATGCTCGCAGACCAGGTCTTCGATTTCCGCCTTCGTTGCATCGTCCAGCGCATCGTAGGCGGCGCGCATGTCGGCGAACTCCGTGTTGCCGCCCTTGCCGGGAATGACCCGTCCGTGCAGTAGCGTATAGCCAGCGCCGATCGCGCGGAACGACGCATCCGAGTGCCACAGCCGGTTGGCCAGCGCGTACATCCGGGACCTGTCGTCGCGCTCGCGGATGGCGTTGCGCGCGGTCAGGTTGGAGATGTCGCCAAGTTCGAGCCGATCGCCCAGACGGCGATCCTCCGGCTTCGCCATCTGGCCGGCAAGCGTCACCTCCAGCTCGCCGAAATTGCGGCTGAACTCGAGCTGCTGTTCATCGGTGAGCGCCTGGTCGTGAAACACCAGCACGGCGTAGCGATCCATGCCGGCCTCGACGGCGGCGACCTGATCACGCGAGAGCGGCCGGGTGATGTCGATGCCGGAGACTTCGCCGGCGAATACCGGGTGTGCGGGCGTTATGTTCATTATGGGACGGCTCCTGGGTATTTGGCCCGAGCTTAGCGGAGGTCGCCGGCCCTGTCATTGCGTGGCGGCTAGCCGGGGTTGCCGCGAGTGTCATAGGATCACTCCGTCTCCAGGAAAGGAGCGCTCCATGCCGGGTTCGCTGATCGGCCAACCAAAGACCGCTGTCGATACACCAGCCTTGCTGGTCGATCTGGATCTGATGGAAGCGAATATCCGCAGTGTCGCGGACACCTGCCGCGCCAATGGAGTGAGCTGGCGACCGCACACCAAGGGACAGAAGACTCCCGAGATCATCCAGAAAGAGCTGGCGGCCGGCGCCATCGGCATGACGTGCGCCAAGCTGGGCGAGGCCGAAGTGCTGGCCGAGCACGGTGTCCGCGACATTCTGATCCACAACCAGATCGTGGGGGCAGCCAAGACACAACGCCTCGCGGCTCTGACGGCGGTTGCCGAACCGATCGTGACCGTGGACAGCATTGCGCATATCGAGCAGCTCTCGGCGGCGATGCATGGCACTGGCCGGACGTTGCGGGTCGCTATCGAGGTGGATATCGGCATGCACCGCGCAGGTGTACAGCCAGGCGCACCAGTGGTGGCGCTGGCGCGGGTGATCGCCGATACACCAGGTCTGCGGTTTGTTGGCGTCACGAGCTGGGAGAGCCATGCCGTCACCATTGCCGACCCTGCGGAGAAGGCGCGTGCCGTCGGGGATGCGGTCAAGCTGTTGACGGACAGCGCGGACGCCTGCCGCAACGCCGGGCTGCCCGTCGAGATCGTAAGCTGCGGTGGGACCGGCACGTTCCCCTATTGCGCTCAGCAGCCTGGGGTGACGGAGATCGAGGCAGGCGGGATCATCTTCAGCGACGTGCATTATCGCACCCACTACCATCTGGATTTCCCGCAGGCGCTGACGCTTCTGGCGACGGTGACGAGCCGGCCGACGCCCACGCGCGTGATCATCGATGCCGGCAAGAAGGCGATGAGCAGCGATGCGGCGGCGCCCGAGCCGATCGGGCTGAACGCGACGCAGGTAAGGCTGTCGGCGGAACATGGCACAATCGATCTCGCCGAACCGAATGACCTGCCGCGTATCGGTGACAAGGTGGAGCTGGTTGTCGGCTACGGCGACACGACGGTGCACCTGCACGAGGAGATCGTCGCGGTGCGCAACGGCAGGATTGACGCGATCTGGCGTATCGCGGGGCGCGGCAAGATCAAGTAGCGAGATCAGCCACGAACCGGTCGCGCCAGGCATCCAGGCTATTGCGCCGCATTACCGACAGCATCGACCGGTGCCGCTCCTGGCGTTCGTCGCAGGGCATGGCGAGCGCGCGATCGAGCGCCGTCGCGACGCCGGCTTCATCGTAAGGATTGACGATCAGCGCGGCGTCGAGTTCGCGCGCGGCGCCGGCGAATTGCGAGAGGACCAGCACGCCAGGATCGGCTGGGTTCTGTGCCGCGACATACTCCTTCGCCACCAGGTTCATGCCGTCGCGCAGGGGCGTCACGAGGCCTATCTGAGCCTCGGCGTACAATGGCATCAATGCGCTGCGGGCGAAGCCGCGGTTGAGGTAGCGGAGCGGCATCCAGTCCACCTCGGCGAAGCGGCCGTTGATCCGGCCGGCTTCCGCTTCGAGTGCGTGGCGGATCTCGCGATAGGTCTCGATGTCGCCGCGCGACGGTGGGGCGATCTGCATGAACACCACGTTGCCCTGGTGCTGCGGGTGCTTTTCAAAGAATCGCTCCAGGGCGATGAACCGCTGCCGGAGGCCCTTTGAGTAGTCCAACCGGTCGACACTGAGGATCAACGGTCGTCCGAGCAGACTTTCGTGCAGCCGGGTTGCGTCGTTCTGATGTGCCGGCGCCTCTGCCTCGCGGCGGACGTCATCGACATGCACGCCTATCGGATACACCCCGGTTCTGGTCTCCAGCGCCGGCGCGTGGCGTTCCACGTAATCGGTGAACGCAGTCATGTCGTCTTCCGTCTGAAACCCGAGCAGGTCGAACTGGCACATCGCACGGATCAGCTCGGCATGCGCCGGCATGGTCATGAAAACGCCGGGGGCGGGGAAGGGCGTGTGCAGGAACAGGCCGACGCGGTTGCGCAGCCCGAGTTTGCGCAGGGCCTCGGCCAGGCCGAGCAGATGGTAGTCGTGTGCCCAGATCATGTCGTCCGGCCGCACCAGCTTCGCCAGCGCCTCGGCAAACACCGCATTGACACGGCGATAGCCGGAAAAATCCTCCCAGGAGAAACGGGCGTGGCTGATCTGGTAGTGCAGGGTCGGCCATAGCGTGCCGTTGGCGAAGCCGCGGTAATATGCGTCGTAGTCGCGCCGGCACAGATCGATCGTATACAGCGTGATCGGCCCGACAGTGCGTTCAACGTGTGCGGGCGACGCGGCGTCGTCAGTGACTTCACCGCTCCAGCCAAACCACAGGCCACCCTGCTGCTTCAGTGCATCCAGCACGCCGGCAGCGAGGCCGCCGGCTGTGGGTTCACCTTCCGTGATCGGCGCCACACGATTGGAGACGACAACAAGCCGCGACATCCCTCGGGATCCTCACCTTCCGGAAGGATCGGATCACATGACTGTGTCTGATACGTGGCGGTTTAGCACCGACTTTGCTGCCGGATTGCGTACAAGCGTCACCTGATCTGCTTGATCTGCGCCTGGCTCAGTCCGCGGATGAAATCAGGCAGCGGGATGAATCCGACGGGCGTGAGGTAAGTGTCGCCATTGCCGCCGGTCGCCGAAATCGCCCAGATCAGAAACGACCGCACCGCGTCGGCCGTCGCGGTGTTTGGCTGCGTTTTCGACACCAAGGCGTATTCATAGTTGACCAGCGGGTAGCTGGTGTCGCCCGGTGCATACACGAGGCTGATGCGCTCATAGGGAGGCGTGCGCGGGTCGAGCTGGGCGGCGGCATCGGCGATCGCCTGCCGCGAGGCGAGGACGAACTTGCCTGCCTGGTTCTCAACCACGGCCGTGCCGAGCTTTGCCTTGGCAACCTCGCCGGCGTAGCTGACGCCGGCATAGCCGATCGCGTAAGGCGTGGCGGCTAGCGTCGCGATGACGCCGTCATTGCCGGGTGCGGTTTTCTCCGCCGCGACCTTGGGCCAGGGGATATCGGTGCCATAGCCCGGATTGTCTTCCCAGCTCTCGGCCGAGAAATCCAGGAATTGGGTAAATACGAACGTGTCGCCGGATGCATCGGCACGCCGGACCGGAATGATGGCCTGATGGGGAAGCTCCACGCCTGGATTCAGCGCCTTGATCTTCGGATCGTCCCACTCGGTCACGCCTCCGGAATAGATGGCCGCAAGCGCCGGGCCACTGATCCTGATGGCCGCGCCATTGAGACCGGGCAGATTGTAGTTGATGGCGACCGCGGAGATCGCGAGCGGGATGTTCAGGATCTCAGGATTATGCGCCGCGACCTCGTCGGAGAGATAGGCGTCGGAGGCGCCGATACGAACGGTGCCGCCGAGCGCCGAGTCGATACCGACGCCGGAACCGGTGCTGGCCGCTGTGAGTACGACGTCTGGCGCGACGCTCTTGTAGCCGTCGATCCAGGCCTTGAAGAGCGGGTACAGAAGCGTTGAGCCGGTTTCGTTGATCGTGATGCTGTCCGCGTTGGCGGCAGAGATCGCGAAGCCGATGCCAAGGGCAGCCCCGGTGATCGCGCGGCGAAGGTTGCTGGTCATCAGTGCGCCCCCTATCAATGTGCCCCTTGGGGAACGCGCCCGATCTCGTCGAGATTCACCCCGGTCGTCTCGATGCGGTAGGCCCAGGTCACGACAGCGCCCAGCACCGAGGTGAGGGCGAGCACGTAAAGCAGTGTGCGGGTTCCCATGGAGTCGAGCAGGATCGGGAAGCCGAAAGTGGTGGCGACCGCGCCGACCTTGCCGATCA
This sequence comes from Acetobacteraceae bacterium, assembly GCA_035492535.1. Classification (GTDB taxonomy): domain Bacteria; phylum Pseudomonadota; class Alphaproteobacteria; order Acetobacterales; family Acetobacteraceae; genus JAMXLO01. Next base: position 7,891 of record DATJJM010000097.1, on the reverse strand, counting down.
TTGCCGCGAAGCCTGCGCCCATGCCGCGCACCTCGGTCGGGAACACTTCGCCAGCAAGCAGGTAGGTCTGCGCGTTCGGACCGACATTGGTCATGAAGTTGAAGAACATCACGCCGGCCATGATCAGGTACAGCTGCATCGGCCCCGTGGCATCGATCGACAGCGTGGCGATGACGAGTCCGATGGCGCAGCCGATGAAGCCGACGGCTTGCAGGAGGATACGTCCGTATTTATCGGCGAGCGCAATCGCGAAGATGATGCCGACGATGAGCAGCGAGGTCGTGAGCGCTGCCGCCTGCGCTGAATGGATGCCGCTTGCGATCAGGTCGGCGGGACTGCGGATCTTATCCGGACCGCTGCCAAGTGCGGCCGCGATCATGGTGGGGGTGAACACCCCGATGCCGTACGTGCCGAGATCCTGGAGGAACCACGGCGCCGAGGAGAAGATGGTGGCACGGCGGTTGTCCTTGTTGAACAGCGCCATGAAGGATTTTGATGATGAGCTCGTCTCGTGCGCGACATTGCGGACGAGAGCCACCTCCTGCGGGTAGCGCGGCGTGCGCTGGAGGAGGCGTGTCACGGCCTTCTCTGCCGCGTCGTGCGCACCACGCACGATGAGCCAGTTGGCGCTTTCGGTGATGTAGAAGCGGCCGATGGTGATGAGCACGGCCGGCACCAGCGCGGTCGCGTACATCCATCGCCAGGCATCGAGCTCCGGGTCGATCATGAGCACGGCGGCGCCAACGGCGATGCCGCACATGGCGCCGATCGCCTGGAAGGCGAAGGCGCCGAGCACCAGCTTACCGCGCGAGAGGCTCGGGATGTTCTCCGAGATGATCATGTGCGCGGTCGGATAGTCGCAGCCAAGCGCCATGCCGACGCCGAACAGGCAGATCACCAGCGACACAAACCCCTGGACCATGATCAGCAGGGCAAGGAACAGGCAGAAGATGACCATCTCGGCAATGAACATGCGCTTGCGGCCAAAATGGTCCGCGAGGCCGCCGAGCGTGATGGTGCCGACAAGGATGCCCGCGAGGCTCGCCGAAGTGACGAGGCCCGCCTCGGCGGCAGCAAGGTGGAATTCGCGGTTGATCAGCGGCACCGTCACGCCGCCCATGAAGACGACGAACCCCTCGAAGAACTTGCCGAACGCCGCGAGCGTCCAGATGCGCCACTGCATGCCCGTCATGGGCGTTGATTTCAGCGAGGTGCCGTCGGGCCAACGGGGCAGTTCGTCGATATACTCCTGAACGGTCTTTGCGCCCACGACTGCCGGCGCCGACTGTACGAGATCGGGCATTTGCGGTTCCACTCTTCCCCACCGTGCGGCCGCCATCGCCTGGCCTTGGCGGCCAGGTTGGCGGGCTGACAGCGGTCAAAGTGGCCACAAAATCAGTGCGACGGCACGTGACGCTTTGATGTCAGATGAAGCGCGACCCGGGGGTAAGGGCCTATGCCGCCTCCTGCATGGGCTCGGCGAACTGCTGCTTCCGCAGCATGTCGCGGTAGGGGCCTGGGCGCAGGGCGAGTTCTGTCGGCGGCCCATCGTCCACGATCCGGCCGCGATCCATCACGATGATCCGGTCGAAGCTCTTCAATGTCGCCAATCGGTGCGCGATGGCGATCGTCGTCCGCCCATGCATCAGCCGGTCCAGTGCTTCCTGGATGGCTCGTTCGCTTTCGCTGTCCAGCGCGCTGGTGGCCTCATCGAGCAGCAGGATCGGCGCATCCTTCAGCAGGGCCCGCGCGATGGCCAGACGCTGCCGCTGCCCGCCGGAGAGCTTCACGCCGCGATCGCCCACCATGGTGGCGAAACCATCCGGCAGCGCCTCGATGAACTCGCGGCAGTTCGCCATTTCGGCGGCGGCCAGCACATCCGCTTCCGGCGCATCGGGGCGGGCGTAGCGAATGTTCTCCAGCACCGTGCGATGGAACAGGCTGACGTCCTGCGGCACGATCGACATGACGGCGCGCAGGCTCTCCTGCGTCACATCGCGGATATCCTGGCCATCGATCGTGATGCTGCCGCCATGCACATCATAGAATCGCTGGAGCAGGGCCAGCACCGTTGACTTGCCTGCGCCGGAGGAGCCGACGAGGCCGACGCGCTGGCCTTTCTGGATGGTCAGGTCGAAGTCGCGCAGCACGGCCGCGCGTCCCGGGTAAGCAAAGCCGACGTGATCGAACACCACTTCGCCGGGTCCGGGCACCAGTGGCTTCGCATCGGCGCGGTCGGGCAGCTCGTGCTCGATCAGCAATGAACCGATGGCTTCCTCCAGGCGCGCGACGTGCTGGGTCAGGTCCACCAGCGCCACGGCGAGGTCTCGCGTGCAATGCAGGATGCCGATGGAGAGCGACGTGATCAGCACAAGGTCGCCGACCGTCGCCTGGCCATCCTGCCACAGCATCAGGCCCCAGGCGACGATCCCGGCGATCAGCCCTGCGGTGATGACCGCGTGGATCAACCGGAGCCGTTCAAGATAAATCAGGCTGGTGCGGCGCGCTCCCATCTCGACGCCGATGGTGCTGCCGATGCGCCGCTGCTCGCGGAACATCGCGCCGAACGCGCGGACCACCGACATGTTGCTGACCACGTCCACCAGTTCGCCGTCCACCGCTGCCGCCTTGGAGGCGAATGACCGGTGCAACGGCGTGCCGTGCTTGGCCAGGTAGAAGATGAGTGCGCCAAGGGCCGCTGAAGCGCCGACCAGCGTGGCGGCCATCGCCGAGTTGACAAAGGAGATGAACCCGATCGAGCAGACCACCGCCACGACCGGCGGCACCACGTTCCACGATCCGGTGTTCTCTATTGTGAAGGCGGCGTTTGAGGTGGCGGTGATCCGGCTGGCCAGCGCGCCCGGCAGGCGTTCGGAAAAATAGCTGGGCGAGTGTCCGGACAGATGTCCGAACAGGTCGCGCCGGATATCGCCGGTCACGGCCACAAATGTATAGGCGCCGGCCCAGCCGGCGACACGCCACAGCAGGCTGTCGGCCGCGACCAGCCCGCACAGCACGGCAAACGCCGTCCACAGACCCTGTGCCTTGCCGGGTCCGGCGGAGATCACATCGATCAGATTCTTCAGACCGTACTGAACGGAGACTGCGCAGGCCACCGCAACCATAACCGATACAAAGACCGTGGCGTGACCCAAGGGATGGCGCCGCACGTAGTGCCACATGAAGCCGAGCGGATGAGCGCGGAGGCGTGGCGCCTCGAAACTCTCCGTCGCGTCGCTCTCCGTCACGTCGCGCCTAATTTCTGCCGTAATTGTCGTCATTTCACCTGGTCCAGAGGCTGTTTACCGCAGGAAACCCGCCGATTTTTCGCCACATTCACATCCTATAACAACACTGTGATTAAGCGCGGCCTCTGCATAAGTCAAGTGTCAGTAAAGCCGAGCTGGTTACTTGTGAACCCATAGAAAAACCGGGGCCGCTTTCATGCGTATTGCTCAGATCTCTCCGCTTTTCGAAGCGGTGCCGCCCAAGCTGTACGGTGGCACTGAACGCGTTGTTTATTCGCTGACCGAGGAGCTGGTGGCGATGGGTCATGACGTGACCCTGTTCGCATCCGGGGATTCCGTCACGTCCGCCAGGCTCGCGCCGATGCGCGATCAGGCGTTGCGTCTCGATCCGACCGTCGTGGACTGGATCGCGATCTATATGCGCATGATGGAGCTGATCTATCGCCGCGCGGAAGACTTCGATGTGCTGCACTTCCATACTGACTATTTCCCGCTCTCGTTGTTCAGCCGCCAGAAGACGCCGTTCCTCACCACGCTGCATGGCCGGCTCGACATCCCGGAATTCAAGGATGTCTACGAGCTGTTCGACGCGCCGATGGTGTCGATCTCCGACAGCCAGCGGCGGCCGATCCCGCGCCTGAACTGGATCCGCACGGTGCACCACGGCATGCCGGCGGACCTGCTCACCCCGCAGCCGGTCAAGCCCGGCTATCTGGCCTTCCTGGGACGCGTATCACCGGAAAAGGGCCTGGATAAGGCAATCCGCATCGCCGGCGCGGCGGGCATGAAACTGAGGGTCGCCGCCAAGGTCGATAACGCGGACAAGAAATACTACGAGAACGAGATCAAGCCGCTGATCGATGCGAGCCCATGGGTCGAGTTCATCGGCGAGATCAACGACGCGCAGAAGCCTGACTTCCTGTCCGGCGCGCATGCGCTGCTATTCCCGATCGACTGGCCGGAACCATTCGGCCTGGTGATGATCGAGAGCATGGCCTGCGGCACGCCGGTCATCGCGTTCAATCGCGGCTCGGTGCCCGAGGTCATCGACGACGGCGTCTCCGGATTCATCGTGCATGACGAGGCGAGCGCCATCGCCGCGGTCGATCGCCTGGGCGAGCTCGATCGCGCGACAGTGCGGGCGACATTCGACCGCCGCTTCACCGCACGGCGGATGGCCGAGGACTACCTGGATCTCTATGCCGAGCTGTGCGAGCCGGCCATGCCGCTGCTGCGCGCTGTCGGCGACTGATCTTCGCGTCACATTTCGCGTTCATGGGGGCCGGGCAGGGTGTCTGTCCGGTCCTCGGCATGGAAGGGGGTTGAATGCCGGCTCCCATTCCTGCGAGGGTGCTTTAATCCAAGAACGCAAACCTCGGAAACGGCACCAGACACCCTATGCTCGCCTATCGCTGCGCCCTCGGGCTCAACACCCTGAACCTGTTCACGGCAGCGGTGCAGACCGGGTTCGGGCCGTTTCTGTCCGTCTATCTGATCGAGCAGGGCTGGAACACGGCCGATATCGGCTTTGCCCTCAGTATCGGCACCATCGCGGTCTTCGCCCTGCAATTGCCGGCCGGAGGCCTCGTGGACCTGATCCACCAGAAGCGCTTCGCCAATCTGATCGGCCTCGTCCTGCTTGGGTTCAGCGCCTGGATCATGGTGGCAACGCCGTCGCGCGGACCGGTCATCACGGCGCAGATCATCCACTCGCTGGCGAGTTGTATCCTCACGCCGGCCATTGCCGCCCTCACGCTCGTGCTGTGCGGGCAGGCGCGGTTCAGCGAGCAGTTGGGGGTCAACGCGCGTTACGCCTCGATCGGCAATGCTGTTGCCGCCGGTCTTCTGGGTCTTCTCGCCTCTTACATCTCCAATCGCGCCGTATTCGTCGCCGCGTTGCTGCTCGTGCTGCCGGCGCTCGTGGTTCTGCCGCTGTTTCGCAACAGCGATCGCGTGCCCGAGGATGACCACTCGGCTGTCCTGCATCCGACCGAACGCCTGCGCCGGCAGCACCGTCCCTGGCATATATTCGACGAACCGCCCTTCGTGGTGTTCGTGATCGGCGCTGTGCTGTTCAATTTCAGCAATGCCGCCATGCTGCAGCTTGCCTTGAGCGAGCTGGCAAAACGCAGTGGCCGCGCCGGGCTGGTCGTATCTGCCGCCATCATCGTGCCACAGATTGTCGTCGCGCTATTCTCGCCGCTGGTCGGCCGCCTGGCGCAAAGCGTCGGGCGCCGTCCGGTTCTGTTGGTGGGTTTCCTGGCGTTGCCGATCCGCAGCCTGCTGTTCATGACGCTGCCGGACGCGGTTCCCCTGGTCATGATCCAGGTCCTGGATGGCGTCAGTGGTGCCGTGTTTGGCCTGATGGTGCCGCTGATTGCCGCCGACGTGACTCGCCGGAGCGGCTTCCTGAATTTCGGCATCAACTCCTTGGCGCTTGCTGGCGGCCTCGGAGCCACGCTCAGCACGACGGCGGCGGGCTGGGTGGCTTACACGCTCGGTGCGCCAATGGCGTTTTTCGGCCTGGCCCTGGTCGGCTTTGTTGCTCTGCTGGTGATCTGGCTCCTGTTGCCGGAGACCCGCGAGGCCAAGCCGTTGACCGGAACACCGGAGCCGATGCCGGCCTGATCCGCCTCTTGCGGTTCCCCCACAGTGCGGGCCAGATGGCGCCGACCTGATGGGAGAAGAAAATGCCCGACGCCGTTCACCTGACCGAACTCACCGGCGAGTATCAGTGCCTGCACGAATTCATTCCCGCCGCGCGGGCCAAGGTGGACAGCAATATCTGGGGCTATCTCATCGGTGCGACCGAGAGTGAGACGACGCTGCGCCGGAACCGCGCCGCGCTCGACGCAATCGCGCTGCGGCCACGCGCGCTGCGCAATGTGTCGAAGGTGGATGCCAGCACCACGTTCCTCGGCATGAAGATGCGGATGCCGGTGATGCTGGCGCCGGTCGGCTCGCTCGAGTCGTTCAATGCGGGTGGTGCGGCCACCGCCGGTCGCGGCGCCACCGAATTCGGCGTGCCGATCATCGTGAGCTCGGTCACCAAGCCGGGGCTCGAGGAAACCGCCAAGGCCGTGACCGGGCCGAAGGTCTTCCAGCTTTATGTGCGCGGCGATGATTCGTTTGTGGACGATCACGTCCATCGCGCGGTGGACAACGGCTACAACGCATTCGCCATCACTGTAGATACGGCCGCCTATTCACGGCGCGAGCGCGACATCGCGGCACGTTTCGCCAAGCCATGGCGCACGGCAGCGACCGGCCACAACTTCCAGGCCAGCTTCTCCTGGGACAATGTGAAGCGCTTCAAGGACAAGCACAGCATTCCCCTGATCCTGAAGGGCATCGGCACCGGCGAGGATGCAGCGATCGCCTGCGAGCATGGCGTCGATGTGGTCTATGTATCGAACCATGGCGGGCGGCAGCTTGATGCCGGCCGCGGTTCGATGGACATCCTGCCCGAGGTGATGGATGCTGTGCGTGGCCGTGCGAAGGTGATGGTCGACGGCAGCTTCTCGCGCGGCACCGATGTGGTGAAGGCGATCGCGCTCGGTGCCGACGCGATCGCGGTTGGCCGCCTCTATTGTTATGCGCTTGCCGCCGAGGGTGATCGCGGTGTGCACCGCCTGTTGGAAATCCTCGAGCAGGAGGTGATGGTGGCGATGGCGCTCGCCGGCGCGCGCAGCCTGGCAGAGCTGAACCGGTCGTTCCTGCATTTCGGCGCGCCCCTGGTTACGCAGCCGCACGTTCACAGTGCCTTCCCGCTGCTGTTCCCCACGCCGGAGGCGCCGCGCTAACATCGGTCAACCGAACGACAGGAGGAAACCATGCGTGGTGTCGTGTTCACCGGCGGTCGCGAACTGGAACTGATGGAGTTCCCTGATCCGACGCCAGGGCCGGACGAAGTGGTCGTGGAAATGAAGGCGTCCGGCATGTGCGGCAGCGACCTGCACCAGTACCGCCGGCCGAAGGGACAGACCCGCCAGGCCACCGGCTTCCCGCAGAACCCGGATCCGGTGATCGCCGGGCATGAACCCTGTGGCGTGGTCGTCGCGGTGGGCTCCGCCGTGTCCGACAAGGAAGCCCGTGTCGGTGAGCGCGTGATGGTGCACCACTACCAGGGATGCACCCAGTGCAATCACTGCCGTTCCGGCTGGCAGCAGCTTTGCCAGGAAGTGCCGGTGAAGGTGTATGGCAGCAACTCGCATGGCGGGCACGCGAAGTATCTGTGCGTGCCGGCCAACACGATGGTGCCGCTGCCGGACGAGTTGTCATTCGCGGCGGGGGCTGCCATCGCCTGCGGTTCCGGTACCGCCTACTCGGCGCTGCGACGGATGCGGCTGTCCGGCAACGACACCCTCGCGATCTTCGGCCAGGGCCCGGTGGGATTGGCGGGCACGCAATTCGCCAAGGCGATGGGGGCTCGCGTCATCGCGCTGGATATCAGCCCGCAGCGGCTGGAACGCGCAAAAGAATTTGGCGCCGACGAAGTGGTCGATCCGGGCTCCAACGATCCGGTCGCTGCGATCAAGGACCTGACGCACGGCCGCTATGCCGACTGCACACTGGATACCTCGAGCAATCCGGAAGCCCGTGCCAACGCGATCCGCAGCACCAAGGTGTGGGGCACGATGTGC
>DATJJM010000096.1:0-2766 GCA_035492535.1 Acetobacteraceae bacterium | reverse complement strand
GTCGATGATGTTGATCGATGAGATGGCGGCGCGCGGACTGAAACCGCTGAATTTCTGCGACATCCGCACCGGCCAGATGCGCGGCAGCCCGGCTCGGCTGATGCGCGTGCTGGAATGGATGACAGCGCGGCCGTCGTTGCGTGCAGTCCTGGTGAACGTGTTCGCCGGCATCACGGATCTGGCGGAGTTCGGCGCATTGCTGGCGAGCGGCATCGAGCAAAGCCCGCAATTGAGTGTGCCGGTTGTCGCACGGCTGGTCGGGCGCAATGCAGCAGAGGCGAAGCGCATCCTGGCGGAACGGCAGCCCAATGTATTGGTCACCGAGGACCTGGAAGAGGCATTGCGCGCCCTGGTGCCGGCATGATCGGCACATTGTCGCGCGAGACGCCGGTGATCGTGCAGGGCATCACGGGCCGGATGGGCAGCACCCATACTGCACTGATGCGCACCTACGGCACCAACATCGTCGGCGGAACGTCGACACGCACCGACCGGACCGAGGTGGCTGGCGTGCCGGTGTTCGCCAACTGCCGTGCGGCGGTGCTGGCAACGGGTGCCGTTGCATCGGTTGCCATGGCGCCGGCGCTGGAAACTTTGGCGGCCGTGGAGGAAGCGCTGGCGGCCGGCATCCGCCTGATCGTGACTATCGCGGAAGGCATTCCCCAGCACGACGCGCTGCGCATCGGTCGTGCGGTTCGTCGCGCGAACGCCACGTGGATTGGCGGTTCCACGCCCGGCATGGCGATTCCGGGCGAGGTGAAGCTCGGCTTCATCCCTGATGTCTGTTTGCGGCCAGGGCCCTTCGCGATCATGACCAAGAGCGGGACGCTGTCCTACGAAGTCGGCTATCGCCTGGCACAGGCAGGACTGGGGCAGAGCATTTGGGTCGGCGTCGGTGGTGACCCGGTGAAAGGCGTGCGCTTCGCCGATCTGCTGCCGGTGTTCTTCGCACACGAACCGACGCAGGCGATTATCCTGGTCGGCGAGGTCGGCGGCAGCGAGGAGGAAGAGTGCGCCGACGCGCTGCGGCGTCTTGGAGTGCGCAAGCCCGTCTATGCCTTGATTGCCGGGCGCGAGGCGAAGGAGGGCGTCTCGATGGGCCATGCCGGTGCTCTTGTCATGGGGGAGGCCGGCTCACTGGCGTCCAAGACCCAGCGTCTCGCGGGAGCGGGCGCGAGGGTGTTCGGTTCGGTGGAAGCGATTGTCGAGGCCTGCGTCGCGGACTTTGCAGAACCGGCCGCATGATGCTGCGACTGGGTGTTGCGATTGCGCTGGTGTTTGTCACCCTGAGTGCGCGAGCTACCGTGACGCAACTACCGGGCCTCGTGCGCGAACCGCTGGAACTTGCTGTTTCGCTGCCTGACGGCAGCAAGGCTCGGCTGGAAGCGCTGGTGACTCGGCCCGATGCACCGGGGCGATTTCCGTTGGCCATGATCAATCACGGTCTACCACGCGATGCCATAGCGACGGTGCGAATCGCGCCGGAGGCCTATTCGTCACCGGCCATCGTGTTTGCGCAGCACGGATACGCGGCCGTGGTGGTCAATCGCCGCGGCTTCGGTCTGTCGTCCGGGCCGCTCAATGTGCGGTCGGGGCCATGTGACGATCGCGATTATATCAAACCAACACGTGCCCAGGCGGTGGACATTCTGGCAGCTCTTGCGGTGCTGCGGGAGGAACCGTGGGTGGACCCGAACCACATCGTCCTCGTCGGGCATTCGCTTGGTGGCCTGGCAGCGCTTGCCGCCGCGACAGATGCACCTGCCGGCGTCGTGGGTATTGTCGATTTTTCCGGCGGTCTCGGTTCACCGACGTCTGGCATGGTTTGCAGTCCGCAGCATCTGGTCGCGACAGTGCGTGAGTTCGGCGGATCGACGCACATTCCAAGCCTGTGGATCTTTGCGCAGAACGACGGGTTCTTCGGGCCGGCGATCGCACGGCAGATGTTCGATGCATATACGGCCGTGGGCGCGCCCGCGCAATTTGATGCGGCACCGCCATATGGCCGCGATGGTCACTCGCTGATTTTCTCGCCAGCGCCAGCACTTTGGTGGCCGCGTGTCAGCGAATTCCTCGAACAGCTGCATTTGCCAACACAGTCGATTGCCGCTGTGCCAGCGCTGGCGGAGTTACCCGATCCACCCAATCTCGACGCGCGCGGCACAGCTGATTTTGCCTTTTACGTCCACACGCGCAATTACGAGAAAGCGTTCGCGACAGACGGTGAGGGGCACTACGCGAGCATTTTCAGCCAACGCACCCAGGAAGATGCCGAGGCCGCGGCCCTCGCGCATTGCGAGAGCCGCGGCTGGACCTGCAAAGTCTATGCGGTAGGCAACACGCTCACACCTTGATGTCGCGGACGAATGTTGCTTTTTCGGTCGCGCCGGCGATCAGGAATGCCAGGTCCGTGCCGGTGGATACATAGCGCGCGCCCTGGCGGACGTATTCCGCCATCAGGTCCGGCCGTGATGCCAAGCCGCCGACGCCGACATGTTTGCCGTGCTTGCGGCACGCCGCGATGGTGCGCAGGAAGGCGTCACGCACGTTAGGATGGTCGAACTGGCCGGTGATACCCATCTCGTTGCAGAGATCGTTGGTGCCAATGAGCATCATGTCGATACCGTCCACTGCGGCGATCTCTTCCACGTTCTCCAGCGCGGCGACGGTCTCCATCATCACGACCACCATGGTCGCGTCATTCATCGCCTGGTTCAGCGCCGCGGAAGGGAAGCTGCGATAGTGGTAATGCGGGAGCGCACCGCC
>DATJJM010000095.1:0-5097 GCA_035492535.1 Acetobacteraceae bacterium | reverse complement strand
GGGCGCCAGGAAAGAGGCTTCCAGCGACAAGACTGACCGCCTCTGTGTTGAAGCTGCCTATGAGGTCATGGCTGACGAAGACGGGCGCATTGGCATCGCCCACGCTGGTTTCGCCATGACGGCTCTCCCGCATAAGCGGATCACAGAAACCGTCTGGGAGCGCGATGGAGGCCAGATAAAGCTGCTGGTTGAAAGCGGCCTCGATATCCGAAAGCAGCCGATCGGTGTGCCCTACGGCTCCATAGCCCGCATGATCCTGCTGTACCTGCAGACCCAGGCCGTAAGGACACGGAGCAGGGAAGTGGAACTCGGCACTTCCATGAACGCCTGGCTGACCGCAATGGGGATACCCATCGGCGGCAAAACCTATCAGATCGTCCGAGAGCAATCCCGCCGGATCAGTCGATGCAGACTCACGTTCTTCCGTCGGTCGGAGACGGCCGAGGCAGTGACGAACGGTGCCTTTGTGCGTGACGCCATCCTGCCGCTGAACCCGAACGCGCCCGAGCAACTACCCCTATGGCAGGAGCGCGTGCGGCTGGACGAGGGCTTTTACCAATCCCTGATCGAGCACCCGCTGCCGCTCCGAGAGGCCGCCATCCGGCAGATATCCAACCGATCGATGGCAATCGACCTGTACGTGTGGCTGGCTTACCGCCTGCATGTCCTACAGAGCCCGGTGGAGGTTGGCTGGCCGGCCCTCAGACGCCAATTTGGGGAGAGCTATGGCGAGTTGCGCTTCTTCCGCCGGGACGTGCTGCCGTCGCTGAAACTGGCCCTGGCGGTCTATCCTGAGGCGCGGGTGGTTGTGGATGAGAGGGCAGGGCTGACGCTGTACCCGTCGCCGCCGCCGGTCAGCGAACGGAAACTAGCCACCCGATAGGTTGGACTCTGCTCACGCCCAGCCGAGGCCGGTCGGTGCGGTGCGCCAGCCGAGTAGCGTGTACCCTTCCTCCGACCTCTCACACCGTCGCCCATCCTATGCGACCGGTTCGAGAGCGATGGCGAAGGCCTCTGTGCCGATGGCGGTCAACGAGTCGCCCACTTTGACCCGCTTCAGCGCCGCCTGCCGCTGGGGATCGGTGATGTCTAAGGTATGCACCATACCGCCCGACGAATTCACCAGCGAAATCCTATGATTCGCGAGATCGACACCGACCACAGTACCGGTGACGATCATCTTGGTGCTCAGCGCGGCGGCCGGCATCTGACCCTTCGCCGCACGGGTCCGGGCAGCATTCACCTGATTGTCGGGAACCTGGGTTCCCGGCGCCGACAGCACCAGCACGATCGAGGCGTAATAGGTCGCAACGACGGTGTCGCCCACCTTGACCTTGTCGAGGTTGCGCACCGTGTCACCGGCATGGACGGTGAACACATTGCTCTCCGGACCGACCAGCGTGACCTCGCGTGTGGCGAGGTCGATCGCCTGTACTTTGACGCGCTCCGTGATCGTCTGCGATGAGCCGAGGCCGCCCATGCCTGATGCTTGTCCCCAGGCAGGAACGGGGGCGGTTAGCCCGGCGATGCCGAGCACCAGGCAGCTGGCCAGCGCAAAGCACGTGTTTCGCAGTGACGCATGATGAGGTATGGATGTTCCCCTTCTGACGAACAGTGTTGCGTAGAAGGCGCTAGCTGCCTGGCCCGACTAGTGTCAACTCGGCCTGGAAGTGTCGGGACCAGCCTTGGATTAGGAGCCTCCAGGAAAATATGGAGATTATCCGATGAACCGGACCGTTCGGGTATTCTAGCGCTGGCCCTTCCGGTCACAATCCTTCTGTTGTTTCTGATGCTCACAATTATCCTGTCCTGGGGGCACGGAACCAATGTGTGTGCCACGTGGATGGCTTCGGTTCTGCCGTATTGCACATGATGGCGATCGGGCTGGACGGACGAGGTGACTACACGGCAGGTCAACGCCGAGCCGCGGGAGCCGATCCCCAGCCTTCGGTAATAGCCTGACGCCACTTCGTAGTGCTCAACTCAGAACGATGCTCCCAGTGACGACAGACACACGCCCATTGTCGCGACAGCAGTCGGGAAACCTTGTCGGAACCGGCGAGCAAGCTGGCGACGAGGGTGGGAAGGTCGAGCGACAGGATAACATTGCCATAGAAACTCTCCGTCATTGTATAGTTCAGGCCGCTGATATCGAGGTTTGGGAAGGTTCCGAAATCTTCAGTATCAATAAGACAGTCTGAAATGGTGCCGCCCTGGACCTCACCGAACTCACTTAGGGTAAAACTGCCAATTGCATCGATGCCCACGTCAGGTTGCACCTTGGCGGATGCGCAAGATCGCGCTGCCGGGCTAGCCAACAAGCGCTCGCCTTCCCATGCTCCAGCGATGTTCGTCGTCACCGAGGAGGACGAGGCTGCCATCCGCGCCGTCTACGAGCAGCGGGGCGAATTCGCGGCCGCGATCGAGCTGCGGCGGCTGTTCCCTGCTATCACCGACAACGCGCAGGTGCGGGAATGCGCCCGCACCATCGCCGGCTGGAAGCCGCTGCCACTGCGGCCGGTGAAGCGGATGCCCAAGGTGCCGCGATTACGTCGGATGCTCTGACGTGGGCCGGCTGTCGCCATTGAGCCGGCGGAGCATTTCCCTGCCAGCCTTGAAGTGCGGCACCGTCTTCTCGACCACCTGGACCGTCACGCCGGTGCGCGGATTGCGGCTGATGCGGGCGGGGCGCTGTGTCACTGTGAAGGCGCCGAACCCCCGCAACTCGACCCGCCCGCCGCGAGCCAGAGCGGCGGTGATCTGGTCGAATATCGTCGAGACGATCAGTTCGGCATCCTGCGGCCGCAGATGTGGGTTGCTGGCGGCGAGGTCCGCGATGAGTTCTGCCCTGGTCACCACTGGCTCCCGCGCGGCTGCTTGTCCGAGCAGTCCTGGCAGCGAAGTTCCTGGCTGCTGGCAGGAGGGGGTCACCGCACGATTTGTCCAAAACTGCACGTTAAGCCGAAAAGACCGCGAAATCAGCGGCTTTCGCAAACGGTCGTATGTGCATTGGTTGGACTGAACGGCTCCGCCGAGGATGTAGGTCGCGCGGCTTGTTTGGCTAGCAGAGGTATCCTTTCGGGTCGGCGAGCATGAGCAGCTCGTCGGAACACCTACGAAAGGAGACCACCATGTTGCCACTGCGTGCGCGGATGATTGAGGACATGACCCTGGCCGGATTGGCTGTGGGGACGCAGAAAATCTACATCCAGTCGGTGCGCCGGTTGGCTGCGCATTACCGCCGCTCGCCGGATCAACTGAGCGAGGAGGAGGTGCGGACCTACCTGCTTGACCTGCGTCGGCGCGGCGTGGCGCGCGGCACATTCAAGACCGGACAGTACGGTCTGCGTTTCCTCTATCGCCACACGCTTGGCCGCACCTGGGGGTTGTTCGGGGAAAAAAAGGATCGCCTCACCACGGCAGAAGCGGCTGCCTGAGGCGCTGTCGGAGGATCAGGTCCGGCACCTGCTCAGCGCCATCCGCAATCCAGTCCACAAGACGTGCCTCGCCCTCATGTATGCGTGCGGCCTGCGCATCACCGAGGCCACCACGCTGGAGATCAGCGCCATTGACCGAGCCAACCAAGTGTTGCGCATCGTCGGCAAGGGCAACAAGGAGCGGCTGGTGCCGCTGCCCCAACCGATCCTCGACGAACTGGGCCACCTGTGGCGGACCCATCGCAATCACCGCTGGCTGTTCCCCAACCGACACGGCGACGCACCGGTCAACAAACGCGTGCTGTCAGATACCTTTGCCGCCGCTACCACCGCGGCAGGCATTCATCGTGGTGTGACCCCGCATGCGCTGCGCCACAGCTATGCGACACGGCTAATCGAGAACGGCGTCGACATCCGCGTCGTGCAGATCCTGCTCGGTCACGCCCGGATCGCCTCCACCGCGATCTACACCCATCTCACGACGCCGACCCGGGCGTCGCTGCACACTCTGCTCGATCGACTCATGACCGGCCTCTGAGGCGCGGTCATGATCGAGGTCGCCGAGGTGTTCCGCCGCTTCGCGGCGGACTACCTCTCGGCTCACGGCGCGTCGATGCTGCCCTCGCATCAGCGCGCCATCAATGACATCCTCAATTGCCGCACCGCGGCGCTCGGCGGACAGGTCTGGCGTTGCGAGCAGTGCAATACCGAAATATTCTCCTATCATTCCTGTGCCAATCGCAGCTGCCCGAAGTGCCACACCGCGCAGACCCAGGCGTGGCTCGAACACCGGCAGACGGAGATGCTGCCGGTGCCGTACTTCCACATCACCGTCACCGTCCCCGCCGAATTGCGCGAGGTGCTGCGTGCCAATCAGCGCGGCGGCTATGGCGTGCTGATGCAGGCCAGCGCTGCGGCGATCATCGAGCTTGCCCGCGATCCGCGTTATGTCGGCGGCACCGTCGCGGTGCTCGCCGTGCTGCACACCTGGACCCAGCAGCTGAATTTGCACCCGCATGTTCATTGCCTGGTCAGCGGCGGGGGCATCTCCGAGGACGGCAACACCTGGCATCCGGCGCGGCGGAACTTCCTGGTTCCCATCAAGGCTCTTGCCAAGCTGGTGCGCGGCAAATTCCGGGCGTTGCTGCAGCGAAAGCTTCCTGATCTCGTTATCCCCGACGCGGTATGGCGCAAGCCTTGGATCCTCAACGTCACCGCCTGGGGAAACCGGAAACAGGCGGTGCTCGACTACCTCGCCCGCTACGTCTTTCGCATCGCTCTTACCAACGCCCGCATTGTCGGCCTCGACGACGAAACAGTCACCTTCCAATACAAGGAACGTAAGACCGGCTGTTCACGAACCTGTCGTCTCAGCGGCGAGGAGTTCATGCGCCGCTTCCTCCAGCACGTGCTGCCGCGCGGCTTCCACAAGGTCCGCTACTTCGGGCTGTGGCATCCCACGCAACGCCAGAACGCCGCCCGGGTGCGGCAGATGCTGCAACTCCAGGCGCCACCCACTGCCGACTTGACGCAAGACCCTGCCGCCCCGCCACTCGTACCACCCAACGTGGAGCCAGTGCCGCCAATCGAGCCGTGGATCTGTCCGCACTGTCAGCAAGGGCAGCTGATCTTCATTCGCACGCTCACCCGCCAGCAGGCC
>DATJJM010000094.1:0-15448 GCA_035492535.1 Acetobacteraceae bacterium | reverse complement strand
CCGTTCGACGAAGTCGATGTCGCGGCCGGTGGCGGCGCGGGCGAGCAGGACGCGTTCGAGGGCGAAGGCGCGGAGGATGCCGCGGTGCAGGTGGGCGACGATGGTGGAGAGGTTGTCCGTGCCGAAGCAGGCGGCAATGGCGTTGAAGTTTGGTGCGGCGGCGCGGGGGCGGATGGTGTCGATGAGGTGGCGGCCGTAGCTGAGCAGGGTGCGGGCGGCGTGGAGCAGGACAGCGATGTTGTTGGGCAGCGTGGTGGCGTCGCGCTCCGCGGGAGGATCGGATGGCGAGGCGGATCGTGAACTGGCTGCAATGGGCTCCATGGGAATATATCTAACGCAGCGTTAGGCAAATGTCCAGGATTATTTTCCGCAGCCGGCTGACCTGGTTCCCACGCTCGGTGAATCGCGGGCAGCCAGCATCGTGCTGGCTGGGCAACCTGCCCGCCAGCGTCCGTGCACGTCAGGGAGCCAGGGTCGAGCCATCGGTCCACCTACCTCGCGGTAATGGCAAACCTCAAGCTCGGCGCCTTCCGCCCCCCATCTTCGCAACAGTGCGTGGATTGCCGCCGCGGCCCAGCCCGGATTGCTTCGCCAGCTTCGATCGCGTCGCGGCGTAATCCGGGGCAACCAGCGGATAGTCGTGTGGCAGTTGGTAGCGCGTGCGGTACTCATCCGGCGTGAGCTGGTGCTCGGTGCCCAGGTGCCGCTTCAGCATGCTGAACCCCTGGCCGCAGACAAGGCAGAGAATCCGATCGGGGGAGACGGATCGCCTCACAGGCACGACTGGCTCGATCCTGGCTGCTTCCGTCGCGGTGACCGATCCAGCGGTTGCCAAGCTCTGGTACACGGACTGGATCAATGCCGGGAGCTCGTCGCCGGATGTGCGGTTGTTGGCGACGTAGCCCGACACCACGGCGGCGGTCAGGGTGAGAAGTGATTGGTCCACGGCGTGATTGCCTCCTTGTGCAGGGGCGTTTGTATGTGCAGCCGGCGGAGTCGTCACGTCACGCCTTGGTAAACGAGGTGATTTTTCGTCCCCGTCCGAGACAGTCCCACGTCACTCGACTTGCTCTCCATCGGGGAGTCCGCTGACAGTGGCCCTTACCGGCAACGACTGTGTGCTGACCGCGTTTGGCACCGGGGACGATGCAGAGACTGACGCTCGGAATCCAGCGAAGCCGGGAATGGCCGGAATGACGAGGATGGCCAATGATCGTTTCGCATGAACAGAAATTCATCTTTTTTCACAATCCCAAATGCGCCGGTACCGCGTTTCCTTTCTGCTGTCGCCGAGCACTTCAAGAAGTCTCGGTGTGAGGTTCGATTCGAGATGCTGTCGGACAGTTTGATCCCCCGGGCGATCCTGCTGCTCGACACTGATGGCAGTATCATGAACGAGGACTTCTACCAGCTCGACTTCGCCTTCCTGCGGAGCAGCGTTGGCCGTGCGCCCCGAACCTGCGGCCCCGTGACGGCTGCTGTGAGTTGGAGAGGAGTCGAAGGAGTGAGAGTGGTTATGATCGCCCCGCCTCAGGGTGTCATGGTCAGCGCTCGAAGTTCCTTCCGCGCCGTACCGAAGCTGCCGAGCTGATAGACCGATGCGCCAGCCGCCGAGAACGTGAACGATGCGAATGTCTCCGCCAGCATCTTGTTGAGATAGTCTTCTGTTCCGACGCCGATCGTCACATGCGGATTGAAGCGCTTGCCTGCCGCATCGGTGACGAAATTGGCGACGTAGTGGATGAGAGACTGTTGAATGTCGCGCCCTCCCTCATCGCTGAAGAATGCGGCCGCGGTCCCGGTCTTCACGGTATAAGGCGCGACGGCTGCGATGAGTCGATCTTGCAACCGATGCAGGTCTTCGGTCGGTTCGACCACGATCCCGGCAAGGCCGAACGGCGAGTCCGGGATGTAGTAATACTTGAAGGCCTTCAGCGTCCAGGTCTTGGGCGTCTCTTTGGCGAGAACCGCATTTGCCGCCGCAAATACCTTGTTGAGGTCGCTGGTGCGGACGAACTGCTGCAACATGGAGACGTGAGGGTGGTGCGTCTCATCCAGAGCAAAACCCTTGGGGAAGGACTTCAACAGACGAGCGTTGGCGGCCTTCGCGTGCTGGATCATCGTTGCGTCGGGTTCGAGCGCGATGTCGATCGCTGTCACCGGATCTTGCTGCGCGACGGCGCCCTGGACGGCCGCGACTGCCAACCCTAGCCCGAGCCCGATGGCCGTGAAGACCTGCAAATGGTCATGCATGTTGCACCCTCCTTGTCGCGCCATCACCCCGGGTGGGTAGCATTAGTGGCCTCCTTGACTTGGTGTCAAACCACTCGTTTCTGTGGAGGCTTCGAGCCACTTCTGGGCTGGAGGCATCAATGGCGGACGGTCCGTCACTTCCCTCGTGGAACGAGAGCGCGGCGAAATCCGCGATCCTCGACCTTGTCGCGCGTGCGACAAAGGAAGGAGGCACCGATTTCGTGCCGCCGGCCGGGCGCATTGCTACGTTCGACAATGACGGGACACTCTGGTGCGAGCAGCCGCTTCAGACCCAGTTCTTTTTCGCCTTTGACCGCGTGAGGCAGTTGTCGGGCAACGACCCGACAATGAGGGAACGTCAACCGTACAAGGCCGTGCTCGAACACGATTACAGTACGCTTTTCGGACTCGGCAAACAGGCTCTGTTCGAACTGGCCTTCGCTACCCATGCGGGGATAACCGATGAGGCCTTCGAGCAGGCTGCAAGCGGATGGTTCGCGACGGCGAGGCATCCCACGTTCGGCCGCCTGTTCAAGGAATGCACCTATCGGCCGCAGGTCGAGCTGCTCGCGTACTTACGGGAGAACGGCTTCAAGACCTATATCGTATCGGCCGGCGGCGTGGACTTCATGCGCGCGTTCGCGGAGGAGGCTTACGGCATACCGCGAGAACAGGTGATCGGTTCCAGCGTGAAACTGCGCTACGATGTGAGCGGCGAGCGGGTTTCGCTGGTAAAGCTGCCGGAGCTCAACAGCTTTGGCGATCGGGAAGTGAAGGCACTGAACATCGGCCTGCATATCGGCCGCAGACCACTGTTGGCGTTCGGCAATTCCGACGGCGATCTCGCCATGATGCGTTACACGAAGTCCGGCTCGGGGCCGCGGCTTGCGTTGCTTCTCCACCATGATGACGCAGCGCGGGAGACAGCCTACGACCGGGAGTTCCGGTTGAGCCCGCTGTCCGAGGCACTCGACAAGGCGCAGGACTACGGCATCACCGTGGTGAGCATGAAGCGGGATTGGAACGTCGTGTTCTGATCGCCGCAATGACGGCGCCGGCTATCGCGATGCCACATCGGGTGCGGGAGGAGGTGCGTTCAGCGGCACGAAGTCCGCCTGATCCGCCACTGAACGGATGACAGGGTTGTCGCGCACCAACGCCTCGCCGAACTGGACAAGATCATCGACGTCGTGTCTTGGGATGGTAAGGCCCGTGGGGATCCTGGCGAGTCGTTCGTGCACAGCCGCATCGGTGATGCCGGATAATGCGATGTGCACGAGATCAGCGCGCACGTCGCCGCAAGGGTGGCCGTAAACCACTCGGGCCTGTGCACAGCGGATGTTGCGAATCCGCTCGGCCATATGTTCGACGTGAACCCGCGTCAGTGCGAGCGTTTCGAAGTTGTACGCGTCGATCTGCGTCCCGGAGGCCGCGGACAGCGTCTCGAACAGACCGCCCATTTTGCGCTGGTGGGCGAGTGCGTGCGGCGCCTCGGCTTCGCCATCGATGCTGATGACGAGCACGCGCCGGGTACCCAGCGCTGTGCGGTTGAACAGCTCGGCGTTCGATTGCAGGGAAATGAACAGGCTGAGCAGACCTCGCAGCGCGAGATTGTCGGCGATGCCGCCATCCAGCAGGTGCACCCACTCGGTCTGGGAAGGATCGCCGTAGATCGATTCGACACGGGCGAGTTCTCGCCGCCGCGCCGATGTGTCCTCGGTCTCGGGCGGCGACACCACGGGGGCGGTTGCAAGCGGCGGACGTTGGCCGCCACAGCGATCGGCATAGCTCTGCAATGTGATGGGACCGAACAGGCCGGGAAACCCGTTGCTCGCCGCGACCGCGCGGGCAATCGGAAAGCTGTTCAGATCCGAGCAGAGCAGATCAAACGTGACACCGAGGAACGGAAACGCTGTACCATTCACGATGTCAGTGGCGTTGATCGACACGATCGGGCGGCCGACGCGGGCCAGATCGGCAAACGTGGCACCGTGGAACATCAGCCGGTCGTAGATCTGCGCCATGTAGTCGTTGGTGCCGACCAGTGGATCAACCACCCAGCCCCAGTTCCAGGGGAGCATGTAGATACCCCAGATATAGGCATTCACATCGACATGGAGAAATTCGCTGGGGAAGGTTTCGAAGCTGCGGTCGCGGTACAGCGCGTAATGCGCGGCGGGGAAACTTCCGCCGGAAACACCGGAGATGTAGTCGAGCGCATTCAGCAAGCTGATCGCACGCCCGTCCGGCGGATGCAGCGCCACGTCCCGCAGGCCTCGCAGCGCGCCGTGGCCGAACGCGGCCGATCGCTTGCCGCCGCCGGATATCGAGACGAACAGCAGGATGTCGCTGTCGGCTGCGTCGGCTGAATTCGCCGTGCGATGCGAAAGGTTCGAGAAATATCGTTCCAGGCCATAGTTGGCGAGAAAATCCGGCCGGCCGTCTGCGTCCATACGCAGCGGCTGGTTCAACTGGGCAGCCGGCCCAGCGCAGCCAAACAGCAGCGCCACCGCGAGAAGCGCCAGGCAAGTGAGAGTCGTGCGACAGCTGCGGGAAAACATTGCCCGTTCAGGTGGTGTCTGACACCGCAGCGGGATCGAGCGGCGGAAGGCTGTCAGCAAGCTGAATGATGTGTGTCATGCAGGTCCTGCGAATTCACGCCGCGAGGATGGGAAACGCGCCTTATGGGTCAACAACCTGAGTGGCCCGCCGCAGTGGTTCTAAGACGACCCGCTGGCGCCGCGCCAGCAGATTCACATTCGAGTCGGATTGGCAGGTTCAGCAGTCTCCACTTGCCAGCCATGCGACCCCGATCACCACGCGAGCAGATTGACGCCCTGACTGCCTGCAACGGCACCGGCTATCGTGAGCAGGCTGAGCACCAACAGGATGCGATGCAGCCACTCCACCTTGTGGAACGTTATCTCGGGCGCTGACGCGGCGCGCCGCGCCAGCAGAGCATCAAGAAACAGCGGCTCGATGACGAACAGCATCAGGGTGAACAGCAGCCACACGAAGACCATCGCATGCATCCACCAGAGGCCGCCCATCTGGAACCAGTTCCAGGCGTCGAGCCGCCAGACCATGTACAGGCCGCTCAGACTGACCAGCGCCGTTGTCACACGCGCCTGGCTGGCGAAGCGTTTTTCGAGGGCGTGAAACGCCTCGAACCGCTGGTCTGGGGGGAACGAGCGGCGGATCGCCGGCAGGAGCACGGTGGTGACCATGCCGACGCCGCCGATCCACAGCACGACGGCGAGAACGTGCACCAAGCGCGCCACGACGACATCGGTCATCAGGCTGGCACAGCGACCGACTGGAATCGCGGAAACAGTACGTTGTTCTCGAGGTGGATGTGCTCGACCAGGTCATCGGCCAACTTCTTCGCGCCGATAGTGAGCGCACGCCAGGTCGGACACGCATCATCCGGTGCGGTGAAATCGTTGGTCAGGGTTTCGAGACCGCGAAGATGCGCGCCATGATCGTCGTGTTCCGCAAGCATCACCGCGATCGGCTCGGCAATCATCGGATGGGCGCCGCTGCGCATCAACGGGAACAGTATCTGCTCTTCCTTCTGCATGTGCGCTTCCAGTTCGACACCCATCCGCTCGAGAAGAGCGGCAATTCCACCCGGGAGTGCGGGATGGTTCCTGTGGGCGACCTCAACCCGGCGGGCGAGCCGCAGCAGTTCCGGCAATTCCCGCCGGTGCACCATGTGATAGCGGGCTTCGACCAGGGCGATGAGTTCATCGGTGTCATCCGGGCGTCCGGCAGGAAGGCAGAGAGAGGCGACGGCATCGAGTTCTGTCTCCAGTTCCGCCAGCACCAGCCCCCGTTCGGCGGCGGCGTCGGCCAGCCGCACGCGCCCGCCACAGCAGAAATCGAGCTTGTGACGCCGGAAGACGGCCGTCGCGCCGGGCAGGGTCGCGGCGATGTCCGCCAACGTGCGGCCGCCAAAGCCGATCGTTGAACTGCTGCCTGGACGCATTGCGCTCTCCTAATTGGTATTTCTGATACCAGTTACATAACGCCCGGATTGTGGTATTGTCAATACCAATTTGGAGTGTCCCATGCGACTGCTTGCGTCCACTGATTTCGCGCTTCGCGTGCTCATGCTGCTGGCACGCAGTCCGGCGGGCGATCGGATGAGCGTTCATGCGCTGGCCCGCGAGCTGGGCGGCTTATCGCGTGATCATCTGCACAAGATCGTGCAGGACCTGACGGCGCTGGGGGTCACTCGCACCGTACGCGGCACGGGCGGTGGAGTCATGCTGGCCGTCGCGCCGGACAAGGTACGGATTGGCACCCTGGTCCGTCAGCTCGAAGCCGATCAGCCGATCGTCGAATGCTTTCGTGAGGAAGGATGCGATTGCACATTCATGCCGGCATGCCGATTGCGCGATATGCTGCGCCAGGCACGGGACAGCTTTTATCGCACGCTGGACACCCGCACCCTCGCCGATTGCCTGCCTGGGTCACGCGCTGAACGTCACTCGAGAAGGTCGGCGGCGGCGAGCCAGTGATCCGGACCGAACGTGTCCCCGCAGCGATCCGCCGCGCCCGATGATACCTAACGGCTCGCCGTCATCGACTTCCGTCTGCTGGCAATCCGAGCGTCCGCCCCGGATATCCTGCTGCATCGAAATAACGGGTCTCGCCCACGACCTGGCTTACGACCATTGTGACATGACCTGCAGCGTCAGGTGCCGATCGGACGATGCGAAGCTCGGTACGCGGCATGCCTCCATTCGGCATGGCTTCTGACAGGACACGACCGACAAGCTTGCCTTTCGCCGGAATTTTCAGGTTGAGGATGGCAGCGATCGTCTTGCCGATATCGGCGTTGCTGGCCGGCGCTCCGTCCTCGAAGTGGCGTCGGAAGCTCGGTCCCGCGGCCCCCATGATGTTGCGCGTGTCCGCGCGCGAAAAGCTGCCGTGCATGCCCTGGCCTTGTTGAAGACCCGTATCCGCTACCTCAACGCCACAAGTCGTCGGGTCAGCGCAGCCCAGCGAGAAGGTCCGGAAATTCACCGCAATGGCAGGCATCGGGGTAATCGCTGAACCCTTCAGCGCGATCGCTGACAGCGGCAATGTCCCGGGAAACTTCCCCAGGCTGTCATCCACGAACAATCCGCTGACGTAGTCCTGCGCCGACAATGCAGCGATCACCTTCGCCGCGAGCGCCTTGTCTCCCGTCGGCAGATAGACCAGGTCGGAGCCGCCGTTTGAGGCGACGATAACCCGCGGGTGGGCCGCGTCGTCACCGATCAGGCCGTTGCCGCGCGAAGGATACGCGCCCGCGGCCACCGGAGCACCCTTTGCGTCGGGATCGTATAGATTCGCGTCAAGACTGTGAGCGATGTCGATTGCGACGAAGCCGGGCGGGAGCAGGTGCGCCGGGACATCCTTATAATTCTGGCTCGCTGCCCAGCTCGAGGCACTTTCCTTCGAGATCGTGGAGAACCCATGGTCCGAGGTGATGATCACATCGGTATCGCGATCCAGCCCCAGCCTGGTCAGCGCAGTCAGCAGTTTAGCGAGGTCATCATCGGCGTTCTTGATGGCAGCAAGCGAGGTCGGGCCGTTGATGCCGGGGATCAGCCGGCCAAGGCTGTCGCCCTGATTATGCTGTGTGCCGTCCGGGTCGCGCGACCAGAACACCAGCACGAATGGTTTCTGGCGCTCCTTGAAGAGCGGCAGCACCGCCTCCGTGACGACATTCGCAAAGTAGTTCTGCTGGTCAACGTTGGCGACAGTTGTGCCGGCGGTCGTGGCGTTGCCTGCGGCACCGTTGGCGCCTCTCGTCGGCGCCTGCAATGGCAACCCGGCGGCGCCCATACGTTTCTTGAGTTCGTCCGACAACGGGATGCCGCCGGGCCGGCCTGTCGTGTCATCCACCACGAAGGTTTTCTGGCCCGTCCGCTCGGTATGGTCGAAAATCAGGGCAGGTCCGACCTTGCCGATCGTGGCCGTCGAGAATCCGGCGTTGCGGGCAGCCCGCAGAATGGTTTCTTCGTTCAGGTAGTCACCGGAGAAATGCTCATCGACATCGCCGAGCACGGGATCGCTTTCGAGGAATGGGGTCAGGCTGTCACCTGCGCCAGGCACCTGGAAACCGGAGTAGATGGTGTTGCTGAAGTCGCCGGTGTCACCAAGCATATGGCCCGTCGCCATGCCGGATGCGTTGGCAGTGGTGAAGGTCGGGAACAGCGAGTGGGTGTTGGTGAATTTGACACCACGGGCAACGAGAGCGGCGATCGTCGGCGCCGTCTTGTCGCTCACCATCCCGGGTCGAAGGCCGTCTGCCACAAACAAGATCACGTTGTGAGGGCGGGGCTGCGCGGCAACCGGATTGGCAAGCGATCCCAGAACAAGCAGAGCGGCGGGCAGCATTAGGCGCATGCAACGGGCCTCCTGAAACTGTCCTCCCGCTAATGCCAGATGCACGATTTTGATAGGCCAGTCGCTGTGACAGTTTTGTTGCGCGCGCGCCGATGTCAGCATCCGCGGCATCTCAGTGCAATTCCATTCGGCACCAGCCGGCGTTCCGGACGAACACGCGCCGATCTATGATTTTCCGGAATGAGTATCCAAGGCACCGATCAGGCCGCATGGCTCCGGGCGTGCAGCGTCCGCGTCGGTCGTGGGCGCCACGTTGATAGTGTAGGTGAACCCCCACATCGGCGGCGCCAACAACGCGAAACATTGGTCGAGGAAGCGGTGAGCTTCATCGGCGCCGTCGCGCGACACATACACCACATCGTAGGGCTCAACCCGCACGTCGGCCTTGGGATCATGCGTCTGCATCACGTCGCGCAGCGGCACCGAGAAGAACTGCGGGACCTCATCAGGCCCGCGGCGGATGACGAACACCCTGTTTGCGCGCTCGGTCTTCAGCCCGCCAGCACGCAAGATCGCCTGCGACAACGTTGGACTGAGTCCCACCGTGACGGACTCTCCGGGTTTGTTCACCATCCCTCCGACATAGATCCGCACAGGAGAGAAGGTTCGCAACACGACACTCAGATGCCGGTTGCGGATGATCGGCTCGTAGTCGTGCGTCAGTACCGCCGTCAGTTCGGGAACGGTGCGACCTGAGGCGGATGCGTCTTTGACCACCGTGGTCGATATGTGACCGTCGGGGCGAACCACGACATCCTCGTCCAGATCGGGATTCAGCAACAGCTGGATGCCGAGTACGTCGCCTGCCTGGATGCGATAGGGCGCCGGAGGGCCGGCCGAGGGGACCGCCGGGGCTTCCGGCGGCGGCGGGGGATAAGTGTTGCAGGCGGACAGGCCCGCGATCCCACAGACCGCGATGCCGGTGAGGACTACTCGCGCTAACATCCAGTCACTCCGACTGACGCTATATTGCCTCCGTGGCGGACCGTCGCAAAGCCCCGCGTGCGGGCGATCACGCAACCACTGTGAACGCTCCGGCTGCTCCCAGCAGGCTCAGTTCCCCCGAGCGGATATCGAAATGCGAGCCTTGCAGACGGAGCCGCCCGTCTGCGACGCGCTCGGCGATCCAGGGAAAGGTCAGCAGCGTCTCCAGCGTCAGCTTCACCGTCTCCTGCTCGCAGCGGAGCTGCCACTGGCTGCGGTCCGCATACGCCAGCGCGCGCTGCTTCGCGGATTCGGCCATGGCGATCCATTGGACGATGAAATCCGAGGCCTCCGGCGGGGGACCTTCCAGCAGTGCGCGCACGCCGCCGCAGAGCGCATGCCCCATCACCATCAGGTCGGACACGCCCAACACGCGGACGCCGAACTCCAGCGCAGCGCTGGTGCCGTGCTGGGCGGTATCGGGTGCGTAGGGCGGCACGAGGCTGGCCACGTTACGCAGAACAAACAACTCGCCGGGACTGGTGTCGAAGATCATGCTGGGGTCGACCCGGCTGTCGGCGCAGGTGATGACCATGGCCCGCGGCTGCTGTCCGTGGTCGGCCAGCATCTCGAACAGCCGCCGGCGATCCGGCCAGGCGCCGCGGCGGAAGCGGCGGTAGCCCTCGAGCAGTCTGTCCATCAGGCCAGGCGCTCGATCAGGGCCATGGCAGCTGCCGGTGCCTTCGGCTTGAAGCCGTTGATCATGTAGATGAACACGTCGCGCGATTTGGCGGCCGCGGCGCGGCCGGCGATGGCCGGCAAGTCCTTGGGGACCTGGCCCTTCGCCCACGCTTTCGCCCGCCTTTCCCACAGCGCCAGCGCCTCGGTCGAATAGCCGGCCGGTTCATCCTCGGACGCGGCCTGCAGGCGAGCATAGACGAAGGGCGCGGTCACGTCGGGGAGCAGCGGATGGCTGGCATGGTCCGCGACCACCGCGGCCACGCCGTAGCGCCGCAGCAATGCGATGAACTCGGGGCACGCGAAGCTTGCATGCCGCACCTCCACGACGTGGCGCAGCGCGTGCCCGTCACGTTCGGGCGGCAGCAGGGCCAGGAATGCCTCGAAGTCCGCCGCATCGAACGCCTTGGTGGCTGCCATCTGCCAGTTGATGGGCCCGAGCTTCTCCTTCAGCTCGAGCACGCCGCTGGCGAGGAATCGTTCGACTGATTCGCCTGCCTCGGCCAGGACGCGCCGGTTGGTGGTGAACCGGGGGCCCTTCAGCGCGAACACGAACCCTTCCGGGGTCTCCTGGTACCAGCGGACGAAGCTGTCGCGCTTCTGGGTCCCGTAGAAGGTCCCGTTGATCTCGATGGAGGTCACGGCGCGACTGGCGAATTCCAGTTCGCGCTTCTGCGCCAGGCCGTCCGGGTAGAACGGCCCTCGCCAGGGCGCGAAGGTCCAACCGCCGATCCCGACTCTTACCGCCATGCATTCCTCCGCAGATCAGAGTTGAACCATACGCCGTGGTTGCCGATGTTGCAGCGCAGTATAAAGGCCAGCAGGCCTGACGTGTTCGTCATGTGGGCCGTCGATTTAACGGGACGGGTTCATGCCAGCACAGGACGTGCAGCTTCACATCACCGCGCATCAGTTCACCCACAAACAGATCCTGAAGGTTCTCAGCGGCATCCTGCTTTGCATCTTTCTTGCCGCGATCGACCAGACCGTCGTGATTCCCGCCGTGCCCGCCATCGCGGCGGATCTGAATGGCTTCGGACACCTGGCCTGGATCATCTCGGCGTATCTGCTGACCTCGACGGCGATGACGCCGATCTATGGCAAGCTGTCGGACATCTATGGGCGGCGGAAGCTGCTGCTGGTTGGGCTGGCGATCTTCGCCGTGTCGTCGATGCTGTGCGCGCTGGCGCAAACGCTGCCGCAGCTGGTGGCGGCCCGGGCGCTGCAAGGCGTTGGCGGGGCCGGCCTGATGGCGATGGCGCAGGCGGCGATCGCGGACGTGGTCAGTCCGCGCGAGCGAGGGCGCTACCAGGGCTATATGGCGTCCACCTGGGGGCTGGCGTCGGTCGCCGGGCCGATCATCGGCGGCTGGGTCACCGATGCTTTCTCGTGGCGCTGGATTTTCTGGATCAACCTGCCGGTGGCGCTGATCGCCATGGTGCTGTGCGACCGCGCGCTGCGGCTGCTGCACCGCCAGGCCCGCGAGGCGCGGATCGACTGGGCCGGTGCCACGCTGCTGACCGCCGCGGTCAGCGCCTGGCTGATGGTGCTGAGCTGGGGCGGGGTCGAGATGCCCTGGACGTCACCGCCGATACTCGGCCTGAGCGCGGTGGGGGCGCTGCTGATCGCGCTGCTGGCGTGGCAGGAGCGCCGCTATCCGGATCCGCTGCTGCCGCCACGACTGTTCGCCAACCCGGTGTTCACCCGGGGCGTGGCGATTGCCTTCTGTGGCGCGCTCGCGCTGTTCGGTGGCAGCTTCCTGCTGCCGCTGTTCTTCCAGCTGGTCCGCGGGGCGGATGCGGCCATGTCGGGTGCGCTGGTGGTGCCGTTCCTGGCGTCCAACTGCGTCGGCGCCTGGGCGTCCGGCCAGCTCGCACGGCGGCACGGCAAGCTGAAGGCCATCATGCTGATCGGGCTGATCGCCTGCGCCGTCGGCTTCGCGCTGCTGGCCTGCATTGGCGCCGCCACGCCGCGGTGGGTGCTGGTGGCGTTCCAGCTGGTGCTGGGCGTCGGGCTTGGCATGGTGATGCCGGCCAGCCTGGTGTGCGTGCAGAATGCCGCCGAGAAGCGCGACATCGGAGCGGCGACGGGATGCCTGCTGTTCCTGCGCTCGATGGGAGGTGCCTTCGGCAGCACGCTGGTGGGCGCGGTGCTGGCGGGCGGCTTTGCCCGCAACCTGGCGGAACTCGGCATCCACACGCGGATCGACCTGGGCGAGGTGCGGCAGGGGGCGGCGGCGCTCTCCGCGGTGCCGGCCGACATGCTGCCGCATGTGCAGCAGGCGCTGGCCGGGGCGTTCCACCTGGCGTTCCTGTCCTGTGCGCTGGCGATGGTGGTCGCCGCCGTAGTGACGCTTGGGATGCGGGACCTGCCGTTGCGCGGCAGCTCGGCGGATGAGCCGCAGCCGGAGCCAGCCGCGCTCGCGCACTGATTGGGTGATCAGGGCAGACGCGGCCGCCGTGCGAGCAGGACGAGGGTGATGGCGAGCACGGGACAGATGATGTCCATGTAGAACGGCACGCCGGCGTTGCCTGGCGCAAAGTTGCCAGCCTCGATCATCTGCCTGACGTGTCCGACGGCATCGCCGAGCAGGAAGATCGAGGCCGCGCAGACGGCGGCGGCCTGGAAGCCGGGGTCGCACCAGAAGGCGATGCAGGCGGTTGCGCCGATGGCCGTGTCGGCCATGCCGACCTCGAACTGGAACGGGCTGACCTGCCAGCCGATGTAGGATGCCGCGATGGCGGGAAAGAACACATGGAAGACGCCTGCCCACAGGCCGGTGACGCCAATCGGCAGCAACAGAACCCATGACAGCAGGCGCCGGGGAAAGGGCCGTCCGCGCCGGCGCGGCAATGCGAGCACGAACGCGAGGACGAACAGAATGACCGGCAGGTTGCGTATCGCTGCCCCGATGACCTCGTCGATCATCCGTTTCCCTCGTTGCTGACGAGACACCATATGGCATGGAAACGGGATGGATCGCGGCTGGCCTCTTGGCTGCCCCGCGCGGCCGGATGCTAAGCTGCGGCAACAGCTGCCAGTGAGGCCTTCGCCATGACGCCTATCCGCGCCGCGTTCGCCGCCGCTTTCCTGCTGCTCGCCCCGGTCGCCGCCCATGCGGCGGACAAGACTCTGGTGATCAGCATTGCCGCCGACCCCACGGGGTTCGATCCCGAGGCGGTCGCCAACAACACATCGGGTTTCATCATGGCGACGGTGTTCGACAGCCTGGTGCGCTACAAGCCGGGCACCACCGAGGTCGAGCCGGGGCTGGCCAAGAGCTGGGACATTTCGCCGGACGGCCTGACCTATACGTTCCACTTGCGGACCGGCATCACCTTCCATGACGGCAGCAAGTTCGATGCGCACGAATACATCCAGACGCTGGACCGGCAGCTCAAGAAGGATGATCCGAATAGTATCTACAAGACCGGTCCGGTGCAGGGGTACGAGGACTTCACGTTCGGAACCGTCGCCTCGTACAGCGCGCTCGACGACAATACCGTGCAGTTCAAGATGAAGGAGCCGTCGGCGGCGTTCCTGAACAGCCTGGCGATGGTGTGGAACGGCGTGGTCAGCTACCAGGCCGCGGCGAAATACGGCAAGGACTTCCGCAACAATCCGGTGGGCACCGGGCCGTTCATCTTCCGGGAATGGAAATCGCGCGACCAGATCGTGCTGGACGCCAATCCGAACTACTGGAAGGGCAAGCCGAAGCTGGATCGCATCGTGTTCAAGGTCTATCCGGATGCGCAGGCGGCACTGCTCGCGCTGCAGCACGGCGAGACGCAGATCATGGGCGATGTCGCCACACAGGTGATCCCGGCGCTGCGGGCTGACCACAACATCACCGTGCTGACGCAGCCAGGGCTGACGGTGAACGGCATGGCGATGCCGAACGACACTCCACCGTTCAACGACAAGCGGGTGCGCCAGGCGCTGAACTATGCGGTGGACAAGGAGGCGATCAACAAGGCGCTGTATGGCGGGCTTGCGGTCACCATGACCTCGCCGCTGCCGGAGGCGCAGTGGGGCTTCGACAAATCGCTGAAGGGCTATCCGTATGATCCGGCGAAGGCGAAGCAGCTGCTGGAGGCAGCGGGCGTGAAGCCGGGGCTGAAGGTGGAACTGCTGAGCTACAATACGCCGCGTGGCTACAACCCGGCCGGAGCCGATCTCGCGGTGGCCTTACAGGGGTATCTACGCAAGGTGGGCATCGAGGCCGAGATCCAGAAGAACGACATGGGCGCGTTCCTGGCGACTGTGCGGTCGGGCAACTATCATGGGCTGTTCCTGACCGGCTGGAGCGGCGACAACGGCGATCCCGATAATTTCGTTGGCGAGCTGTGGGGGTCGTATGGGATGCCGGTGAACGATACCTCGCATTACAAGGATCCCGAGGTGGACAAGCTGATGCAGCAGGCGGCCAAGGAAGTGGACCATACCAAGCGCATCGCGATGTACGCGCAGATCCAGAAGATGATCCTGGATGGCGCGCCGTGGATCTTCGTGAACTCGACGCTGCAGGTCCGCGCGGCGCGGAAGAACGTGCACGGGTTCCAGCTCAACCCGACGCAGATGTTCTTCGATATGGACCAGGTGTCGCTGCAGTAGGAGACCGGGGGGCGGGGATCATTCGCTCCTTCGGCGCGGGTCCAACTGGTCGCGCAGTGCGTCGCCGATCAGGTTGAAGCCTAGTACGACGAGGAAGATTGCCAATCCGGGGAAGGTGGCGATCCACCAGGCGCTGAGGAAGTAGCTGTGGCCGTCGGCGAGCAGCGCGCCCCAATCCGGAGAGGGAGGCTGCGCGCCGAGGCCGAGGAATGAGAGACCCGCTGTCTCCACCACCACCGAGCCTGCCTGCAATGTGGCCATGACGGCCACGGGAGAGAAGCTGTTCGGCAGCACGTGCCGCAGCATGATGCGGCGCCGGGTGGCGCCCACGGAGCGAGCTGCCCAGACGAACTCGGCGTTCTGGATCGCCAGCACCTGTCCGCGCATCAGGCGCGCATATTGCGGTGTATAGATGATGCCGATGGCGATGATGGAGTTGGTCAGGCTCGGGCCGAGGGCAGCGACGATGATCAGCGCCAGCAGCAGATAGGGGAATGCCAGCAGGACATCGACCACG
>DATJJM010000093.1:0-44375 GCA_035492535.1 Acetobacteraceae bacterium | reverse complement strand
GGATATTTCCCTGGCCGAGTGGGGGCGCAAGGAGATCTCGATGGCCGAGGACGAAATGCCCGGCCTGATGGCCACCCGGGCGGAGTATGGCGCCTCGAAGCCGCTGAAGGGCGCCCGCATCGCCGGCTGCCTGCACATGACCATCCAGACCGCGGTGCTGATCGAGACCCTCCAGGCGCTCGGCGCCACCGTCCGCTGGTCATCCTGCAACATCTTCTCCACCCAGGATCACGCCGCGGCGGGCGTGGCGGCCGCCGGCACCCCGGTGTTCGCCTGGAAGGGCATGAACGACGAAGAATTCTGGTGGTGCATCGAGCAGACGGTGCGTGGCCCGGACGGCTGGACCCCGAACATGATCCTGGACGACGGCGGCGACCTCACCGCGCTGATGCACGACAAGCATCCGGAAATGCTGAAGGACGTCCGCGGCCTGTCCGAAGAGACGACAACGGGCGTGCATCGCCTGCGCGAGATGGCGCGCGACGGCAAGCTGCTGACCCCGGCCATCAACGTCAACGACAGCGTCACCAAGTCGAAGTTCGACAACCTCTATGGCTGCCGGGAATCGCTGGTGGACGGCATCCGCCGCGGCACCGACGTGATGATGGCGGGCAAGGTCGCCGTGGTCGCCGGCTTTGGCGATGTCGGCAAGGGCTCGGCCGCGTCGCTGCGCAACGCCGGCTGCCGCGTGATGGTGACCGAGGTCGATCCGATCTGTGCGCTTCAGGCCGCGATGGAGGGCTACCAGGTCGTGACCATGGAAGACGCCGCCCCGATGGGCGACATCTTCGTCACCGCGACCGGCAATGTCGATGTCATCACGCTCGACCACATGCGGGCGATGAAGCACCGGGCCATCGTCTGCAACATCGGGCACTTCGATTCCGAGATCCAGATCGAGTCCCTGCGCAACTACAAGTGGGAAAATGTCAAACCGCAAGTCGATGAAGTGGTGTTCCCCGATGGCAAGCGGCTGATCGTGCTCAGCGAGGGTCGGCTGGTGAACCTGGGCAATGCGACCGGCCACCCGAGCTTCGTCATGAGTGCCAGCTTCACCAACCAGGTCCTGGCACAGATCGAACTGTTCAACGCGCCTGCCGGCAAATACGAGCGCCAGCTCTACACCTTGCCAAAGGCGCTGGACGAGAAGGTCGCGGCGCTTCACCTGACCAAGGTCGGCGCGAACCTCACCAAGCTGACGCCGCAGCAGGCTGAGTATATCGGCGTTGGTGTCTCCGGGCCGTTCAAGCACGACCTCTACCGCTACTGAGCCTGCCCGCCCCTGAGGGCCCACAATACGGTTGTGCCTCGGTGGAATGCTGCCTAGCATCCCGCCCTCGGCGGCGTGGCACGGTAATAGCCGGCCACGCTCGCAGGGTTTCTGGGAGAAGGGCGACCACCATGATTGAAGACGATCTGCGCGGCATGATCGAAGAAGTGCGGCGTGGCGAACTGCCCCGGCGTGCATTTATCAACCGAATGATCGCCCTTGGCCTCACTGCGCCTTTCGCGGCGCAGATACTGACATATTCGGGTGTCGCCAAGGCGCAGGAGAGCTTCATCTACAAGCCGACGAAACGCGGCGGTGGTGGCGCGTTGAAGGTATTGTGGTGGCAGGCGCCGACACTGCTGAACCCCCATTTCGCGACCGGGACGAAGGATCAGGACGCCTCGCGCATCTTCTATGAGCCGCTGGCCGCCTGGGGTCCGGACGGGGATTTGGAGCCCGTGCTGGCTGCGGAAGTCCCATCCGTCCAGAATGGCGGAGTCGCCAAGGATGGCATGTCGGTCACCTGGAAGCTGAAGCAGGGCGTCAAGTGGCATGACGGGCACCCGTTCACTGCGGACGACTGCATATTCAACTGGCAATATGCCGCGGATCCCGCGACAGCCGCGACGACGATCGGCAGCTACAAGGACGTCACCGTCGTCAAGGTGGACGACCACGCGATCCGCGTCGAGTTCAAGCAGGCGACGCCCTTCTGGGCAGACGCTTTTGTTGGCGTTTTCGGCATGCTGCTCCCGAAGCATCTGTTCGAGCAGTACAAAGGCGACAAGTCACGCGACGCTCCCGCGAACCTCGCTCCCGTCGGTACCGGACCGTATACCTTCGTGAGCTTCAAGCCTGGCGACCTGGTTCAGGGCAAGCTCAATCCCGACTACCATATGCCGAACCGGCCGCACTTCGACACGATCGAAATGAAGGGTGGCGGCGATGCGGTGTCTGCCGCACGCGCCGTGCTCCAGACCGGCGAATACGATTTCGCCTGGAACATGCAGGTTGAGGACGAGATCCTCAAACGCCTGGAGGCCAGCGGCAAAGGCCATGTGTCGATCGTCGACAGCGGCAATATCGAGCATATCCAACTCAACAACACAGACCCGTGGCATGAGGTCGACGGCGAACGTTCCAGTGTCAAGTCGAAACATCCGTTCCTGACCGACCCGGCGGTCCGCAATGCGCTGAACCTGCTGGTCGACAAGGCCTCGGTGCATAAGTACATCTATGGTCGCACAGGCGTGGACACCGCGAACTTCGTCAACGCGCCGGCCAAATTCGTATCGCACAACACCCGCTATGAGCTGGATCTCGCCAAGGCGACCAGGCTGCTGGACGACGGCGGCTGGAAGCCCGGGTCGGACGGCGTGCGGGAAAAGAACGGCGTGAAGCTGCACGCGGTCTATCAGTCCTCGATCAATGCGCCGCGCCAGAAGACCCAGGAGATCGTCAAACAGGCATGCCAGAAGGCTGGGATCTCGATCGAGATCAAATCGGTCACGGCATCGGTGTTCTTTTCTTCGGATGTGGCGAACCCCGACACCTACGCGCATTTCTCGACAGACCTGCAGATGTACACGACGACGATGTCGCAGCCGGATCCCGGCGTGTTCATGCGGCAGTTCATGTCCACCGAAGTGTCGGCCAAATCCAACAAGTATCAGGGGCGCAACATTACCCGCTGGCAGAATGCGGACTACGACAAGCTGCATGAGGCGAGTGACCACGAGCTTGATCCGGTCAAGCGGGCGGCCATGTTCATTGCGATGAACGACCTGGTGGTCAAGAACGTGGTCATCATCCCGGTCGTGACGCGCCCATCCGTCTCCGCCGTCGGCACCAAGATGCACGTGCCGCTGAGCGGTTGGGACAGCAACTTCTATGCACTGTACGACTGGTATCGCGACGCGTGACGCTTGCGGTTCCGGTGACCGACGATCGCGTTATGCCCGCTCTCGGACATGATGACGGCGGGTTGCGCCTGCGGCTGAACCTCGAACCATGAGCCGC
This sequence comes from Acetobacteraceae bacterium, assembly GCA_035492535.1. Lineage (GTDB taxonomy): Bacteria > Pseudomonadota > Alphaproteobacteria > Acetobacterales > Acetobacteraceae > JAMXLO01. The sequence goes on along the minus strand of DATJJM010000093.1, from coordinate 41,086 downwards.
TATCTCGTCCGGCGGGTTCTGATCGCCATCCCGAGCCTGTTCGGCATCAGCCTGGTACTGTTCGCCGTGCTCGCGTTGGCTCCTGGCGATCCATTCGGCGAGATGGCCCAGAACCCGGCTATCCCGCCATCCGTGCAGGCCGCGCTGCGGGCGAAGTTCGGTCTCGATGACCCGATCCCGCTGCGTTACATGCACTGGCTGATGGCGATGTTGCACGGTGACTGGGGCTTTTCCTTCGTCAGCCGCGTCAACGTCGATACGCTGATCCTTCAGCGCCTGCCAACCACGCTGGCTGTGATCGGTGCCTCGCAGATTCTGGCGATCATGGTGGCGCTGCCCGTCGGGGTCTATGCCGCGACCCGGCCTTATTCGATCTTCGATCAGATCGCGAGCACCCTCGCTCTGATCGGATTTGCGCTGCCGACATTCTTCACCGGCATCATCTTCATCCTGATGTTCAGCATCGAGTTCAACTGGCTGCCTTTCGTGTTCCGCTCGGACCTGTCGTCGACTGGCCTGGTCTGGCTCTGGGAGGAAGTCAGGCAGTCAATCATGCCGGTTCTCGTCCTGGGGTTGTTCCAGGGCGCGACGTGGACCCGCTTCGTGCGATCGGCTGTCCTTGACGTGATACGCCTGGAGTACGTCACCACGGCACGCTCCAAGGGATTGTCCGAAGGCAGCGTGATCCTGAAGCACATCGTGCGCAATGCGATGATCCCTGTCGTGACGCTCATTGCGTTGCAGATGCCGGCGGTGTTCGGCGGCGCCATCATCACCGAACAGATCTTTCGCGTCCCAGGCATTGGCTCGCTGCTGATCAGTGCCATCCTGGCCAATGACACGCCGGTCGTCATGGCGGTGACGTTTGTGTTTGCCTGTCTGGTCATTCTGTTCAACCTGATCGCGGACCTGCTGTATGGCTTCCTCGACCCACGCATCTCCTACCGCTGACGCCGCACCGGCGGCGATCGGGCAGGCTCCGGCTCGGCCCCGGCATGTCACGCCATGGACTGAGGCCTGGCGCCGGTTCTGCAGGCACCGGCTGGCAGTCGCCAGTTCCGTGCTGCTGCTGGTGATGATTCTTGCGGTGGTTTTTGGTCCCTTTGTGTGGCGCGTGCAGATCAACGAAATCGACTTTGCGGCGATGCTGAATGGACCAAGCTGGGCGCATCCCTTGGGCACAGACGACCTTGGTCAGGATCTTCTGGCACGCATGCTGTATGGCGGTCGGGTTTCGCTATCTGTCGGTCTGGCGGCGATGGCGGTCTCGGTCATCGTGGGTACCGTCGTTGGTGCGATTGCCGGCGTGGCGCGTGGCAGTGTCGATGCGGGGCTGGTGTGGCTGGTTGACCTGTTCCTGTCGCTGCCGCCGGTGCCGGTCCTGCTCGTGCTGATCTATCTCTATCGCGATACGCTGACCCGCATGCTGGGTCCCGAAGTCGGCACCTTCGTGCTGATCGTTGCCGGGATTGGCGCATTTCGCTGGATGACCGTGGCGCGGCTTGTGCGGGCACAGCTGTTCGCGTTGCGCGAGAAGGAATTCGTCGAGGCCGCACGCGCACTCGGGGCCTCTACCTTTCGTGTCGTGGTACGCCATATCCTGCCGAACGCGCTGGGTCCGGTCATCGTCGCCGGCACGCTTGACGTGGCGAATGCGATCATCGCCGAGTCAACGCTATCCTTCCTCGGGCTGGGCTTTCCGCCGGACATCCCGACCTGGGGCCGCATTCTGTTCGACGCCAAGGACCAGCTCGACGTGGCACCGCACTGGGCCCTGTTCGCCGGCGGCGCCATCTTCCTCGCCGTGCTGGCGATCAACTTCATCGGTGACGGGCTGCGCGATGCGCTGGACCCGCGCCGCGTCATCTGACGGCCGTTCAGAACGCGACGTTCAGGCCCAGTTCGCCGCCATAGCTCGACGCCTGCGGATTGATGAACACGGCCGACCCGGCGACGCCAACGGTGACCTGCGGCGTGACCCGGTAGGCGACGCCGACAGACGCGGTTGCCCAGTTCGAGGCGATCGGCGCGGCCGCGGTCGACCAGGATGGCGCCGCGATCGAGGTGAGCGCAGCGGTGATCGAGCGGTTCGTGTTCACCCACTCATGGTCCCATTCCATCTCCGCGAACGGGTGCCAGTTGCCGAGGTCCAGCGAGCCGCGCCAGCCCAATTGGCTGACGACCGAACCCTGGGTCTGGGCGCCAAACGCAAGCGCCGTGAAGCCACTCGTCCCGGTTTCCGTGAAGCCGCCGATGCGTACCTGCTGGAGCACCGCACCCAGTACGGGACCGATGGTGACCGGGCCCACGTGGAAGTCGTAGCCACCGCGCAGGGCTAGCCCGAGCGCGTGCCCGTCTGCATTGCCGTTATTCTGATCCGTGAACACACCGAGCGTGACCTGGCGTGCGACGCGATTCTGCAGCAGGCCATAGCTTGCGATGGCGTTGCCCCACATTGGCCCCATGCTGTAGGCAGCATACAGGCTCAGCGTCTCGCCCGTCTGGGTGAATTGCCCGCCAGTGGAGAATCCCAGCGCCTGGCTGCCGCCCGTGACCGCGAGGCCGACGATGACGCCGCCAGATGTCAGGTAATCCACACCCATCGAGCCGCCGAACGGGGTGCCGGATGCATTCGGATAGTGCGGCAGGTTCTGCAAGCTCAGGCTTTCGGCGCCGGCGCTGACCCAGGCGTTGATGCCGTTCGGGCCACGATGTTGCTGCGACAAGTCGATCTGGCGCTGGATGGTGGCGACGTGCGAGCGTCCGATCTGCACGGCGCTCTCGGACAGCAGCGAGATCTCGCTCGGCGCGGTCATCAGGCTGTAGATGTAGTCCGCCTCGATGGTCTGCCCTGCCGTGCTCAGGTGGTTCGCGTCGCCCCACAGATAGGTCTGCTGGGCATCGGGCGAGACAAGCTGGGCGGGCGCGCACACCAATCCGACCGTGGTACCGCATGCCGGACTGGACGCCAGGACGGTGGCTGGGGTGAAGCCGAAGCTGGTCGGGTTCTGTGATACGTACCGCAAGACGCCTTCGACATCGGCCGGGATGAAGTTGACACCCGCCGCGCCGAGACCCGACCAGACTTCCGCGCTGTAGGTGGCCGCTTCGTTGACCACGGTGGCATCGGCGCTGGTCAGGCTGCCGTTCGAGCCTACCAGCTTTGCATAGGCGTAGACATTCAGCACGATGATATTGCGCGCACCGGCAGCCTGGAGGCTCGCGATGCTGGTGGTCAGCGCGGTCGCCAGCGACTGGATATAGGGCAGTGGAGCAAGGCTCGATGGGGCCTGGTTCTGCAGCCAGATCAGGTCGTTGCCGCCGTAGCTGATCATGTACAGGGCATTGGGATTGGCGGCGCCATGGACTGCCGCGATGTAGTTGTAGATCTGGCTGACAATGGGGACATTGTTGTAGAGGCCGTGCGAATAGGCATCGTCCGCGGTGGTGGGGACTGTCTGGGCGGACCCGTTGGCGTAGTTGGTTCCGCCGCCTGGATACGTGCTCGGCAAGGCGGTCAGGCCGAACTTGCCCGCCAGTTGGATCGTGTCCACCACGCCTGGTCCAAGGAAGGCCCCGCTGCCGCCCGCCGCGACCGTGACCTGGATGAGCCGATCGATCGTATCGCTGGGTGCGCCGCTGGGCAGGCCTGGCGAGCCACCTGTCGGGCCATAGCGGAAATATCCGCTGTCCATGGTGCTGTCGCCGAAGCCGATGAACTGATCAGGTACCGCTGCCTCGGCCGTGCCTGGCACGAACAGGATGGCGGCGCCGAGTGCAAGTGGTCGCACCAGCCCATGCCATGTGCGCTTATTCATCGCGGGTTTATTACAGAATGGCAGTAAATACCGCGTTAAGCCGAACCGGCCATGGACAACGGGACATGGTGCAAGCGGGCTTTGCTACGAACTTGATGCGACGCTCCACCGAGCCCCGCGTGCATCGGAACAAAGGCTGTTATCCTGGCGGGACGCGGGCATCACGGGGTGTTGCCGTGGCTCGTGTCGCCGTGCACAAATGGCCACAATACGACGCCTTCGCTCCCTGGACATTTGGTGCCTCCGCGATGATGCCTGCTCGCCGCAGCTCGAACCTGTCGATGCCACCGAATGGGTGAGAGGCTGCTCGAAATTCGCGGGCTGAAGACGCACTTCAAGACCGACGACGGTATGGTGCGGGCCGTCGATGGTGTGGACTTCACCATCGACCGCGGCGAAACCTTGGGCGTGGTCGGTGAATCGGGGTGCGGCAAGACCGTCACCGCCATGACGGTGCTGAAACTGATCCAGATGCCGCCAGGCAAGATCGTCGCGGGCAGCATCCTGTGGCAGGGCCGCGACCTGGTGCCGCTCGGGCCGGACGAAATGCGCCCGCTCCGCAGCAAGGAAATCGCCATCATCTTCCAGGAGCCGATGACTTCGCTGAACCCGGTCTATACAGTGGGTCATCAGATCGCCGAGACGATCCGCGTGCACGAAGGCCTGAACAAACGCGACGCCACTGACCGCGCCATCGAGATGCTGCGCCTGGTCAACATCCCGACACCTGAACGGCGAGTGCATGCCTACCCGCATCAGTTCTCCGGCGGCATGCGGCAGCGCGTGATGATTGCGATGGCACTGTCGTGCAACCCCAAGCTGCTGATCGCGGATGAGCCGACGACAGCGCTCGACGTCACTATCCAGGCGCAGATCCTCGATCTGCTGACCGAGATGAAGTCGCGTCTCGGCATGGCGATCATGCTGATCACTCATGCGATGGGCGTTGTCGCGGAAACCGCGCAGCGGGTGGTGGTGATGTATGCGGGCCGGGTGGTGGAGGAAGCGACGGTGGAGCGTCTGTTCGCGTCGCCGCTGCATCCGTATACACAGGGGCTGATCCGTTCGATCCCGCGGATCGACAAGGATGCCGGCAAGCAGGCACGCCTGGAGGCGATCGGTGGCTCCGTGCCAAGCCTGATCACGCCGCCGCCGGGCTGCCGGTTTGCCCCGCGCTGCAAGTTCGCGCAGCCAAAGTGCACGGAAGCGATGCCTGAACTGCGTACTGTGGAGAGCGGCCACAAGGTGGCCTGCGTGTTGTACTGAACATGGCAGGCACCGAACCTCTGCTGCGCGTCCGCGAATTGGTGAAGAACTTCGCGGTGAAGGGCGGCATCTTTCGGCGTACCGTCGACAGTGTGCACGCGGTGGACCATGTCAGCTTCGAGCTTGGTGCCGGTGAAACGCTCGGCCTTGTTGGCGAGTCGGGTTGCGGCAAGTCGACCACCGGCCGCTGCATCCTGCGCCTGATCGAGCCGACCGAGGGAGAGGTCTGGTTCGAGGGACGCAATGTGATCGCGTTCGATCGCGGCGAACTCGAAGCGCTGCGGCGCGATATGCAGATCATCTTCCAGGATCCCTACGCATCCCTGAACCCGCGCATGACCGTTGGCCAGATCATTGGCGAGGCCCTGATCATTCACGGACTCGCGAAGGACCGGCGTGCTTTCCAGGATCGCGTTGTCGAGCTGCTGGAGATCGTCGGCCTGAACGCCGATCACATGCGCCGCTTTCCGCATGAATTCTCTGGCGGCCAACGCCAGCGCATCGGCATTGCGCGCGCACTGGCTGTGTCGCCTAAGCTGATCGTCTGCGACGAACCCGTCTCAGCGCTCGACGTCTCCATCCAGGCGCAGGTGATCAACCTGCTTGAGGACCTGCAGGAGCAGTTTGGCCTTACCTACCTGTTCATCGCGCATGATCTGTCCGTTGTGGAACATATCAGCACGCGGGTTGCCGTGATGTATCTCGGCCGCATTGTGGAAATCGCACCGGCGCGTGATCTGTACGACTCGCCGCTGCATCCCTACACCGAGGCGTTGCTATCGGCCGTGCCGATCCCCGATCCGACAATGAAGCGCGAACGGATCCGCTTGCAGGGCGACGTGCCGAATCCCATTCACCCGCCGAGCGGCTGCCATTTCCACACACGCTGTCCGATTCGTGAACTGCCCTTGTGCAGCACCGAGCGCCCGCTGTTGCGGCAGACTGCCAATGGTCACTGGGTGGCATGCCACTTGCGCGGGTGAATGTGTTTCTTTCGCATGACAGTAACGTGCAAGATTGTTGATCCAGAACCCTTATCCCCACACTTTTAATTAACCAAGACAGTTCTTCTCTGGCACTGGCGAAGCGCTCCTGCCGCGCCTAACTCCGGCTGAGGCCACGACCCAGAAGGGAAGCGTGAATGCTAACCAACAGTCCTGGAGAAAGCGGTCCGCGCACCAAGGCGCTCCGCCAGGCGTTGCTCCATGTTCAGGACGAGGCTGCCGTAGCCGATTTAAGGTTCCTCGAGGACTGGCAGAGCCAGCGTTATCCCGGTGTCGCCGCCTGCCTCCGTGCCAGCCAGATTCGCCGGGCGAATCCAGAGCTCGCGGCGGAAATCAGGGCGGAGCTGACACGCCGCTAGGCCCTTGCTTCGCGCGCCGGCCCAATGGCACGGTGCGCGCGCAGGAGGGCACGCGATGGCGGTCAACAAGTTGTATCCGGATGCACAGACCGCTCTGGCGGGGCTGCTGCACGACGACATGACGATCATGTCGGGCGGCTTCGGCTTGTGCGGCATTCCCGCTGTGCTGATCGACGCTATCCGTGAAAGCGGGGTCAAGGGGCTGACCATCATCTCCAACAACGCTGGCATCGATGATGTCGGGTTGGGCGTGCTGCTGAAGACACGCCAGGTGCGTAAGATGATCAGCTCTTATGTCGGCGAAAATGCCACCTTCGCGCAGCAGTATCTGGCGGGTGAACTGGAGATCGAGTTCAACCCGCAGGGCACGCTGGCCGAGCGTATTCGTGCGGGTGGCGCTGGCATTCCGGGCTTCTACACCGCCACCGGTGCCGGCACGCAGATCGCCGAAGGCAAGGAGACCAAGGTGTTCGACGGTCGGACCTACGTGTTGGAGCGCGGCCTGCGTGCCGACCTGGCGGTGGTGCACGCCTGGAAGGCGGACCACGAGGGCAACCTGATCTATCGGAAGACGGCGCGGAACTTCAACCCGATCATGGCGACAGCCGGCGACGTCGTGGTGGCGGAGGTCGAGGACCTGGTGCCGAACGGCACCATCGATGCTGACCACATCGTCACCGCGGGTATTTTTGTCGATCGCATCGTGAAGCTGGAGACCGTGGACAAGCGGATCGAGCAGCGCACCGTGCGCAGGCGTTACTGAGGGAGGGGGCGATGGCCTGGACACGCGATCAAATGGCGGCCCGCGCGGCGAAGGAGCTGCAGGACGGGTTCTATGTGAACCTCGGCATCGGCATCCCGACGCTGGTGGCGAACCATATCCCCGAGGGGATGTCGATCCAGTTGCATTCCGAGAACGGCATGCTCGGCATGGGGCCGTTCCCGTTCGAGGGCGAGGAAGACCCCGACCTGATCAATGCCGGCAAGCAGACCGTGACCGAGCTGCCGACCACAAGCTTCTTCGACAGTGCTGCGAGTTTCGCCATGGTGCGCGGCGGACACATCGATATCTCGATTCTGGGCGCTCTCCAGGTGGCGGAGAACGGCGACCTGGCGAACTGGATGATCCCCGGCAAGATGGTGAAGGGGATGGGCGGCGCGATGGACCTGGTGGCCGGGGTGAAGCGGGTGGTGGTGCTGATGGAGCATACCGCCGGCGGCAAGCCCAAGCTGCTGCACCGCTGCACGCTGCCGCTGACCGGGGCGGGCGTTGTCAATCTCGTGATCACCGAGCTGGGCGTGTTTGAGGTGGGCGACGGCGGGCTGCGCCTGGTGGATATCGCGCCGGAGGTCACGGTGGCGGAAATCCGGTCCAAGACCGAGGCGGCATTCACCGTGGCAGACGGGCTGAAGGTCGCGGCGTAAGGAAGGCGGGGGTGGCTGGCGGCCGCGCGAGGACAGGGTCCAGCGGGTTGCCCCAGTAGGTGTTGCCGGTGTGAGCGAGCAACATCACGTCGGCTTTCACCCAGGTGTAGATCCGGCGCCGGGCTTCGGGGGACATCGGGCTGCCGGTGGCGATGATGGTGCGCAGGCCTGCGAGATTGGCTCGACCTGGCCGGGGAAATGCCGATGTGCTGAGCAATTCAGCGGGAGCGACCAGGACGCTGGCAGACTCGTCGGCTGCGCGGGCGAACGGTTCGGCTTCCCCGGTCTCAACCGCCAGCAACCGATCGCCCGGCCTGAGATCCTTGAACAGCAGGCCGTCGGCAAGAGCCTCAATCCTCCCTCTCCCTGGGCCGGAAGTGATGACGGGCGACAGGCCGGACCCGGCGAATGTCTCGATGGCCTCGGCAAAAGCCGCCGGCGCGCCTGCGGACCAGGCCTGCAACTCCGCCCATCCGCCTGGCCGAACTCCCCGCTCGAACCGCAGCCAGTGCAGGAACGCCCAGGCGTTGGTCGTGACCACCCGCTCCCGGCTCGGTGCGTAGAGGACTTCGGACATGGCGCCCCTTGATTGGTCCGGAAACCGGGGGCTATATGCCGCCCTTCCCTCGGTCGGGGCCATAGCTCAGTTGGGAGAGCGCCTGAATGGCATTCAGGAGGTCAGGGGTTCGACTCCCCTTGGCTCCACCAGTCTGGAATCCTGACCCCTTCCCATGCATTAAGCCGCATTCGGACCACGTGGAGGCAGTCGATTTGTCAAAGGACGTCGTCGTCATCACGGCCGGGCGCCAGAAGGAGGATTACTGGCGCAACATCTGGCGCGAGCGCGAACTGTTGGTGTTTCTGGCTTGGCGGGACCTCCTGGTTCGCTACAAGCAAACCGTGGTTGGCGTTGCGTGGACCGTGCTTCGCCCGCTCGCGACCATCCTGGTCTACACCTTCGTGTTTCACATCCTGGCGCAGCTCCCCTCGTTTGGGGTTCCGTACACCCTGATTGTCCTGACCGGTTTGCTGCCGTGGCAGCTTTTCTCGCTGGTTCTCATCGTCAGCAGCGAGAGCCTGCTGGCGAACGGCAACCTCGTGCAAAAGGTCTACTTCCCGCGGCTGGTGATCCCGCTCAGCTCCATCGTCGTCTGCATCGTGGACTTCCTGGTGGCGTTCCTGCTGATTTTTCCCATGATGATCTGGTTCGGCACGCCGCTGGGATGGCAACTCCTGCTGTTGCCATTTGTCACGCTGCTGGCCGTGGCCTCGGCCTTTGGTCTCGGACTGATGGCAGCCGCGCTGAACACCCACTACCGCGACCTGCGACAACTGATACCGATCGTGCTTCAGATCGGCGTCTTTCTCTGCCCGGTTGCCTATGCAACGAGTCTGGTTACCGGGCACTGGCGCTGGCTGTTCTCGCTCAATCCCATGGTCGGCGTGATCGACGCCTTTCGCTGGTGCGTGTTGGGCCGGGAGGACATGATCTTTCCACCGAGCATCATCGTTTCCCTGCTCTTTTCAGCGGTGTCGCTTGCGATCGGCATCTATGTGTTTCGCCGGCTTGAGGCGTCCTTCTCGGACGTGATGTGATCTGATGGATCTTGCGATACGCGTCGAGGGCATCGGCAAGCGCTATACGATCAACCGGACCGCCGCGGCGACCACGCTGCGGGAGCAGTTGACGTCAGGGATCGCGCGCTTGCTCGGGCAGCGATCCGACATTGGGGAACTGCTTCCCCACGACGAGGCTGAACCGCGTACCGCGGAACAGGAATACTGGGCGCTGAAGGATGTTTCCTTCGAGGTCATGACGGGGGAACGTATCGGCATTATCGGCCAGAACGGCGCCGGCAAATCCACGCTCCTGAAAATCCTGAGCCGCGTCACCAGCCCTACCGAGGGCCGGATCGAAATCCGTGGGAAGGTTTCGAGCCTGTTGGAAGTCGGCACCGGATTCCATCCGGAACTGACTGGCCGCGAGAATATCTACCTGAACGGCGCGATCCTTGGCATGTCGCGCCAGGAGATCCGCAAGAAGCTCGATCAGATCGTGTCGTTCTCCGGTGTCGAGCGGTTCATCGACACGCCGGTGAAACACTATTCGAGCGGCATGTATGTACGGCTGGCATTTTCGGTGTCAGCCTGGCTGGACCCCGACATACTGATACTCGATGAGGTGCTGTCGGTTGGTGATCAGGCGTTCCAGAGGAAGTGCGCCGAGCGCATGCGCGAGCTTACTCGCGAGGGGCGAACCGTCATCGTGGTCAGTCATTCGATGGCGACGGTCAACCAGATGTGCCAGAAGGCGCTTTATCTGGAACGCGGGCGTGTCATTTCCTTTGACGCCGTGCAGGAAGCGACGGTCGAGTACCAACGCGATGTCGTCCAGGAGATTGAGCAACACCAAGAGGGCCCCTGGCATCGCAGTCGCATTGAAATACCTGATGACCGGATCGAGGTTTTGATAGAACGCAAGGGTGAGGCGGAACTCCTTGGCGCAAGTATCCACGTGGCGGGCAAGGAGCCAACCGATGTCCTGCCGATGGATGCGCCGGTGCAGGTGGAAATGCACTACAGACTCCTGCGCGATCTGCCATTTCCTGTGGTTCCGAATTTCCACCTTTATGACGAGTTCGGTGGGCGTATTCTCGTGACGTTGCCGGGGGAGCTTCCTTCATCAGCAGCAGGAGAGTACGTTGCCATTTGCAACGTGCCGGCTTACGCGCTGAATGCCGGGCGCTTCATCATCATGGTGGCGCTCTCCAGCTATACAGAGCAACCCCAGGTGCATTTCGCCGCTACGGAGACGCTCCGCTTCGAAATTACGGAAGAAGGAGTGCAGGATCCACGGCGCCACGGTTTCCGGCAGCATTTACCCGGTTTTACGCGTGCGCGTCTCGATTGGACCTACCATTCGACCAGTTGACCCATGGCGCGGCCCCGTCGCGTTAAGGTTAGTGTCGGTAATGTGACATTTCTTAACTTGCCGAACCGGAGGCTCAGGGCAAGACTTTAGCCAAGCAAGACAACTTGCATGTTACAGGCGAAAGCATCTCGGTAGAAGAATGAAAAAAAGACCTCTCCGCTCCGGTCCGTCGATTGTTGGGCCAGGGCCGTACTGATGGAATCCGCGACCGTACAGCAACCGTCGGCAGCACGCGAGGTTGCGTTCATCCACGTTCCGAAAACCGGCGGAACGTATGTTGGCCAATTCGAGACTGATCAGGTTCCGGTGATCCGCCCGATCACGTACCTTGGCCATGTCACCGTGCTCGATCCGGATGCGCGCTTCGAGTTGGATGTGGCTCAGCCATTCCAACGCGATGTCGTTGTCCCCAGGGACAGATTGAAGGATGCCCGCATCTTTTCAAATGTTAGAAACATCTATAGTTTTTTAGTCAGTTATCTTCATCATGCCGGCGGGTTCAATCCCCGCTATCGTGACCCTATGCACTACGACTACGAGGCGGCCAACAAAGGCTTTGATTATCTGGTCCGAGCCGTCGCAGATCGGGAAAATCCGTGGCCATCGCGCCGCTTCATCCATTATAGTTTGTTTGCGCAACCATCGGGAGATTTTCTGCCCGACTGGATCAACTATACTGAATTTTTAGACGACGATTTGCGCCTGATGGCGGACCGGTTTGGACTAGAAGTGCAGCAACGGCCGAAGCAAAGGGTGAGTGGTCACGTGGATTATCGTCCGTACTACGATGATCGCTTGATAGATCTGGTTTCATCAACCTGGCGCCGCGAGATCCAGCTTTTCGGGTTCGACTTTGATATCACCGATCATCCATACGATCAGCGCGCCGCGCTTCGGTGGTCAGCGAAGCCGTCATACGTCTGGCGACATGACCGTTACGCGCAGAGTTCCTCGTGCGAAACCAGCAGCAGCTTGCCTTAACAGCTTCTGGCACAGCGGTGATCGACCAGTAACGTCGTCGCCTGAGAGATCACTTGCGACCGCGGCCTTGCAGGAATGCGTGCAGCCTTGCGTGGTAGTCGGAAGGAACGTCGACCGGAAACCGGCGCAAGTCTGCGGGCAGCAGCTGGAGGTCCTCCGATTCGAACGGGATCCCATGCCACAACAATGTGCAGTCTCCTGCAACGAAGACCTCACCGTCGAAGCCATGAAAGAACGCGGTTTCATAGGTACGCGGCTTTGCCTCGTCCGGCGTGTAGGTCTGAATGCCGTGCGCATCACAGAGCTTCTGGCGGACGAAGATGCCGTTGAACTCGGTGACCGCCGCCAGCGCGTACCCTTTCTCACGACCCAGCCGCCAAAGGGCCGCGAGTGAGCAGCCTTGATGGACGGAACCGTCTGCCGCCTGGACAAAGACCACATGCGACGGGATTGTTGGGTTGAACTCCACAATGCAGATCGCCGGGGTGAATGCCGTGAGCGAATTCCAGATGTGATAGTCCATGCCGTCGATGTCGACGGAAAGCACAGCAGGCGACGCCGGAGCGCCGATGCGTGTCAGGATGGCGTCGAGTCGGCTTGCGCCTTCGAGCCCGACAAGGGCTTCCACCCGGGCGATGTCATCGCGCCCCGGATAGGCCGCCAGAAGATGTGTGAAGCGCGCCTGATCGCCTTCGATGAAACACCCGCCGAATCCACGATCGGCCAAGGCTGCGCAGTTGGAGAGATGGCGACCGTCCCAGGCTCCGAATTCGATGAAGTAGCCGGTTTCGATCCCAAGGTCTGACAATAGTCTTTCCAGTATGCCGTCCTCGCCGCATTGCGAGTGAACGTTGCGTTTCCACGACGCGAACGGCGGCTCGGGCCGGAAGTCAACGACGTCGAGAAGAAACGGTTGAGGCATGAGGACCCTACGATTGTTCTGCGCTCCCGCGCCCCGAGGGCTGAGGCAACCCGGTCGCACGACGATTGCTGAGGCGAACACTCTATGCTACCCGCGCGGCTGACGTAGCAAGGGTGCTGCGTGGGATGCTCACCGCAGATGGCCATGTCGGCGCGGGAGGAGCATCACCCAGAAGGGATTGCGATCGAGGATGCACTTGGGATACCGCTGGATCAAGGATGGAAGCGGCATCCTGGATCGTGACTTCATTGCACAGCTGGCAGATTCTTTCGGCATCGACTTATTTGTGGAAACGGGCACCTATCGTGGCGACTCGGTGGCGGCGGTTCGGGACATTTTTGCCCATCTGATATCGGTTGAACTGTCGCCTGAACTTGCTGCAGCGGCGCGGTCCAGATTCGCGGGCGACGCCGCCGTCCGTATTCTTGAGGGTGACTCTGCCGCAGGGCTGGGTGAAGCGTTGGCAATCGCACCCGATCGCCCGGCCATTCTTTGGCTCGATGCACATTACAGTGGCGGAGGCACCGCGAAAGCCGATCGGAATACTCCTATTCAGGCAGAGATTGAGCAGATTCTTTCCTGCCGCGATGGACGTGACGTGATTCTTGTGGACGATGCCCGGCTCTTCTGGCCGATACCGTCCGAGTTCGTCTCGCACGAGACTCTGCACGACTATCCTCTTCTGTCGGACGTGGCCAAGCAACTGGCAGCTTCTCGCCATTCATATCAGGTCGAGGTTCTCGGAGATGCTCTTATCGCCACCCCAGACGGACTGGAGCCCTCACCTGTCCTCGCAGCATGCACCGCTTCGCGCCTCGCTTTGCCGGGCGCCCCGCCGGATCCGCGCGTGGAAGCTGCATTGGTGGCGGCGAGCGGAATCGAACGCCTGGCCATCACGCAGCTTCCACCATTGATCGAGGATCAGAAGATCTATGGCCTGGGGGGCCACTACTTCTACTGGCGCGGCCTGCTCCGCGAGGCGGAGGGCGCCATGGAGGCCGCTCGCGACGACTTGCTCTTTGCCGCGCGATGCGGCGTCATTCCGATGACGCGAGTGCCCGCCGTGCGGAAGAGGTGAGCCCGCTCTCATGAAGCGTATAGACGCAGCGCAGCCGGCTGATGATGGATGCGTCCGGGCAAAGGGAAACAGCCTGGCCCAGGGATTGCGGCGCATGGTGGCAAGCGTGTCGCGTGGCCCAGAGAACCGGGCGGCGATGGCTCAGTCGGAAATCGCTGCACTTCAGGTCGAGGTCGCACGTCTCGCTGCGATTGAGGCGCAATTCAACCGCTGGCGAGAGGTGGAACCCGTCATCGAGGGCCTCTTGACCCTCGACCCGGCCGACCGGGTGAAGGTCCTGTCAACGGATCAGGGCCAGTACATCGTTGGAACCGGCAATGCACCGACGCGCGATGCTTGGGTAGCCGCTGCCTTGGCCAGTTTGCCGCCCGGCGCCCGGCTGCTCGATGCGGGTGCCGGCGAATGCCAATACAAGAAGCATTGCGACCATCTGCGCTACGTCGCACAGGATAACGCTGTTTATGATGCGTCCAGCCCGAACGGCTTGCAGAATACCGGCTGGGACTTTTCCAGCATCGACCTCGTCTGCGACATCCTCAATATACCCGAACCTGATGGCTCATTCGACGCTGTCCTGTGCACCGAGGTGCTCGAGCATCTACCAGACCCAGTCCGTGCGATTGAGGAGCTGGCTCGGCTGCTTCGGCCTGGCGGGGCATTGATTCTCACGGCGCCCTTCTGGAGTCTTACGCACCAGGCACCCTATCATTTCGCAACCGGCTTCAACAGGTATTTCTACGAACACCACCTTGGGCGCGTGGGCTTTGACATAGCCGAGATGACGCCCAATGGGAACTTCTTCGAATGCATCGGCCAGGAGCTGCGGCGTGTGCGCGAGATGGCGGCACGCTTCACCGATGATACGCCTACTCCTTTGGAAGTCTACGCAATGCAGGTTGTCCTCGGGATGAGTGAGCGCATGTCGCGCGCGGATCGCGGTAGTCCGGAGATGCTTCACTATGATTATCAGGTGCGAGCTGTGAAACGCTAGACGCCGGCAGCTTCCGATATAGCGGCATGAGTCTCGCGGCGATGCCAGCCTCGTCAACGCACTCTTACTCTTAGGGAGAGCTGTGTTATTCTCCCGTTTGGGGACTGGAGACGGGCTGTTGGTCGTAGCATTCGATCGGATCGGTGGGCGGAAGCGGCTCGATGCGCTCACGTCCGTTCGCTTCTTCTTCGCGATGTTCGTATTGGTCGGCCATTTTTGCAGCCACTTTCCTGTAAGGCTGCCGGCTTTCGTCAGCAACATGGCCCCAATGGCTGTCGCTTGGTTCTTCGTACTGTCGGGCTTCATCATCGCGCACAACTATCCGGTCCTGGATAACAGGAAGGCACGATTTGATTTCTTCACGCTTCGCGTTGCGCGGTTATGGCCGGTTCACGCCGCCATACTGACCTTCGGCGTTGCGTTCGGCATGTTCTACCCATCCACGCAGTGGCTGCTGTTCCATTACACAATGACCCAGTCATGGAGTTTGAGCCCGGATATAGCGGGTGGATACAATGGCCCCGCGTGGAGCATCTCGGTCGAGCTCTTCTTTTACATCGTTTACATCGCATTTGCTGCACCCCAACGGTGGTTTGGATGGCTTGTCGCTCTGTTTTTCATCGCCGTCGGAATCGCCACACCAGCGGTTCATGGTTGCTTCAGGCCGTTCGCCCCGGCAGACGCCGCGGAGTGCAGCTATCTTCTTTATATGTTTCCGCCTGTGCGACTGATTGAATTCGTTGCTGGTGTCGTTATCTGCCGGTGCAAGATCAGGGCGCCGCAGGCGCTCGGATTGACGGCTGCCGTTGCCGTATTTTTGGGCATGGGATGGATACCGCGGATTGAACTGTGGGTTAACTTAGCAATTTGGGAGGCTCTGCTTATTCTTGGCGGAGGCCTGCTGATTGCCTCATTGGCAAACGACGGCTGGCTGTCGCGGCTGCTCAGCCTTCCATTATTAGTGATCGGCGGGGAGATCAGTTACTCGATCTACATGACCCATCAGATGGTCAACGAGGCAATCCTCGCGCACCTTGAAGGTCTTCCCATACTGACGGCCTTTGCGATTGTCGCATCGGTGACAATCCTAGTCTCGACGCTCTTGTTCTATGCGCTTGAATCCCCGGCACGCAATGCTGTCAAACGACTACTCCGCCGCCCGACGAAGCTTGAGGGGCGCGGCGTGGCCCAAAATGAGCAACCGCTAGCGATGCCGTCGCTTGACCCTGCATTGCAACGTCAACCCGCCCCGGTGCGTCATTTGTGAGTGTCGTTGGCGCCTCGAGCTGAACCATCAAGGTGAACATTGACAACGTGATGGGCTTTTTGACCGTCTATCTCGGATTCGATATTGTGGAGCTTCCATCGAATGGAAGCCTTCTTTGAATGCATCTGCGGGGATGCTGAGACGCGCGCGCGATATGGCAGAACACTCAACCGATGAATCGCTTGGCCCCCCGGAAGTTTGCGTCATGCAAATCGTCCTCGCGAGGAGCGAAAGCATGACGCGCGGAGTTCGCGGCAGCCCAGGGATGTCGCACCCTGTTTACCAGGCGTGTGTCGTGAAACGTGGGCTGGCATCAGGTTCCCATCCGTGACCAAGGTCGTTGTTCGTCTCAACGGCGGGCTTGGCAATCAGATGTTCCAATACGCCACCGGGCGAGCGTTCTCACGACGTCATGGCGCTGAGTTGCTGTTGGACCTCTCCGAGTACAGCAACGACAACAAGCGTCACTATGAACTCGGCATCTATCCGATAGAAGCGCGTATCGCGACGTCTGCTGAACTTGCCGCGTTCGAATCGCGCGAGCGGCCGCGCGGCTTCATGGGACGGATCAGGGAAAGGCTGCATTCACCTCCGCACATCTATCGCGAGCCGCATTACCACTTCGACAGGCGCCTGGCGGAGCAGCGTCCGCCGGTCTACCTCCAAGGGTATTGGCAGACGGAGCAATACTTCGCCGATGCAGCCGGCCAGCTGCGCAAGGAACTGGCACCGCGCGAGCCGTTAGAGCCGGCGAATGCCCAGGTTGCCGCGGCGATCGGGGCCGTTACCGCCGTCTCGTTGCATGTCCGCCGGGGCGACTACGTGAGTGAAGCCCACACGAATGCCTACCACGGCGTATGCTCACTGGACTACTACCGTGAGGCCGTCGAGCTCATCGCCAAGCGTGTGCCGGACGCGCATCTCTTCGTCTTTTCGGACGATCATGAATGGACACGGGAAAATCTGGCACCTGGTCTGCCGACGACCTATGTCGATGCGAATCCACCGGACCGCGGCTTCCGCGATATGCAGCTTATGATGCAGTGCCGGCACCATATCATTGCCAATTCCTCCTTCAGTTGGTGGGGGGCCTGGCTGAACCCATCTCCTGACAAGATTGTCGTCGCTCCCAGGCAGTGGTTCGCTGCCAGCGATAACAACCCGAAGGATCTTATCCCGCCTGCATGGGTGCGCCTCTGAACACGCCAACCGTCAGCGTCATCCTGCCAGTTTATCATGGCGCAGCCGACGTGCCGGCTGCGATTCGCTCGATCCTCGATCAGGACTATGAGGACTTCGAGCTGATCGCGATCGATGACGGCTCCTTCAAGGATGACTCGCGCGCCGTGTTGCGGCGAATCGCAGCGGAAACCGGCGACCCTCGCCTGCGGGTTGTCGAGCTCGAAAGGAACATCGGGCTGGCCGCCGCCCTGAACCACGGCATCAGCCTCGCCCGTGGACGCTACATAGCCCGCCAAGACCAGGATGATATTTCGAAGCCTGGCAGGCTCGCGGCGCAGGTGCGTCATCTGGAAGCCGATGCAGCCTGTGCCATGGTCGGGACCCGTGCCGAAATCTGGATCGGCGACAAGGCAACCGGCCGCGTGCACGACCATCCGACCGAAGATGGTGTCCTCAAGTTCGACCTGCTGTGGAACAATCCCTTCGTGCATGCTTCCGTCATGTTCCGCCGTGAGGTAACCGAGGTCATCGGGGTCTATTCGACTGACCCGGCTCGTCAACCGCCGGAGGACTATGAGTACTGGTCACGCATCGCGCGCCGCTATCCTGTTGCCAATCTACCGGAGCGGCTGGTGATCTACCGCGAGACGCCGTCGAGCATGTCTCGACAGGGCCCCAATCCGTTCCTCGATCGGCTATTGCTCATCGCGGCTGAGAATCTTGCCCATTGGAACGGCCTCACCGAGCCTGACGCCGCATGCAAGGACGCTGTGGCACTGCTGAACGCGGCGCACGATCGCCTCTCGCCGAACGCAGACATCGGCGCCATCAGTGCCCGGGTCGCGCGCGCCGGCGATGCGATCGCCGCGCTGGGTCCCGCACCCGCGCTGGCCGCGCGTCGAGCGGAGGCCGAACTGGCGCTGCGCCATCACGCCATGCTGGCTCGCGGGGTGACACCCGTATTGCAACCGCTGCTGCATCTCTGGCGCAAGCTGCCGCTCTCAGCACAGGTGCGCCGCGGTGTCAAAAGGCTCATTCTGCGATGAGCCGGATTCCGAAGATCACCTGACATGCGTCTTTTGTTCTGCTGCGAATACTATCACCCCAGCCGCGGCGGAGTGCAGGAGGTGATGCGTCAGATCGCGGAGCGCATGGCAGCGGCCGGACATGATGTGACGGTAGCGACAACGCGCCTGAAGGAGCGCAGCTTCACGACGTTGAACGGCGTCCGGATCGAGGAATTCGACATTGCCGGGAATCGCGCGTCCGGCATGCGTGGCGAACTTGAGAAGTATCGCGAATTCCTTCGGTCGTTCGATGGCGATGCCGTGCTGATCAAAGCAGCACAGCAATGGACGTTCGATGCCGCCTGGGACGTCCTCGATGCCATGAGGCCACGGAAGGTCTTTATCCCCTGCGGCTTTTCCTGCCTCTACGAACCGGACTATGCCGCGTATTACGAACAAATGCCGGCGATCCTGGCCAAGTTCGATCGGCTGATCTTCTACGCGGAAGACTACCGGGACGTTGCCTTTGCCCGGCAACATGGTCTGACGCATCTGTCGTTCTTGCCAAACGGTGCGAGTGACGTCGAGTTTGCTGAACGGCCGCCGCCGGGGATCCGCGCTCGCCTCGGGATTCCCGAGGATGCGCTGGTGATCATGACGATCGGCACACCGATCAACGCCAAGGGTCACACCGAACTCGCACAGGCTTTCTGCCAGCTCGATTCGCAAAATCGCAAGCTGGCGCTGATCCTGAACGGCCGTTGGCCGACCCCGGCCCCTCCGCCACCCCCGCCGGTTCCAGAGGAGCCGGTTTCAGAGGAGGAGGAGGAAGAAAGCCCGCCCCCTCCGGAAATCGAGATAGAGATAGAACCGAAGCGCAATGTGGCCGACATCGGGCAGCGGGCGCTTTCAACGTTGATGCAAGATGGGTTCGTGACCTTTCTCGGCCGCACGGCACTTTGGCTTCGCTATCGTTCTCAATGGCTGCTTGGTTCCATCCTTTCGCCGTTTATCAGAGCCGGTGCGTGGACGATCTATGGCGTCCGTCTGGCGCTGTATCGGGCCAAAGGGGAGCCCGAAGACATACCCGAACCGGAGCCGCCGCCGCCAGCGCCAAAAACCATTGACGATTGGATCGCTGAAGCGGAGGCCCAGCCGGGAAAGCAGGTGCTTCGGCTCAATTTGCCGAGACGGGAACTGGTCGAGACGATGTTCGCGGCCGATCTTTTCGTCTTCGCTTCCAATGTCGAATATTCGCCGTTGGTCCTGTTCGAGGCCTGTGCCGCCGGCCTGCCATTCCTGACCGTACCAGTCGGCAATTCCGAGGAAATCGTGCGCTGGACCGGTGGCGGCGTTGTCTGCCCCGCACCGAAGGACGAGCGCGGCTACACCAGGGTGGACCCGGCGGTGTTGGCTCCCCACATCGAGAGGCTGCTGGCTGATGTTGCTATGCGGCGGGCGCTTGGAGGGGCCGGGCGGGCCGCGTGGCAGAAGACATACAGCTGGAGCAGGATCGCGCCTCGTTATGAGGCGATCTTGCGTGGCGACGGCGGTGTCTGCTAACCCGAGGCTGGTTGGTGCGAAACGGTATCAAAGTTCGTGGCGGGTCGGGGGCTTGTTCCAGGCCCCACAACAGGAGGCCGGGGCACCTGTCGTTCTTGTCGAAATGGCGCGGAACGCTGGAATTGGTCCGGGACACTCTGCGGAATTCCGCGTTTGTCACCCAAGCCCTGCAACATCCTAAACTTGTCACGCAAGCGCTCCGGGACAACGACCTTGTCACGCAGGCGCTCGAGGACAACGAACTTGTCATGCAGACGCTGCAAAACAAACAGTTGGTGACCGAGGTTCTGGAGTTTGCGCCATTCGTCCGGGATACGTTGCAACAACGTGATCATCTGCGGGAGGTTATGCGGCTTGGGCCCTTCGTCCGAACAGCCCTGGAAGAGCGTTACTGGCTGGAAGGAGCGATTGCCGACAAGCCCTTCGTCATGTCCCGTCTCGATGAAAAACGCGGCCAGGAAGCTGCATCCGCGACGTTCTGGTCGGAGTTCAAAGCTTTTCGCGCGGCATCGGAGGCCAGTGGAACGCGACTGCCGGTCCGCAAGGACGACGCGTTACCGCAACTGGGAGACCGCACCGGGGCGACACCATTCGATCGGCACTACACGTACCATCCGGCCTGGGCGGCGCGGATCCTTATGCGTACGAAGCCAGCAGAGCACGTGGACATCTCGTCGATCCTTGCGTTCGCAACGATGATTTCCGCCTTCATCCCGACGCGCTTCTACGATTTCCGGCCGGCCCCGTTGGACCTGCCAGGACTTAGCTGCGGTTCGGCCGACCTGACGGCGCTCCCGTTCGCGGATGGGAGCGTCGCGTCGCTCTCGTGTATGCACGTCATCGAGCATATCGGTTTGGGGCGGTATGGCGACCCTCTGGACGCTGATGGCGATCTGAAGGCGATACGCGAGCTGGTGCGTGTGCTGGCGCCCGGCGGCAATCTTCTGGTGGTGGCGCCGGTAGGCCGGCCGCGCGTGCAGTTCAACGCGCATCGAATCTATGATCACGAGCAGCTTGCCCGCGCGTTTGCTCCGCTGGAACTGGTTGAATTCGCGCTGATCGAGGAGCGCGGTGAGCGTGGGTTGATCGTCTCACCCGATCCGGCGCTCGTACATGCGCAGGACTACGGCTGTGGTTGCTTTTGGCTGCGACGGCCGGTGTGATGGGCGGTAGTCTTCCGGGCAGGATCAGCTCGGAGGGGATCCAGCCATCGGCTTGCGGGCTAACATGTTCAAAGACAGGAATTCACCAAACGGTTCATGCGCCAGTGAGTTGTCCCAGAACTCGCCGCCAACGAAATGTGGCTCATGCGGATATTCCTGCATGTCCACATAGCCGACATTCCGCATGATGTGCGACAGCCAGCAGAAGTTCCAGCCGGTCTTGTGGAAGTCGTGCGTATCGGTCTGGCCTCCATACAGCAGCCCGATCCAGGGGGAATGTCCATCTTTTTGGAAATGATCCCAGTTCTTCATGTAGATCTTGACGATCCGATCTATGTCGGGGACGGAGATGCGAATCGTGCCACCAGGCATCAGGACCCGAAGCCATGTCTTCAGGACCTCTGGGGCTTCGGCGTGAGAGAAGTGCTCGAGCACATGGCACGCATAGATCGAACTCGCGTAGTCATCGGGGAATTTTGCGAGAGTGGCGACATCATCGGTGATATCCACCGACCCCTGCGACGAGATGTCCACATTGCAGAACCCGGGCGCCCGTCGTCCGCCACATCCCAGGTGGAGATCGCGCGGGAAATCTTCGATACGCGACGAGATGGCAGCGGGGGCAGCATTGCCTCGGAGACGATGCACGATTTGTCCAAACATCTGCTCTTCCTTTGAAGGACGTGCTCCCCTGTCCGCTCTGACAAGGGTCGTCCGATGCTCCGGTGCCCGATTCGGCTCACCACGAACGAGCGGGCACGTAACTTACAGTTGCGCTTTTATTCACAATTGCACAAAGCGATGCAAGCTGCGAAGGAAAAGGCACACAGGCGTTAGGAGTGGCACGCCCAGATGACATCACCGGCGGTCAGCGTGATTTTGTCGGTCTACAATGGAGCGGAGGACGTTCCCACGGCGGTCGCATCGATCCTCAACCAATCGTACGCGGACCTCGAGTTGATTGTGATTGACGATGCATCCCCATCAGACAACTCGGCAGCAGTTATCCGATCTCTGCAAGAAGAACTGGGTGACCCACGGCTGAGGATTGAATTGCTGCAAGAGAACCGGGGACTTGCCGGGGCATTGAACCATGGAATTGGCTTGGCGCGCGGCAAATACATAGCGCGACAGGACCAGGATGACGTTTCGCTTCCTGAGCGTCTGGCCAAGCAGGTCGGTTACCTGGAGGCTCACTCCGATTGCGGACTCCTGGGTACGCGCGCCGAGATACGGATTGCGGACGCTCCGACAGGCCGGCGCCACATGCATCCGCTTGCGGACGCGGAACTCAAGTTCGCCATGCTCTTCAACAACCCGTTCGTTCACAGCTCTGTGATGGTTCCGCGACAGGTGTTCGACGTCGTCGGGTTGTACACGACAGATCGGAATCGCCAGCCACCTGAGGACTACGAGCTTTGGTCGCGCGTCGCCCGGCGATTTCGCGTGGCCAATCTGGAAGAGTCATTGCTGATCTATCGCGAGGTTCCGAAGAGTATGTCGCGGGTTGGTCCCAATCCGTTTCTGAAGAAACTGGTTACCATCGGTGCTGAGAATTTGGCTTTCGCCAACGGCATGCCAAAACCCGACATCGCATGCCGCGAGACGGCCGCGCTGATGAATGCAGGCTACGACGAGGCGAGCGGATCTGTTGAACTTCCGGCGATGGAGCGGCTGATCACGACTGCGGCGACAGCCATCGAGGCGGCGAGTCCCGGCGCAGACCTGTCGGGGCCATTGCGTGAAGCATTGGCCAATCTCGCCCACCATTATGCGATCCGCCACAGCCGCTCTGCACCAGAAGGCGCCGGTCAATCACTGCTTGAGCGGTTGCCGATACCAAGGGCTCTTCGACGTCGGTTGGGGGGCTGACTTATCACGTGTCGTGTTCCAGGGGGCGCCAATGAGAGACAGTCTGCTCGGCCGCTGGTTTAGGGGAACAGACCATAAATCCCTTCTTCGGCAGCTCAAGATGAGGCCAAATGACGTTGCGGCGTGGGTGAAGCTGATCAACGTCTGCCAGCAGCAGGGGATGCTCGATGAGCAGCACGAGGCGCTTGTGCGATCGCACGAGTTGCAACCGGGTGCCTATGTCGTAGCGACCTTTGCCGACACAATTGCCGAGCGTGGCGCTGTCGTGTTTCAGCGATGTGCCGAAGCTCCGATCCAGAATCTGTCCAATGCGATCGATGAGATCGTGAAGTGGAAGACAGCACTTCAATGTGGACACACCCACGATGTATCCAAGGGTTACTTCGTGGACGCCGAGCCCGTTATGGCACTTCAATGGGATAAGGTGATCTATCCGCTCATCCAGGATCTGGATTTTACCTGCGTGCTCGATCTCGCCTGCGGGCATGGCCGGAACACGGAATTCCTGCGCCGCTTCAGCAAGGAGATGCACCTTGTCGACATCAACGCGTCCTGCATTGACGCGTGCCGCGAACGCTTTGGAGAGGAGAGAGACGGAACTCGCTTCAACTACTACGTGACGGACGGCAACCACGTGCGGATGCTGCCCGACGATCAGCTCACCCTGGCCTATACGTGGGATTCAATGGTGCATTTCGACAAGCTGATCGTGCGGGATTACGTCGAGGACGTTGCTCGCGCATTGAAGCCCGGTGGGTGCGCCTTCCTGCACCACTCGAATTATGGGGCCGTCGCTCCTGATTCGAATTGGGCATCGAACCCGGGAACAAGGTCGGATATGTCTGCGGAATTGATGCGGGAGTACGCCGCGGCCGCGGGATTGGACGTTGTTCGACAGAAGCTGCAGGGGCGCGCCGAGGGATGGGGAATGGATGATCTGGACTGCGTTTCAATCCTGCGAAAGCCATAGCGCAGCGCGCGATTTGTCTGGCCGCCAGAGCTTGCGGTAACCGGCAGATGTCGGTTCGACCGATATTCCTGTATTGGGGGCGCAAGGGCATTACTGCTCTCACCTACGATATCGGTGTGGCGCTGGCGCATCGCGGTGATGTGGAATGGCGGCTTTCGGTGTCACGGCAAAACGAGCAGTTCGAGCGTTTTGCAGCGTTCGGCAACCGGCTGATGCCGGTCGATACCTTTACTCACGGCATCGGCTCGCTCAGGCTTTGGCGGTCTGCGGCACTGGGCCAGCGTCTGGCCAACCTGATCCGCACCGCCGGCATGACCGACGTTGTGACGCTCATGCCCCATGTCTGGTCAGCTCTCGTGGCACCTGCCGTTCGGCGTGCGGGCGCGCGCTATCATACCATTCTGCATGACGCGCAACTGCATCCTGGAGACCGCAGCGGCATCGTGTTGCCAGTGCTGTTACGTGATGCCGCAAGAGCCGATAGCGTCATCACTCTCAGCGACGCGGTTGCCGAACAGGCGCTGGCCCGTGGTCTTGCGCGGGCGGACCGGTTGGTGCGGCTGTTTCACCCCGCCAACGGCCCGGCCGGACCGGGCGTCGCCGCTGCACCAGGTCCAGGGGAGCCGTGGCGCCTGCTCTTTCTCGGCCGCATCCAGGCCTATAAGGGCCTCCCCATCCTGATCGACGCGGTATCGCAATTACGTGCCGAAGGCCATGCGGTCACTCTCTCCGTCATGGGAGAAGGAAGTCTGGGCGATGACGCCAAGAGGCTGGCAACTCTGGGTGCCACTATCGTCAATCGTTGGCTCAATGAAGACGAAATCGCTGCGGCACTCAGCACGCACCATGCCGTCGTGCTGGCTCATATAGAAGCAAGCCAGTCGGGGGTTGCAGCGAGTGCCGTTGGTGCCGGTGCTCCAATTGTCGCCACGCCCGTCGGCGGCTTGCTCGAACAGGTCGTGGATGGCGAGACGGGTCTATTGGCTGCCCGGCCCGACGCCGATGCTCTGGCCGACGCATTGCGCCGCCTGATCACAACGCCTGGGCTGCACGCTTCATTGGCTATGGGCGCGATGCACCGGCGGCACGAGCTGTCGACCGACCGCTTCGTCGCACGTCTGCTTGAATCGCTTCAAGCAATGGCAGCGATGTCCGGTCAATGCAGATCTTCGAGTACCGCGGCGTAATTCTGGCTCATCATCTCAACCGTATGATGGCCGTCAGCAAAGCAATTCCGAATCCGCGCGCGAACCTCGTCGCCCTGCAATTGATGCAACGCTTCTCGAATGGCCGGTTCGAGATGCTCTGGTCTCGTTGGATCAACGAGCACGCCATTTTCCCCGGGCCTGACAACCTGGTTGATGTCACCAACGTCGATCGCGACCACGGGACAGCCGGCTGCCAGCGCCTCAAGCACAACGAGTGGCAGGCCTTCATGGCTGGAGGTCACAACCAATAAATCTGCTGCGCCGAGCAGCTTCGCGACTTGCTCCCGCGTTTGGTGGCCAAGGCGCCGGATGCGAGACCCGAGTGGTGATGCGCGGATCACGGTATCCACGGCCGCTTCCAGCGGGCCTTCGCCCACCATCAGGCCCCGGATCGAAAGATCGTCCAGGGTGGACAGTGCCTCGACAAAAAGGCCCGGACGCTTTTCCGGAGCGAAGCGTCCGATCCAGACAAGCACGTTCTCCTCGGGAGCAATCCCCAGATGCTGTCGCATCGACATCCGGGATGAGGCTGCTTCGGCGAAGGGCGCTGGGTCGATGCCATTGTCGATCTGAATGATGCGAGTCGCGTCGATCCCGGCCGCGCCGAGGCTATTGGAGACGAGGCTCGATACGGCGACGTGCCTGTCCACGGCAGCCCCCGCTGCCACGGCCGCTCGGAAGACGCTGTCTGGCACCTCGGCGTGGGTGATGTGAACCCAGCGCATGTTGGGAAACGACGCCTTCAGGTTCGGCAGCGCAGTCAGCAACCAGGCTGACGCGCTGGACAGCCCGTGAGTGACGCCGCGGGTCCGGCAGAGATGCGCGAGGAAGGCAATGCGATCTGCCGGATCGATCGTCCCTGACAGATGAAACACTTCACCGGTCACCGAACGGAAATCGTCGGTCATGGCATGTGGGTCGGCTTCCGTGGTGACAAAAACGATTCGCCAACGCAAAGAGAGGGCTCGAAGGATCGACAGCAGGAGGACTTCGGCGCCTCCGCGACGCGCCCAGGCGACAACGATGAGCAGTCCTGGGAGTGGGCCGGGCGAAACGGCGGCTGAAAGACGTGCAAGCGCGCCGCGATCTGGTGGCACCAGCCGCTTGAGGCGACGCCGGAACGCGCGATTGGTGAAGGGAGTCGGGTTGCGCGCTCGTATCCTTGCGTGAAGTTCGTCTGATCGCTCCTTCGCTTCGCTGGTCATCGTGCGGCCGTGACGACGGTGCAGGAACAGCGGTTGGCGCAGCACCCGTCCACGCCGTCCGAGGCATGCAAGCCGAATCCAGAATTCCCAGTCTTCGAACCCACCGCGCATCTCTGGTGCATAGCCACCGGCCTCTGCCCAGTCGTCGCGCCTGAAGACCGCGCTCACTGCGGTGAAGTTGGCAATCAGAGCTTCATCGATATCAAACTCGTGCGTCTCCCATATCTCCTCGACGTCGCCGAAATAGCGTACATAGGGGAAGGCAAAACCGGCGGTGCGATCCGTCAGAAGTTTCGCGATTGCGGTCTCAAGATAGGTCGCATCGAGCATGTCATCCGCGTCGAGGCAGCAGATGAACTCGCCATTGGCGATGTCGATACCGGCGTTGCGTGCAGACGGAAGCCCTGCATTTGCCTGACGAAGGACGCGAAGATCCGGCGTTTTTTGGAGCTCGTCAACAAGCGCGATGGTGTCAGGCTCAGTTGAGCCATCATCCACGATGATGATCTCGCGCGATGTAACGGTCTGGGCACGCGCCGAGGCAATCGCGTCCGGAAGAAAGCGGCCGTAATTGTAGCAGGGTATGACCACGCTCACGAGAATTGAGGCCTGCGTGCCGGGATAGATCCAGCACCGTTTAGCGACGACACTCCCTGCCGCGTCCAGGCGCTGGGTCGCGGCATCGATCACCGTAGTGCCACGGCGTGGCCTTCGCTCGCTGCGTGCCGCATCAACGCCGGTGCGCCTGAGCTTGCGAATGGCGTGAGCCAGCAGTGCATCAACCTCGCTGAAGCGTTGCTGGTCGATCAGGCCAACCAGATATCGCGATGATGTCCGGATTTTGAGGCTACGCTGCCCGGCGAGCCTATCGATGCCCGTTAGCAAGAAGCGCAGAGCGGCATAACGGATGCCCATCGTCATGCAGAGGATGATGCGCCAAAACCCATGGGCAAGCCTGCCAGAAACGCGTCAGACGGTCACGCCCTGCGCCATCCAGGAAGAGGCCCATCCCAACGTTGCCTCAAGCCCCCGTCGCATGTCTGTTCTAGGTGCCCAGCCCAGCACATCGCGAGCTCGCTGGATGGCAAGCACGTTGACTGGAACATCGACAGGCCGGCCCTGTCGATAGGCAACTTTCAACGGTCGGCCGAGCAAGGATTCAAGTTCGCGGACAAGATCATTCAAGCTGTGGCCGATCCCGCTGCCCACATTGAAGACGCGGTGAGAACTCGTGTCATTGGCCGCCGCAACAAGAGCTTCCATTGCGTCATCGACGAAAATGTAATCGCGCACGACATTCCCGTCGCCCCATATTTCCAGTGGGCGATTGTCGACAATCCGCTCGACGAATGCCGCGATGACGCCCTGGCCCTTTGCGCTCCGCTGAAAGGGGCCATACGGGTTGGCAAGGCGGACCACTCGATAATCCAGCCCGTGTAGGTACTCGAAGATGGCCAAATACTTTTCGATCGAAACCTTCGTTACACCATAGGCAGTAATCGGCTCGATCGGCGCATCCTCGTGAATTGGAATGCTTTGAACGCGGCCATACACAGTGCCGCCAGACGAAATGAAGATGACTCGTCGAATTCCCGTCTCAGCGCATGTCTTGAGCAGGCTCACCGTGGGAACCAGGTTGTTCTCGATATCCATGACCATATCGGCATTCGCGGCCTGCGGTGTGGAATCGCTGATAAGATGGAAAACGACGTCGGCGCGGTGGATAGCCCGACCGACGGCCGCCTGATCGCGATAATCCCCTTCGATGCACTCGCATCCGGCAAGGACGCGCTGAAACGGCATGCTGCGGCCGAAACTGGTGACTTCGTGCCCGGCCTGGAGAAGGAAGCGGCACAGATTCACGCCGAGGAACCCCCCGCCGCCGAGGACGGCGAATCGACTCATAGTGCGCCGCCCGAGCGCCGGCCTGCGCCTGAAATTCCCGTCGGTTGCGACACCATCGTCGAAATCTACCTCTCATTCTCCATAGGTTGCCGGGATCGTCGGATTGGAGATTGCGGGCCTCGCGGCCACAAGCCCGACTCGGATAATCGTAGAACGCCCAGGCAGACGCCTCTAAGATCCTGGGCCAAGCCAGTCAATGGCAGGCCGCACCGTTCCAGCACCAAACCAGCAAAGAGTGAGGTGAGCCGGCGCGCCTTGGCCGACTTGCGCCGTGCAGTTTTTCCGGGCACCAAGTTCCGATTCGGATCGGAGACCATTGGCCAGATGGCTGATAAGACCGCACTGATCACGGGCGTTACCGGCCAGGACGGCGCCTACCTGGCGGAGTTGCTGCTGGGCAAAGGATACACCGTTCACGGTATCAAACGCCGTTCATCATCATTCAATACAGGTCGGATCGACCACCTTTACCAGGATCCTCACGAGACCAACATCCGGTTGGCACTCCATTATGGCGACATGACGGATTCGACTGGGCTGATCCGGATCGTGCAGCAGGTCCAACCTGATGAGATCTACAACCTGGCCGCTCAAAGCCATGTCCAGGTGAGTTTTGAAACGCCTGAATACACAGCCAACGCGGACGCGCTTGGAACCCTGCGTCTGCTTGAGGCGATCCGCATCCTGGGCCTGGAGAAGACCACTCGGTTCTATCAGGCATCCACCTCCGAGCTATACGGATTGGCGCAGGAAAGCCCGCAGAACGAGCGAACGCCTTTCTATCCTAGATCGCCGTATGGTGCTGCGAAGCTATACGGCTATTGGATCGTCGTGAACTATCGCGAAGCCTATGGCATGCATGCGTCCAACGGCATCCTGTTCAATCATGAAAGTCCCATTCGGGGCGAAACCTTCGTCACCCGCAAGATCACGCGGGGAGTCGCGGCGATTACACACGGCTATCAGGATCGACTTTACCTGGGGAATCTCGATGCAAGGCGGGATTGGGGACACGCTCGCGACTATGTTGAGGGCATGTGGTTGATGCTGCAGCAGGATAAGCCGGACGACTACGTGCTGGCGACGGGGGAGATGCACACTGTGCGCGAGGTGATCGAGCTCGCATTCAAGCGGGTCGATCGAGATATCGGAT
The DNA here is from genome assembly GCA_035492535.1 of Acetobacteraceae bacterium. Lineage (GTDB taxonomy): Bacteria > Pseudomonadota > Alphaproteobacteria > Acetobacterales > Acetobacteraceae > JAMXLO01. The sequence continues at coordinate 11,815 of DATJJM010000093.1, read as the reverse complement.
GGCGTGGCCACGGAGCGGACGAAGTCGGCATCGATCGGAAGACCGGTGCCGTGTTGGTGGCTGTCGATCCTCGATATTACCGCCCAACGGAAGTCGAGCATTTGCTCGGCGATGCACGCAAGGCCCGTGAACGCCTCGGCTGGAAGCCGCGTACCACGTTTTCAGAACTGGTCCAGCAGATGGTTGACGCCGACCTGGAACAGCTCCCCAAGGAGATCCACCGACATGCCCACGACTGAGCAGCCGTTCTCACTCGAAGGGCGGAGGGTCTGGGTCGCAGGCCACCGCGGGATGGTCGGTTCGGCGTTGATGCGCCGGCTTGCCAGCGAGAAATGCACACTGCTGACCGTGAGTCGCGACCAGTTGGATCTCCGCCGCCAATCCGACGTCGAACAGTGGATGCGAACAGAACGTCCAGACGTGGTGTTCATGGTCGCGGCACGGGTGGGCGGCATCCTGGCCAATGATCGCCGTCCGGCGGACTTCCTGACGGACAACCTGATTCTGCAATCCAATATCGCACAGGCAGCCGTAGAGGTTGGCGTGCGGAAGTTCCTGTTTCTCGGATCATCCTGCATCTACCCTCGGCTCGCGCCTCAGCCAATCCGTGAGGACGCACTGCTCACCGGGCCGCTGGAACCAACCAATCAGTGGTATGCCATCGCCAAGATTGCCGGATTGATGCAGTGCCAGGCCTATCGACTGCAGCACAACCTCGACTTCATCTCGGCCATGCCGACGAACCTGTATGGGCCGGGCGATAACTTCGATCCGGAGGGGTCGCATGTCCTGCCGGCATTTCTCCGCCGCTTCCATCTCGCCAAGCAGGAGGGGCATCGCGAGGTGACGATCTGGGGCAGCGGGACACCGCGCAGGGAATTCCTGCACGTCGATGACTGTGCGGACGCACTGGTGTTCATCATGAAGAACTACTCTGACCTTGAAACGATCAATGTGGGCGCCGGGGTCGACATCCCCATCCTCGATCTGGCGCGCTTGGTGGCCGAGGTGGTCGGCTACAAGGGTGAAATCGCGCTCGATCGCAGCAAACCCGATGGAACGCCGCGCAAGCTGCTGGATCTGAGCAAGCTCACGTCGCTCGGGTGGGCGCCGCAGATCCGGCTTCGTGATGGGCTGGAGCAAACCTACCGCGGGCTGCTGTCAGAATTTGCCGCGGGGAAGGCGCCGCGCGGCTTTCGCGCGGAAGATAAAGCGTCAGTGTGACGCCGCTGCTGTCGCGGGCTCACTCGGCAGCGGCGCGACGGCCTTCTGACGGCATCGCATCGCGCACAGCCTCGACGATGCGATCCTGCAGTGCCGAGTCAAGGTACGGATGCATAGGCAGGCTCAGGACTTCGCCCGCGAGTCGTTCTGCGACCGGCAGTCCATTTCCAGCGACCGGATAGTGACGATAGGCGACCTGCTGGTGCACCGGCTTGGCATAATGGATGGCTGTCGGGATGCCCTGCGCCTTCAGGGCCGCAGCGACGACGTCACGGGTCCCGCTTGGCAGGCGAATGGTATACTGTGCCCAGACCGAGGTCAGCCCTGGCGCAACCTCGGGAACCACAGCCACATCGGCGAGTGCCGCGTTGTAGCGCTGTGCAATGCGCTCACGGACTGTGATCTCGTCCGTGAAGACCTTGAGTTTCTCAATCAGGACGGCGGCCTGAATCGTATCGAGCCGGCCGTTTATGCCGATGCGGACATTGTCGTACTTGTCGGTGCCCTGACCATGCACGCGGAGAGACCGCATGATCGCGGCCAGTTCGTCATCATTGGTGAAAACGGCGCCGCCGTCGCCGTAGCAGCCCAATGGCTTGGCTGGGAAGAAGCTGGTTGTCGTTGCAAGGCCGATGGTTCCAATGCCGCGCCCCTTGTAGGTCGCGCCGAAGCTCTGCGCGGCATCGCACAGCACCCAGATTCCCTCTGCGTCACAGATCGGCAGAAGCGCATCGTAATCCGCGGCCTGCCCGAACAGGTCCACCGGGATCACGCCGACTGGCCGCAGCCCAGCGCCTTTGGCCGTCGCGATTGCCTGTCGCAGGCTGGCAGGGTCCATGTTGAATGAATCTGGCAGCGAATCGACGAATACCGGCGTTGCGCCTACCCAGGCCACGACCTCGGCGGTGGCAGCAAAGGTGAAGCTAGGGCACATGATCGCGTCACCTGGCTGTACACCCTTCGCCATGATGACCAGCGCCAGTGCGTCGGTGCCGCTGGCGCACGAAATCACGTGACGAGCCCCGCAGAAGCCAGATAGTTGCTCTTCCAGCGTCGCTACCTCCGGTCCCATGATATATGCGCCGTGATGCACGACCCGCAGCACGGCCTGATCCATGGCATCGCCAAGGCGCCTGCGCTGCGCAGCGAGATCGATGAACGGAATCGGCGCGTCCGGCATCAGGTTACCTCCTCAAGCTCGGCAGGCTCTGTCTCGCGATAGCAGGTTCCAGTCAATGGGCAGACCAGATGCGGACCGACGGGCCGGTGAGCTCTGCGCCCGTCGCAACGAAGCCGTACCTGCGATGAGCGGCGCCGTCGGCGATCTCCGACTGCCGTCATGGACGTTCGTCAATACACAGGGCATTCCGCTACAGCCGTCGGGGCGAAAACCAGCACCGTCCATCATAGCGCCGGATAGTCGCCATAACTCCGCCGCGATGTCGATCAAGCATCTGTGCCATTGATGGAGTTGGCCAGCATGTTCAATCCCCTGCACAAGCTGTCGGTCGTTGCCGTTGTCTGTGCCGGCCTGATCGCCCTCGCGTCCCCAACGGCCAAGGCCGATTGGCACGGTGGCTGGCATGGGGGAGGCGGTTGGCACGGCGGCGGCGGCGGCTGGCACGGCGGCGGTTGGCATGGCGGGGGCGGCTGGGGTTGGCGCGGGGGTGGTTGGGGTTGCTGCTACCGCGGCGGCGTTTTCGTTGGCGTAGCACCGCCGGTCTACGCGCCGCCGCCGGCGTACTACTACCCGCCTCCGGCGTACTATCCGCCGCCCTATTACCCGTATTATCAGGCGCCCTACAGCTACGGCGGTTGACTGCGGCTTGCCAGCCGGGCTGTAGAGGCGGAAGCTCCTTCCAGCGGATCTCGTTCCATGGGAGGGACAAACAATGCGCTATAATCGTATCTCCGCCGACTGCCATCTCGACATGCCGTGGATGCCGCCCACGCTGTTCGTCGAGAATGCATCGCGCGAGTTGAAGGATCGCATGCCGTATGTGACCGACGGTCCCGACGGACCAATGTGGGTCACCAAGGGCGGCGCGAATTTCGGCCTGAAGAATGGCGTTGGCCCGAGCGGAGCGAAGCTGGTCCCTGGCCAGAACCGCCGTGTGGACATCATGGCCGAGACCGGCCTGTTCGAGGACGGCAAGAAGGACATCCGCCGGGTCAGCGACCCGCATCTGCGCGCCAAGGATATGGACCGTGACGGCGTCGATGCCGAAGTGATTTTCGGCATCCTTGGCTCCGCCTCGAAGTTGCAGGACCACGCCGCAGCCGCGGAGATGTTCAGGATCTATAATGACTGGCTGAAGGATTTCTGCAGTCACTATCCCGACCGCCACATCGGGCTCGCCTGCCTGCCCTATGGCGATATCGAATGGGCGGTCGCGGAGATCCATCGCTGCGCCAAGATGGGTCTGAAGGGGTTGGAGCTGTCCTGCTCCTGGGACATGGAGCCGATGTGGCACCCCTGCTGGGAGCCGCTGTGGAAGGCCGTTGATGAGGTGCAGCTGCCGCTGCATTTCCATACCTTCCCGACCACTCCCCCGCGGGCTCGCGAAATGACATCCGGCCAAGTACGCCGCGCTGCCATGTTCACCGGCGTATCGGCCTTCCAGATGGGCCTGATCCACATCCTGGCGGCGATGATGGGTGCCGGTGTGTTCGAACGCTATCCACGCCTGAGGGTCTCGTTCGGCGAGAGCGGTATTGGCTGGATTCCCTATGCGCTCGATCGCATGGACTTCGAATTCGAGGACCGCTTCCGCGATCTGATGAAGCTGAAGCCCAGCGAGTACTGGCAGCGCCAGTGCAAGGCCACGTTCCAGTTTGATCCGATCGGTCCGAAGCTGATCAACGTCAACAACCTGATGACCGTGGATACATTGATGTGGGGCTCCGACTACCCCCACACCGACGGCATCTGGCCCGAGTCGACGAAATACATCGACGAGCAGTTCCAAGGCCTGTCAGCCGCGGATATACGCAAAATCACCTGCGACAACGCGGCGAAATTCTACAACCTGACCAACTGACGCTGCGGCCATTGTCGTTGCGAGCGGAGCGAAGCAATCCCGTGCGAGATTGCTTCGCCTCCGGCTCGCAATGACATGATTCGTCATTCTGCCACATGTCGCTCGATCAGGCGCGCCAGGGCTTCGCAGCCAACTTGATCGCCCATGTCGAACCGCCCGACCAAGGGGCTGTCCAGATCCAACACCCCGGTGAGCAGATCTCCGGCAAACAGCGGCACCACGAGTTCCGATCGGGAAGCGACGTCGCAGGCGATATGACCCGGAAATGCTTCCACATCTTCAACCAGGATCGTCCGCCTGTCGGCGGCCGCCGTCCCGCAGACCCCCTTTCCGACGGGGATCCGTACACAGGCGGGACGGCCCTGGAACGGCCCCAGGACCAACTCGCGTCCGCGCAAAAAATAGAATCCTGCCCAGTTCAGATCCGGCAGAGAATAGTAGATTGCCGCTGCTGCATTGGCGGCGTTGGCGACGAAGTCCGGTTCGTCGGCCAGCAGGCCGCCAAGCTCGACCGCAAGTTCGCGGTAGAGTGCCTGCTTACGCAGCGTTGTCGTTCCGGCGCTCCAAGGCGTCGGGCGGGCAGGATCATGCATCGGTCAGGTCCCCGGTGGCGGTCCCCTGATAGTGCCGCCATCGAGACCCGACAATCAGTGGGTCGCGCGAACCTCACTGCCTGAGCGCGAACGCGCCGGAGCAGGCTCGGCAGTGATCCGCATGGCCGTTGCTGCATCGCGAAGAATTGTACGGAGCTCCCGCAAAAATGCCATGCCCGTCGCGGTCCGTTGCACCAGCACGCTGCGCCGATCCAGTGGGTCGGTCTTGCGTCGAACCAGGTCGAATTCCGACAGTCGATCAAGCGCGCGCGTGATTGCCGGCTTGGAGACACCGAGCTTGGCGGCGAGGCCACGCACAGTCTGCGCCTCGGTCTCCAGATAGCATGTCAGGAAAACGCCCAGTTGCCGAGCTGACAAATCTGGACCGTCGCGTCGGACCAGCTCGACAATCGCCGTACGCAGGATGCCCGCAAGTCCATCACTGACTTCATTCGTAATCATGTTCCCACCTTTCCCGAACCAAAGGGGCGACTGCCCGTCCCCACGAGGTTATGCAGCCGTGCCACGGAGCCTGTCATAAGCCAAGGATTCATGTCGCGTAACGAATGGGTTACCCGCGCGGCATAATCCGTTGCCCTCGCCCGGCTCGGCGCATCATGAGGACCGGCACGCCCGGAGAGGCGCCGCCAGGGGAGCAACACCCATTCCGGTCGTGCCGGCCAACACCCTGCGCCTCCCGAGGGCAGGACCTGAACCATGGTCCTGGCCGTCTGTCGGCAGTCATGCCGCCACATTACGGTTGCGTCAGGACGTCCTAGACGTACCCGCAATAGTCACATTCTCGATATTTGCAATAGTGGCTCAGATTGCCACCCGCACACCCAGTTCGACAACCCGGTCGGATGGGATGCGGAAGAACTCAGTGGCCGGAACCGCGTTGCGCGCCAGCACCAGGAAGAGCCAGTGCCGCCACCAGGGCATTTTGGGAACGCTCGCCGGGACAAGCACTTCGCGACCGAGAAAATAGCTGGCCTGCATCGGATCGAAGGCGATACCAGCCGAATTCAAATCCTCCAGCGCACGCGGAATGTTCGGGCTCTCCATGAAGCCATAGCGCAGGATCACGCGGTGGATGCCAGGAGCCAGCTCGGCAACCTCGGTGCGCCGGTCGGCATTCACCTCCGGTTCGTCGACATTCTCGACGGTTACGAACAGGACCCGTTCATGCAGCACTTTGTTGTGCTTCAGGTTATGTAACAGGGAGGTGGGTACGTAACCGGGATTGCCAGTCAGAAACACCGCCATGCCGGGCACACGAACAGTGCGTGACTGCGGCAATCGTGCGAGAAACGGCGCCAGTGGCAGGGAGTCCTGTTTCCAGCGCGCCAGCAACAGGTCGCGCCCCCGCTTCCACGAGGTCATCAGCGCGGTGAGCGCGATACCGAGCACCAGCGGGACCCATCCGCCCTCCAGGATTTTCAAGGTATTGGCTGAAAAGAACACCGCATCGATCAAAAAGAACGTGCCGAATACGGAAATTGCCGCGGTGCGTGACCAGTGAAACTGCCGGCGGAACACCACCATCGCAAGCACGCATGTGCACAGGAACGTGCCAGTCACCGCGATGCCATAGGCCGACGCCAGACTGTCCGAGGTCTTGAATGCGAGTACCAGGATGAGCACACCGATCGCCAGCATCGTGTTGACCTGCGGCACGTAAATCTGGCCCTCCTCGGTATTTGACGTGTGGCGGACTGTCATCCGCGGCAGGAAGCCGAGTTGCAGGCATTGCCGAGCGATCGAATAGGCACCGGAGATCACGGCCTGGCTCGCGATCACGGTCGCGAATGTCGCCAGGATCACCAGCGGGAGTCCCAGCCAGTGCGGTGCCACCAGGAAAAATGGATTGGCCACTGCCGCTGGATCATCGATCACCAATGCCCCTTGCCCGAAGTAATTCAGGACCAGACAGGGCAGCACGAAGAACGTCCAGGTCAGCCGGATCGGGTGTGCGCCGAAATGCCCCATGTCAGCGTACAGGGCCTCGGCGCCGGTGACGCACAGTACGACGGCACCCAGCACGACAAACGCCAGCGCCTTGTATTTGACGCACAGCATGACGGCGTAGCTCGGCGAAATCGACAGCAGCACGAAGGGATGCTGCGCGATCTGTATGACACCAAGGGCACCTATGATCAGGAACCACACGGCCATCACCGGCCCGAAGACCCGACCAACCTTTTCCGTGCCTCGCCACTGAACCGCGAACAAAACGACGATGATCACCACGCTGATCGGCAGCACGAACTCCCGCAGTTCCGGTGTCGAAACCTCGAGCCCCTCCACCGCCGATAACACCGAGATTGCCGGCGTGATCACGCCGTCGCCGAAGAACAAACAGGCCCCCGCGATACCGACCAGTGTCAGCACATTGCGGATGCCCGTGCCCACGGATACGCGCTGCGCCAAGGCCATCAGTGCCAGGATGCCACCCTCACCGCGATTGTCGGCGTGCATGATGAGCATCACGTATTTGACGGTGACGATCAGCACGAGCGACCAGAAGATCAGGGACAGGATGCCCATGACCTCCCCAGGACCGGGCATCCCGCCAAAGAGCTGAAGGCTTGCCTTGAAGGCATACAGCGGGCTGGTGCCGATATCGCCGTAGACTACGCCCAGCACGGCGAGCAGGGTGCCTACTGCCGGTGCCGGGCGGCGTAGTGCGCCGGCTGCTGCGACCGCCGTCATCGCCGGGCCGCCGGCCACAGCCGAACCCCATCTGCCTCGTTCATGCGGCGCCAATACACGATCTGTCTCCCGCTCGCCGGGCGCCGGACGCATACGCCGCCGGCCAGTTGGAAACAAGCGTCATGGCCTGCGGGTTGCCAGGGCAACGGTCGAGTCGTTAACGTTGATACCATGAGTGACCTGACTGCCGTAAAGGGACCGCAGCCCCGCACCCGCTGGGGCTGGTTCGTCGCCCTTGGCATCGCGCAGCTTGCCCTGGGTATCGTTGCCTGGTTCGACGTGATCGCCTTCACCATCGCCGGCGTCATCTTCATCGGTGCGCTGTTGCTGGTGGCTGGCGTATTCCAGGTGGTGCATGCCTTCATGGATCGCGAGTGGGGTAGTTTCTTCCTGCACGTGCTTGTCGGCATCCTGTACGTCATTGGTGGGTTCCTGTTGATGGCCGAGCCTCTCGAGGGCTCGGTGATCATCACCATCCTGGTGTCGGCGGCACTGATCATCGGCGGCGTGCTGCGTATCGTCATCGGCATCCAGCACCGTCACATGGCGGGCTGGGGGTTGATGATCGTTGGAGGCATCATCAGCCTGGTCGTCGGTGTGATGCTTTACCTGATGCTGCCCTGGTCAGGCCTGTGGGTGGTGGGGACGCTGATCGCTGTGGAGCTGATCTTCCACGGCGTCTCATGGATCCAGTTCGGCCTGGCGCTGCGACGGAGCGTCTAAGGTCGCCACTACGGCCACGCCGTCGCGAACGTCTCGGGTCCAGCGTCCTTGATTGGCAGCGGCTTGCCCTGGCGTAGCTTGCGCCCATCCCAGCGGAACACGTCGATCTTGCGGTCCTGCATGCTCTGCACCAGCACAGTGCGACCATCGCGCGAGAATGCGACCCCCTCGCTCCAGCCGCCGACCGGTGCCGAATCGATTTTCCGCAATGTCGTGCCTTCGACAGCGTATATCGTTAGCAGAGCATGATCATGGTGAAACCAATGGCTGGGCGGCTTGGTTGACCCATACTCGGAACCAACCGCGAGATATTTCCCGTCCGGGGAAAACTTCATCGGTTCCGGCCCGGTCAACACACCGACAGTCGCCACGGCGTGGAAAGGCATACTCGTCAGATCGATCAGGCTCACCGAGTCCTGATCACCATCGCCACGTCCCATGTTGGACACCGCCGCCAGGGTTCCGGCCTTATTGATGTCCATCGTGTAGGGCGCCATCCCCGTGGTGATCGGCCTCGGTGCGACAGAAACATTGGTGCCCTCGATATCCAGCACGCTCACCATGTTGTCGCCGCCACGACTGAGCAGTGCGTGCTTGCCGTCATGGGTGAACACGATGCCACTCGGCAGCGAACTCTTGTTTCCCAGATCGAGCTTCGTCATCGGGGTAAGCTGCTTGTTCGCCACACTATAGACGGACACCGTTCCTTCGGTTCGGTTGGCAACCAGTGCCAGCTTGCCATCGGGCGATACCCGCACCGTTGTGGCGCCTGCGCCAGCATTCACGCTTTGCGTGACCTTAGGCGGCTTCGCCGTCAGGTCGATGACGGTCACCCTGTCATCAGGTCCGGTTCCGCCCTTGCCCTGCGGGTCCAGCTTGGTTGCTGATGTTACAATCGCCCAGCTCTCGTCAGGCGCGACCCACGCTGCCGTTGGCGGTCCGACCACACTGCCCGGCACCTCGATTGTCGCCGTGATCTTTGGTGGATACTTGCTGACATCGATGATGCTCACGGTGTCGGGATGCGGGTCCTTCGGTGCCACCAGCACCTTCTGGTCGTCTTGCACCGTATGGCCGTCATTGGATGACAGTACGATGTCGGCACTGGCGGCAACAGGCATCGCCAGCAGCGTTGCCGTCAGCAGATATGCAGCGTTCTGCATCTTGTGTTTTCTCCCATCCAGGCATTCAGCCCAGGCGCAATGTCAGCAACAGCATCTCGTGATCGCTCAATACCTCGCCATCCTCGCCAATCGCCGGAATGACGTTGGGATCGCTGGCAGTCAGGTCCCGCGTGCAGAACCAGTCGAGCTGACGCGTTCCTTCGCTCTGGCTCCAGGTGCTTTGCCGCGTCGTCGAACAGGCCAGGTTGCATGCCGACCAATCATAGCCTCGGGCTGACGTCATCTCGAAGAGCGGCTCCGACGCGTCGGTGGTGCCGCCCGGCGCGACATGTGTATTGAGATCGCCGCCAACGAGCACGGGGAGGCTGCCGGCATACGCGTCCAGTGCATTGAGCAAGGTCCGCATCTGCGCGGCCCGTCCGGTGCCATCCGTGCGATTTTCAAGGTGGACCGAACAGGCCACGAACTTCGATCCACCGACGCTGAATGTCGCGGCCACCGCCATGCGATTGCCGATGCGCCGCTGATTGTCGCGTGTTGCCGCAAACCAGTCGGCTTGTTCGTCCAGCCTTATCACGACCGGCTGCTCGATAGGGAGCGATGTGACGATGCCGTTGCCGTGGAAGCCCTCGGTATTCGCCTCGCCATGACGAGGGAAGCCCGCCGGCGGTGGCGGTGACATCAATTCGAGGAACTCCAGCCCATAACAATAGCCCTGGCCAAGCTGGGACGCGACGCGTCCGATCGTATGGACCAATCCGGTGCGCAGGACGCCGACATCCATCTCGGTCAGCAGTGCCAGGTCCACACCATGCCGAGCCAGAATGCGTGCCGACTCCTCCGGGTACAGACACCGCTCCAGGTTCCATGCCGCGACACGCAGCTTGACGCGATGCGACACAGCAGGCGCGTCCTGTACGAGTTCGATCTGATGTAGTGCCGCTACTTCGGCATGGGCGGCGGCGTGGGCCTCCTGCGTCGCCGGCAGTGCCAGATATTGCTGCCGCACCGTCGCGGGCACCGGTGTCAGACGGTCGACGACATCCCGCCCGACACCCACGACCCCATTCATGTGTGCGCCGATTTCTGAAAGTCGCGCAGCACCTTGTCGCCACGCTCGACCGCGCTGTTGAGGGCCTGTTGCGCGGTCTGCTGGCCGGCCAGTGCCTTCTCACACTCCTCCTCGATGATGGTGCGGATTTCCGGCATCCGCCCCAAATGGAAACCGCGCGAATTGTCGGTGATCTGGCCGCGCGTGAGCTGCCGTATCGGCAGATCGGTTCCCGGGTTCTGCTCGAACCAGCCTTGCTGCTTCGCCAGGTCGAACCCCGCTTGCGTGATCGGGACATAGCCGGTCGCGCGGCTCCACTCGAAATCCTGCGCCGGTTCCGCCAGGAAGCGTAAGAACTGCGCCACCGCGTGATACTCCGCCGGCTTGCGTTGCGGCGTCGTCAACACCCAGAAACTTGCTCCGCCGATGGCCGAGTTGATCGGTTGTTTAATCACTGCCGGATCGTAGGGCAGGAACGCCGGCGCCCAGCGGAACTTCGCGCTGCGCGTGAGGTCACCGCGCAGCGCCGACGAACTGAACGTCATCCCGGATTGTCCGCTGAGGAACGCGCCATCACCGCTGCCGTCCCGACCGGTGTAGTGGAACGTGCCCTCCTTGTTCATATCGAGGAGGCGCTGGAGGTTCGCAACATGCGCAGCACTGTTGATCTTCAGGACCGCGTCCAGGCCTTTGAAGCCGTTCGCTTCGGTCGCATAGGAAAGGTTGTGGATCGCGCTGAACTGTTCGAAATGCGCCCATACGACGGAGGCGCTGATCACGGGATACTGGGTCGCGCCCTTGTCGCGCAGCGTGCGCGCGAGCGACACCACCTCGGGCCACGTCGCCGGAAATCTGTCCGGATCCAGTCCCGCTTTCTCGAAGACGTCCCTGTTGTACCAAACGACGCAGGTCGATGAGTTGAATGGCATCGACATCAACCGGCCATCGGTCAGGCTGTAATAGCCGCGGACCGCCGGTATATACGCGCCGGCGTCCAGCCTGACGCCCGTCTCCTGCGCGAGTTGCCATACCGGTTTGATCACCGGTCCCGAACTCATCATCGTCTGCGTGCCCACCTCGAAGACCTGGGCAATGTGCGGCGCCTGGCCGGCGCGCCAGGCTGCCGCAACGGAGGTCAGCAAGTCTTTGTAGACGCCCTTGAACAGGCCGGTCGCCTGCACCTGGTCCTGGCTTGCATTGAATGCATCGATCAGCTTGACGATTTCGCTGCCGGGCGTCCCGCCCATCGCGTGCCAAAGCGTAATCTGGGTCTTCTCGGCCGCGCGAGCGGCTACGGCGGCCAGGGCACCGGCGGCGCCCAGAAGAGTGCGGCGGCGGATTGTCATG
>DATJJM010000092.1:0-11927 GCA_035492535.1 Acetobacteraceae bacterium | reverse complement strand
ACCGAGTGGATCAGGTGCGCATGCAGCATGGCCTCGCGCCGCTCGGCGACCAACGCGGTGACGTCCCGGAAGGTCGCCAGACGCGGTGTCGCTGCTGTCGCCGCCATTGCCGGCGCGCCGCCGACGACAGCTCGGGCTCCGCCCCCGGTGGGTGCCGGTACGCTGGCGCTCCCGGCGCCCGAGGTTTGCGTATTGCTCAGCCGGCGAACCAGGTCGCCAGGCGGCGGCAGGTCCGACGTATGACAAAGCCGTATCAGCACCATCTCTGCCGCGGCGCGCCGGTCAGGCGCGGTCTCCACTTCCCCGACACCTTTCAGCAGCATCTGCCACGCCCGTGCGAGCACGGGTACTGACAGCTGGTCTGCCAGCGCAGCACCACGCGTGCGTTCGGCCTCGGGCAGCTCCTGGCTATCGCGCAGCGCGGGCACCGATTTCAGGCGTGTCACCGTGTAGATCAGTTCCAGCAGGTCCTGGAGGAGCATGCCCAGGTCCGCTCCCCGCTCATGCGCCTGTTCGGTGATTTGCAGCGCCTGGCGCGGCTGCCCGGCCATGACGGCGTCCAGCAGGTCGAACACCATCCCTCGATCGGCCAGTCCCAGCATATCGATGGTCGCGGACTCGGTGACCGTGCCATCGGCCTGTGCAATCGCCTGATCCAGCAATGACAGGCCATCGCGCACGGAACCGTCGGCGGCGCGTGCGATCACGTCCAGGGCGGCGGGCTCGATCGTGACCGCCTCGTTCGTGGCAATACGGCCGAAATGCGCGGAAAGCTCGCCGATACGGACCCGCCGGAGATCGAAGCGCTGGCAGCGGGACAACACTGTGACCGGGACCTTGCGCAACTCGGTGGTCGCGAACACGAACTTCACATGCGGCGGGGGTTCCTCCAGCGTCTTCAGCAGGGCGTTGAACGCGTTGCGCGACAGCATGTGGACTTCATCGATAATGAACACCTTGGTGCGCGCCTGCACAGGCCGGTAGCGCGTCGCCTCGATGAGTTCCCGCACATCGTCCACGCCAGTGCGGCTGGCGGCGTCCATTTCCACGACGTCGGGATGGTGGTCGGCCAGGATCGCCACGCAGTCAGCGCAGACCCCGCAGGGTTCGGCTGTGGGGCCGCCGGTGCCATCGGGGCCGGTGCAGTTCAGGCAGCGGGCAATGATGCGGGCTGTGGTGGTCTTACCGACCCCGCGCACGCCGGTGAGCATGAATGCGTGGGCGATCCGGCCCGTGGCGAACGCATTGCGCAGGATGCGGACCATCGCTTCCTGGCCGATCAGGTCGTCGAAGCGGGTGGGGCGGTATTTGCGGGCCAGGACCCGGTAGGGCATCGCGTGCACCGGTTCCGATGCAGTATCGCCGAACAGGCCCGGGCCTTCTGGTGGCGGTGGCGCCTCTAGCTGCTTCTCGTCGTCCTGGAACAGGCCGGACATGCGGGGCGATTCTGGCCGCCGCGGCGGCTCCCTGGGGCAAGAAGTTCGGGTGGGAGGCCGAGCAAACGACCCGAGCGGAAACTCACTGCGGCTGCTTCCTTCCGGACCTGACCGGGTTGGCGAGGCACCCGTCCGCCGCCGACCTCCCAGGACTGCATATCATGGTTCTGGGGGCTGTGGGGAAGGGGGGCGCCTGCGAAAGCGTGTCACAGCTCCAACCGGTAGAACCGGGATGCGGTGCCGCTGAAGAGGTGGGCCTTGTCCGTCGCACTCGCTCCACGTGCCAAAATCTTACACGCGTTCCAGAACGGGGTGTACGCATAGGATCCCTTGTCCACCGGGAAATTGCTCTCGAACATGCAGCGGGAGGCGCCGAAGGCCTCGATGCAGGTTTCGACATAGGGCTTCCACGCGGCTGCAAGAGCGTCGGATGAAGGTGGATCAGCCTTCTCGTGGAAGTCGAAGCCGTTGATCCGCATTGCCATGCCGCCAAGCTTCACCACGACATTCGGGCAGGCCGCCAGTGCGCGGATCGAAGCGGACCATTTGCCGAAGACCTCGTCCCGCTTGCCGCCATAGACGCCGACGGCGAGCGGGCCTCCGACATGATTCAGGCAGATACCCGTGTCGGGGTACGCTCGTGCCAGTGCAGTCACCTCGTCGATCTGCGGATGATAGAGCCATGCGTCGAACGTCAGGTTCAGGGGTGCGAGACACGCAAACCCTTCACGGAACCTGGCGTCCGCCATAAGATGCGGCGGCGGCGCATAGGCCGGGTTCATCAATGCGGCATCGGCGTCCCAGGCGGTGATGTGGCGGATGCCGCGAAACCGTCCGCCCCCAGCGCGAATATGCGCCTCCAGCACGGGTCGCACGCCCGACCCCAGCCGCAGATCGGCATGCCCGACAATGCCAGCGCACACCTTTGCCTTGCCGTAGATTCCGGAAGCACTCATCGCTGCCACGCCATTGACGAATTCGGTCTCGCCGACCGGCCGCATCTCCTCAGGGCCTGTTGCGCGATGCATGGAGCGGCACTGCACAAACACCGTGGCGACGATGTTGTGGCCACTGTTGGTGTCGGCGAGCAGGTCGTCCAGCATGTAGCGCCAGCCGGGGCGCTCCCACAGATGATGGTGGGGATCGACGATGGGCAGTTCAGGCTCAAGGATCGTCTCGGTGCGGCGCGCGAGCCAATCGTCGCGTACCGGCAGATAGGGGCTGCTGGCTGGCTGTGTCGTAACTCCCATGATGATCCCTCCCGAGCGGGGAAGGATCATCTCAGCACCGCGGCCAATCCCGCAAGCGCGGCTGTTCAGGCTGCCGCTGGAAGCGCCTCGTCTGACGGCCGGCTGCGTGGCCGCGTCCTTGTCGCCGATGGTACCGTCCTGAGCGCGGGCGGCGGTGCTATCATCGACTGGTACAGCTCTGCGTATTCCGCCGCAGCGCCCGTCCAGAGAAAGCTGCGCGCCATGGCCGCCTGCCGCATCTCGGTCAGCATGTCGGTATGGGCGTACGCCTGGAACGCGCGCCGGCAGGCGGAGAACAGACCATCGCCAGACAGGTCCGTGAACAGGAACCCCGTTTCGCCATCGTCGATCGTGTCGGCAAGTCCGCCGGTCGCGTGTGCGATTGGCAGCGTGCCATAACGCTGGGCTTGCATCTGTGTCAGACCACAAGGCTCGAAACGCGAAGGCATCAGGCAAAAATCGCTCGCAGCAACGATTCGCCGTGCCATCGGTTCATTGAACCCGATCAGCAGACCAATGTTATCGCGGTGGCTCCGCGCAAGGCGGCTGAGCATATGCTCGGTCTCCGGATCGCCGAGACCCAGAATGGCAATCTGGCCACCCGATCGCACAATGTCGCGGGCTGTTTCCGCGACAATGTCCAACCCCTTCTGATGCACCAAGCGAGAGACGACACCGAAGAGTGGTCCATCGGAATGTGTCAGGCAAAGGCCTGTCCGGACCAGGTTCGCATTCGCGCACTTGCCCGAGAGGTCGTCCGCCTCGAAGTGATGAGGCAAATGCGGATCGCTGCTGGGGTCCCAGCTTTCGTCGATGCCGTTGACGATGCCTGATAGCCGGCCCTGCTCGGCGATGCTGCGTGTCAGTCCGTGCAGGCCCGCGCCGAAGGCCTCTGTGGTAATCTCTCGCGCGTAAGTAGGACTGACGGTTGATACGTGGTCGGCATAAAACAGACCGGATTTCAGGAATGACAGATATCCGTGGAATTCAACGCCGTCGATTGCGAACGCATAGTCTGGGATGCCGAGTGCGGCGAGCCGATCATTCGGAAAAAGACCCTGATACGCAATATTGTGGATGGTCATGACCGTCGGTACATGGTCGCCGCGCCAGCGGAGATAGCCTGGCGCCAAGCCTCCCGGCCAGTCGTTGACATGCAGCACATCCGGAACCCAGCGCATTCCAGCGCGACCGGAGGCCAGATCTGCCGCGGCAAGAGAAAGTCGTGCAAAGCGCATGTCATTGTCAGGCCAGTCCAGTCCTTCTGGCCCTCCATAAGGATTTCCCGGGCGGCCGTAGAGAGACGGCTCAAGCACCAGATAGACAATCAGGCCGTCCTCGGTACGGACTTCGCCGATCTGGCACGGGCCTACACCCGCGAATGCGGGCAAGGCGGCCACCGGCGTGATATCGCCGACACTCGCAATGACGCCTGGGTAGGCAGGCATCAATACCCGGACGTCAACTCCACGGCGACGCAGTGCGCGCGGCAAACCTGCTGAGACGTCTCCCAATCCACCAGCCTTGGCGAAGCCCGCGAATTCGCTGGTAACGAAAAGCGTTTTCATTGCGTCCCGCCTGCGCCTCGAACGTCAGTTGTGCGTTCAACTGGTAAACGCAACCTTAACAGCAACGCGGTCCCGATTGTGTTGTGCTGTTCATTCACGAACCGGTCATTCTGATCACGAGTGGCTTGGGCCTGCGTGACAGACGGCTATTCACCCATCGCCTGCTGAATAGCCGCTGCGTAAGAATCTCGGCCGTTCTCTGCGCGAATGCGCTCAAGCGCATGATTGCGTAAGGTTTCCCAAAGCGTGGCATCGCGGTACAGCGTAACGATATTCTGGGCGAAGCCAGCCGGATCAGCGCTGTCGGCGGACAATACATCCGTACCATTGTCCCAACCCAGTTGCTCGCGGAGCAGTTCCGTCGCGGCCACGGGCAACCCGAATGAAGCGGCCTCATGCACCTTGTAAGGTAACCCAGCGGCAAACCTGGTTGGTGCCACGAAGATACGATGGGAAGCGTAGAGTTTTTCCACGTCGGTCACCGGGCCGCGCAAAGTCACTCTGGGATGGTCGCGAAAATGCTCAAACGATATCCCATCAGCGAAATATCCAGCGATAGTCAGTCGGGTTTCCCAACCAAGCGACTGCTCTACTACCGGTAGTACCTCACGGATGAACCAGTTCAGTCCGTCGTAGTTAGGACTTTCGGTTTCATGAATGGCGCCAACGAATAACAGTCCGGCCCGCGCGGCAAATTCCTTAGCGGTGGGGCGAAGTTCGCATATGTGCCCAATGATCGTAACGTCGGAAAAGCCAAGGTCTCGCAGCCGCTGCGCCTCGGCGGAATTGACGGCGATGATGCTCTGGCAGGCATGAGCGTTGGTGAACTCCCGCATCATCGCGGCATCAAGATCGAAATCCTGGTTATCCGAAATGGCAGCGCGCCCTGCGTCGCGGAGGCTGGCGATGGCTTCTGTATCGAGCACAATTCGAGGCGGGCGGCCGGTGCCCGCTGTCATTCGATCCAGGAGCGGCTTTACGCGATCCAGGTTATGGGTGCGCGCGATCCAGATCACATCATAATAGCCCTGCCGGGAGCCGAGGAATGCAGCCAGGCCGTCCATGTCGCGATCGTGCATGACCTCGACCGTGTCCGGCATGTCGGCATGCAGGCTTTCCAAGCCGAACGGGCCGACATTCAGCGGATACACCGTGACGCCGCAACCCAGTGTCGCCATCATCTGAATGATGTCGGTCGAACGAACGAAGCCCGATCCGATACGGCGCATAGGTATCGTGTCGTCAATGAACAGGACACGACGGGCATGATCAACCGAACGGGCGAACACCTCCACCCTATGGTCGGGAATGTAGCGGAACCGCAGATGATTCAGATGTTTACGAACGAAATGCTGATGCCCCCGGTTGTTGCGACTGGTAGCATCGGCTCCTGCGGGCGGATGGCCGAACTGATAGGCGAGGACCAGGGGGTCGTACAGGACAGTGTATCCAGCCGCGGCAATGCGTATGCACAAATCGGCGCCTGGCAGATCTCCGACCGGCAACTCTTCGTCGAACCCGCCGAGTTCCCGCAGTATAGACGCACGCACGAGCAAAAAATCGGTGGAACAGAAGTCAACCGCACGAACGAAATTGCCTTCTGGCGCTGTTGACGAGGCATCGCTCAAGTAGCCCTGGGTGACGCCGTCGCGCCATATGATCCCGCCTGCAGACACCAGACGCCCGTGTCCGCGGATCAGCTTTGCCCCAACTGCGCCAAGGCGCTGATCAGACGTCAACCGGCGCAACGCGGCCGCGATGGCATTCGGCATCAACTCAGTCTCGATGCCGAGGAAGAGAACGCTGTCGCCGGTCACGTAGTGCAAAGCTGCATTGCAGGCCCGGACGAAACTTAGCTCGCCGTCAAAGTGCAGGATCCTGGCGCCGTGAATGTGCCGCATGATTCCAACATCGGCGGCGCCGCTCTGCACCAGGATGAGTTGAATGTCCCCAGGATAGTGGGCGCGAAGATCGATGATGGGCCGTAACGCGCCGGACTGACCCGTATTTTGTACCATGATGACGCTGATGGCTGGTGTTGCACTGGAGGTGAAATCGAGCGGCCTGTGACTCACCGTAAGCAGCATGGCGTCGGTCCGGCGGCGGTACAGAACCCGCGCCTGCTGCTCTGTCACCTGTTCCTCAGGTGGCATGGCGGGCGCCAGCCCCTGTCCGCGGCCAATAGCAAGATAGTGCTCGAATGCGTCTCGAGCACGCTTCAACTGGAGGTCTGCCCGCACCGACGGATGCGCGCTCACATAGTAGTGGAGATCGATCCATTTGGTCGGTGCGCGCAACTCGGAGGCACCGTGGGTGAGGAAGTGATCGTAGCCACACCGGCAAGTCTTCGCTTCCACGGCGGCGGCAATGTCGTCGTAGCGAGCCAGATAATCAGGCTCGGAAAATTCTGGCAACGGATCGAATGCGGTGGGGGTATCGTTGCAAAGGTAGTGATGCAATGCGCACAGCCACACTCCCTGCTCAATTGCCTTGGCAACGTCCGGATAGCGATGCTTGTAGTGCAGCGGGTCGAAATAGATGCTGGTCCGTTGCTCGCCGGCACGTCTCCAGGCGTGCCGGAGGTAATGCAGATACGCCCCGACTTCGTCGGCCGCGGCGGCTTCTACGGAATTGAGTTGGGACCGATAGAACCCGGAGTCGAACAAGGGGTGACCGACGCGTCCTTCTCTGCTCCCGTGCTTCAGGTAGTGATCGTAGCCGTTTGCATGATTATCTGCTGCGAGCGCGTCATCCCCGAGGTCTGGATGAGAGCGGCGATAACGTCCTTCATTGAACAACCAATGCGGCGAGCGAGAACGAAAGCCTCCACGGCAATACGAGTCGAAGGCGGACTTCGCATGCCCGTCACGGACAGTTTGTCTCGCCTGCGGATAGGCGGCGAGATGCCACTGCTCGTCGAACCAGGGATTGGGAGAATCACCACGCTGCTGACCTTGCTCGAGATAGAACCGCAGCAGATGTACGGGGTCGGTGATGACGCGGGTGTCGGGATAGACCGCCTGGTACCATTCGATGTCGAGAACTGCCCAGGCAATGGTGGTCTCGCCCGGCAACCGCACCATTTCCTCGGCCGGCTTCGCAGTCGGTGGCACGGCTCGGCTATGCGCCTGGCTATTTGCGGCGTTCTGTCAGCACCACGCCATCACGCTGCAACGCGAGGATTTCGTCCTGGCTGTAGCCGTGCTGCGCCAGTACGTCATTGGCGTCCTGCGCGAACCTCGGTGGCGGACGACGGGTGCCGCCTGGCGTGCGCCCCATTTTGATGGGCGTGCCGATGCCGCGATACCAGTCGAGCTCGGTGACCATTTCGCGGTGAGCGGTGTGTGGCGCGGCCGTCGATTCATCAACCGGCAGGACAGGTCCAGCGGGGACTCCGTTCCGAATCAGTTTCAGGGCGAGTTCGTTGCCGTCGTATCCGGCGAATGCCGCGGCCAGAATTTCCGTCAATGCGGCCCGGTTGATGTTCCGTTTTCCATTATCGGCGAAGCGCGGATCGTCCGCGAGTTCAGGATGACCGATGATCTCTGCCATCTTGCGGAACTGGCCATTGTTGCCCGACGCAATGAAGATGTCGCAGGTCTTCGTGGGGAATTTGTCGTAGGGCACGAGGTTGGGGTGCGGGTTCCCGGTGCCTTTGGGGCGATTGCCGTTGAGGAAGAAATTTGCGGCCTGCGGATGCAGCAGCGCCATGCCACAGTCATACAGCGTCATATCAAGGTACTGTCCGTGCCCCGATCGTTCGCGCTCATGCACTGCCATCAGGATGCCGATCGCCGAGTAGAGGCCGGTGCCCATGTCAACGATCGCGGTGCCGAGGCGCAGCGGGCCGGTCGATGCATCACCATTGACGCTCATCAGTCCGGTCATGGCCTGCAGGATGGCGTCGTAGCCCGGCAGACCGCCGAGCGGTCCATCGCCGCCGAAGCCGGAAATCCGGCAGTGGATGAGGCGAGGAAAGCGCTCGGACAAAACCTCGTAGCCGATGCCCCACTTCTCCATCGAACCGGGTTTGAAGTTCTCGATCAGGATGTCGGCGCCTTCCAACAGGCGCAGCAGCACCGCCTTGCCCTCGGCGCGCGCGATATCCAGGGCGATCGCCTTCTTATTGCGGTTGATACCGATGAAATAGCTTGCGTCGCCTTCATGGAACGGGGGGCCCCAATCGCGAACTTCATCGCCTTGTGGCGGCTCGATCTTGATGACCTCCGCACCATGGTCGGAGAGAATCATCGTGCAATACGGTCCGCCGAGGACGCGCGTCAGGTCGATAACTTTCAGCCCGGCCAGTGCGCCAGGAGACCTTGCCAGCCCCTTTCCCTGGGTTGCCGGATTATAGATCGCATCGTTCATCTGGCTGTCCGTTTCCTGGTATCCCCCAGAATTTCAGCACGGCGTGCTGCTAAGCGCCAGATGATTGATCCTGCTTCAGGACCTCGCCCGCGAGGTACAAAGTGCCACAAATGAGCACGCGTGCCGGCCCCTCCTCGCGAGGCAGGATTGCCAGCGCATCGGACACGCGAGGTCCCGGGCGGGCGACACCGCCCGACGCAGCAACGATGGCCTCGACAGGCAGCGCGGAATGTTGTTCCGGTTCTGCTACGGCCCAGATGGTTGTCGCGTGGGGCAGCAAGGGCCGCAGAAAGCCGACGGCATCCTTGCTGTCCTTCATTCCGACGATCAGATGCAGCTTGCGGTCGTGCCAGCCGGCCAGATGCTCACCCAGCACAACACCTGCGCCAGGATTGTGTCCCCCGTCGAGCCACAATTCCCAATCGTGCGGCAAGCTGGACGCCAGCCGCCCGTGCAGGCGTTGCAGACGAGCCGGCCATTCCGCCCGCGACACGCCAGCGATGTTCATCGGCAGACCAGAGGCTCGCAGTGCTGCGATGGCGATACCGACGTTGTCGAACTGGAATGCACCGGGCAGTGACAATGCCGGCAACGGTAGTTCGCCCAGAGCGTCACGATAGGCGAGCGATGATATGTGCCAATCGCGATTCCGCAGGAGAACCTTGGCCTCTGTGCGTTCTGCCGTCTTCTCCAGAACGTCCAATACCTCGGCTGGCTGATCCCCGATCACCACGGGGGCCCTGGGCTTCATGACACCGGCCTTTTCCGCCGCGATCAGGGCCAGCGTGTCGCCCAGCATCTCGCGATGATCGAGCGAGATCGATGTGATGGCGCAGGCTGCCGGATGCTCGATCACGTTGGTCGCGTCACCGCGGCCGCCGAGGCCGACTTCCAGGACACACACATCGGCCGGCGTTCGGGCGAACAGATGAAACGCGACAGCCGTGATCACCTCGAAGACGGTGATCGGCGCGCCGGCGTTGGCCTGTTCGATGTCTTCCAGCGCGGAAGCCAGAGTTTCATCGCTCACCAGTTCCCCAGCGATCCGGATCCTCTCGTTGAACCGCACAAGGTGTGGCGAGGTATAGACGTGGACGCGCTGACCCGCTGCCTCCGCCATGGCGCGCACGAAGGCGCAGGTACTACCTTTGCCATTGGTCCCGGCCACATGGATCACGGGAGGCAAACGCCGTTCCGGATGATCGAGCTTTGCCAGCAGGTCGCGCAGCCGATCGAGACTGAGATCAACCAGGCGTGGATACAGCCCGTGCAGCCGCTCGACGATGCCCTCGATACGGCCTTTCGGAACCGGGGCTGACCCGACCATCACGCCGCCGCCGGCACGTCCCTGATGCGCAACAGGGCAATCAACCTGGCCAGCGTTGCTTTCATTTCTGTGCGCTTTACGACCATGTCCACGATGCCATGCTCGTGCAGATATTCGGCGCGCTGGAAACCTTCCGGCAGTTTCTCTCGCACCGTCTGTTCGATCACGCGCGGGCCGGCGAAGCCGATAAGGGCGCCCGGTTCCGCGATGTGGATGTCCCCCAGCATGGGAAAGCTGGCCGTCACACCGCCTGTGGTCGGATCGGTCATGACCACAATGTAAGGCAGCCCGGCTTCCTTCACGAGGCGCGTGGCAATCACTGTGCGCGGCATCTGCATCAGGCTGATCGCGCCTTCCATCATGCGGGCGCCGCCTGACGCGGTGAACGCAATCAAAGGTGCCTCCTGCAAGACGGCGAGTCTTGCCGCCGCCAGAACACCTTCGCCGACGGCGGCGCCCATCGAACCGCCGATGAATTCGAATTCCATGGCGGCCACGACGGCCTGGTGTCCATTGATCTTGCCGTGCGCAACGACAATCGCATCGTCAAGGCGTGTCTTGTCGCGAGCTTCCTTCAGCCGGTCCGTATAGCGCTTCGTATCGCGAAACCGGAGCGGATCGGCGACAACCTTGGGCAGCTCGATCCGCGTGTAGCTGCCCTCGTCGAAGGTGAAGGCAAGCCGTTCCACTGCTCCGACGCGCATATGATGGCCGCAGTGTGTACAGACCCTCAGATTGGCCAGCAGGTCACGGTGGAAGATCATCTGCTGGCACGCCGGGCACTGGTGCCAGAGATTGTCCGGAACCTCGCGCCGTGCGAACAGCGTGCGGATTTTGGGGCGAACGAATTCGGTCAGCCAACTCATGCAGGCACCTTCGGGTCGCGCACCCCTTGTGCCAAGGCACGCACCTGCCCCAGGACGGATTGTACCGCATCCGGCTTCGCGCGACCGCGCTCGTCCAGATGGCTGGCGAGCGTGTCGATCAGTGCCGATGCCACGACTGCCGCATCGGCCACGCGCGATGCGGTGGCTGCCTGCTGCGGGGTACGCACACCAAAGCCCACGGCGATGGGCAGCTCGGTGACGGCCCGGATGCGTGGGATCGCCTCGGCAAGATGATCAGACGTGGCGCTGCGTGTGCCGGTGATGCCTGTGATGCTGACGTAGTAGACAAAGCCCGAGCTGCCCTCGAGTACGATGGGCAGGCGTTTGTCATCCGTTGTCGGCGCTATCAGGCGGATGATGTCGATGTCGTGCGCGCGCGCCGAGGGAACCAGCAGATCCGCCTCTTCGGTCGGCAGATCGACGATGATAAGGCCGTCGACGCCGGCGGTTGCGGCGTCGGAGCAGAAGCGGTCGGTGCCATAGGACAGCACGGGATTGAGGTAGCCCATCAGGATGATAGGCGTGGCATCGTCTGCGGCGCGGAAGTCCCGCACCATCTGAAGGATGTGGGCGACCTTCACGCCAGCCGCCAGCGCGCGCTTGCCCGCTGCCTGAATGATCGGGCCATCGGCCATCGGGTCCGTGAAAGGCATACCGATCTCGATCAGATCGGCACCCGCCGCGGGCATCCCTCGCAGCAGTGCCATGGAGGTACTGGCGTCCGGATCCCAGGCTTCGACAAAGGGGATCAGCGCGCCGCGTCCTTCGCGCTTGAGTGCGGCAAAGCGCGTCGCGATCCGTGTCACAGCCTCACCCCGAGATGTTCCGCGACGGTGAAGATGTCCTTGTCGCCGCGGCCACAGAGATTCATCAGGATGATCTCATCCTTCCCCATCGTCGGTGCCAGCTTCGTGACGTGCGCCAGCGCGTGCGCAGGCTCGAGAGCAGGGATGATGCCCTCGGTTCGCGTGCAGAGCTGGAAGGCCGCCAGCGCTTCCTGGTCCGTCGCCGACACGTATTCCACGCGGCCGATGTCATGCAGCCAGGAATGTTCAGGACCGATGCCGGGATAGTCGAGGCCGGCACTG
>DATJJM010000091.1:0-12725 GCA_035492535.1 Acetobacteraceae bacterium | reverse complement strand
ATGATTGCCATGGCGATAGCCAACAACCCGCGACTGCTGATCGCCGATGAGCCGACCACGGCGTTGGACGTGACGATACAGGCGCAGGTGCTGGATTTGCTCGCCGACCTTAAGAGCGAGCGCGGCATGGCGGTGGTGTTGATCACGCATTCACTGCCGGTCGTTGCTGAGACCGCCGACCGGGTTGTGGTGATGTATGCGGGCGAGGTTGTCGAGCAGGGGCGCGCGGCGGATGTGTTTGCCCGCCCGCTGCATCCCTACACCGCAGCCCTCTTGCGCAGCGCGCCACGCTCCGACGGCAGCCTGCCGGAGCCAATTCCTGGCATGGTGCCGCTGCCAAATGCGTTGCCTGCAGGATGTGTATTCGCGCCGCGCTGCCTGCTAGCGGGACCGGAATGCCTCGCTGCACGTCCCGCGCTCGTCACGCCGATCGAGCACCGCGCGACACGCTGCATCCGCTGGGATGCGCTGGCACGCGAGCCAGAGGTGGTGGGATGACCGAATCGCTGGTGGTCGCCGAGAACCTGACCCGACGGTTCGGCGGACACCGACTGCTGCGACGAAAGGCCACGCACGCGGTGAGCGGCGTATCTTTCGCCATTTCCAGGGGCGAGGCCGTTGGCCTGGTCGGCGAGAGCGGTTCCGGCAAGAGCACGATTGGCCGATTGCTGCTGGGTCTTCTGGAGCCCAGCGAGGGCAGCGTGCGTCTGGACGGACGGGACATCGCCAAGCTGTCCGGCAAACAGCTGCGCAAGCTACGGCAGCGCGTGCAACTGGTGTTCCAGGATCCTTATTCCAGTCTCGATCCGCGCCGGCGTGTTGGTGCACAGATTACCGATGGGCTGGCAATCCACGGCATCGTCCCATCGGAAGAGCGTCCAGCACGCGTGCGTGCGTTGTTGGAGCAGGTCGGGCTGGAGCCGACACACGCGGATCGCTATCCGCATGAATTCTCCGGTGGCCAGCGCCAGCGCATCGGCATTGCCCGCGCACTTGCCACAACGCCCGACTTTATCGTTGCCGACGAACCGGTTTCCGCGCTGGACGTGTCCGTGCAGGCACAGGTTTTGGCATTGCTGGCCGACCTGCGCCGGCGGCTGAGCCTATCGCTGTTGTTCATCAGCCACGATCTGCCGGTGGTGCGCAGTCTTTGCGACCGGGTGATCGTGCTCTACCTGGGTCGTATCATGGAGGAAGGGCCGGTCGCCGATGTGATGGAACGGCCGCGGCATCCTTATACCCGCGCCTTGCTCTCTGCCGCACCCAGCATCGATACCGCCGGCCGGCGTCGCCGCATTGTGCTGCAAGGCGATCCGCCCAGTCCCAGCAATGTTCCGTCCGGCTGTGTGTTTCGCACCCGCTGCCCGTGGGCAGTGGCACCTTGCGCCGAAACGGTGCCGTCACTCGAACCGGTGGACCGGGACCACCGAGCTGCCTGCATCCGGACCGACATCGATATCCAATGAGGAGCGCTTCATGAATTTGCTGCTGTCCCGCCGCCGGCTGATTGCCGGTGCCTCTGCGTTGGCGTTCGCACCACGTCTTGCTCGCGCGGCACGGCAGCCAGGCACGCTGAGCTTCGGGCTGTCGTCGTATCCCCCCAATCTATCCCCCTGGGCCAGCACGGGCACCGCGGCGCTGACGGTCAAGATCCAGGTGTATCGCGGCTTGCTGTCGTTCGGTCCTGACGCGAAGGTACGCGGCGAGCTTGCCGAGTCATGGACGCGCGATGGTGACCACGCGTGGGTGTTCAAGCTACGGCCTGCGACTTTCCATAACGGCGCGCCGGTCACCTCGACCGATGTGCAATGGTCAATCGGGCAGATCGCCGGTGAGAAATCCACCGCCTATCTGCGCGGCCAGTTCCAGGACATCCAGACGGTCGAGACGCCGGATCCAGCGACGGTGCGCATTGTGACCAAGACCCCAATCGTCACGCTCCCGCTGTTGCTGGCCAGTCCGTTCGCCTTTGTGCTCGCCAAGGGGTCCACGGAGGGCGGCGGCCAGCCGATCGGTTGTGGCCCATATACAATTGCCAACCAGGAGCGCGGCGTCGCGATCGAACTTGCAGCCTTCAGCACGTTCTACAAGCCCGGCAAGCCGAAGCTGAAGACGATCCGTTTCGTCGCCTACCCGGATGAGAACCTTCGGGTGGCTGCGTTGCAGGCGGGTGATGTGGATATCATTGAATATGTGCCATGGCAGTCCATGTCGGCGATTGCTGCGGACAAGAAGCTGCGGCTCAGCACCACAGATGGTCCTTACATGGCGTTGGCGTTCAATGGTGCCAGCGGACCATTCAAGGAGGAGAAGCTCCGCCAGGCGGTGGCGTTCGCCATCAAGCGCGAGGAAATCGTGCAGGCAGCGTTCTACGGCCGCGGCACGGTATTGGAAGGCCCACCGCTCACGAAGGCTTCCGACTTCTACAATGAAGAGTACGCGCATGCCTGGGCATATGATCCGGATCGCGCGAAACACCTCATGGCTGAGGCGGGAATGGCGAACGGCTTCGCGTGCACCCTGCTGTCGACCGCGCAGTATGGCATGCACAAGGCAACCGCGGAGGTGGTGCAGCAGCACCTCTCGAAGGTCGGCATCGCCGTTACGCTCAACCTACCCGACTGGCCGACCCGCGTCACACTTGGCAACCGGGGCCAATACGAGATCTGCGTGCAAGGCCAGGCGGCAGACAACAACGACCCGGACGGACTATCCTCTTACATTGATGGTGAATTGCCGCCGGACAACTCGCGCAGCTTCGGCATCCATACGCCACGTATCCACGATCTGCTTGCCAAGGGTCGCGCCGAGTTCGATCAGGCGAAGCGCCGCGCGATCTATGACGAAGTGCAGCGTTTTGTGATCGAACAGGTGCCGCTTGCGGGCCTGTGCTGGCGTGCCCAGGGTTATGGCATGGCTGCTGACCTTACAGGCTTCTCCAATCTGCCTGGTGGGTTGAATTTCTACTCCGGCTATTCGCTGGAAGACGTGGCGTTTGCCTGAGGCCGCGCGGCATTGACGAAGCCGAATACGATTCGGCGCTGCCTGAGCAGTCCGACGTAGTTGTCATTGGCGGCGGCATCGCCGGCGTCAGCTCGGCGCTCGCACTGGCCGAGAAGGGCATATCGGTGACGCTGTGCGAGAAGGGCCAGATCGCCGCAGAACAGTCGAGCCGCAACTGGGGTTGGTGCCGCGTGATGGGGCGGGATCCCGCGGAAATTCCTCTGGCGATGGAAAGCCTGCGGATGTGGCGGGAGATGAACAACCGTACTGGTGGGGAAACCGGCTTTCGCCAGGCTGGCACGATGTATCTGTGCGTCAGCCAGCGTGAGCTCGATCAGCTTGCCGAGTGGCTGGAGCATGCCAGGGCCTGGCAGCTCGACACACGCCTGCTGGATGGCAATGAGGTTGCCGCGATGCTGCCCGGCATGCAGCACGCTTTGCCGGTGGCCTGCACACGCCGAGTGACGGACGTGCCGAACCACAGAAGGCAGTACCGGCGATGGCGATGGCGGCACGCCGAGCAATGGGGCGGTCTGATCGATGCCACGCCAGATGCGGTGCCTGTGATCTCGGGAGCTCCGACGCTGCCTGGCTTCTATCTCGCGACGGGTTTTTCTGGCCATGGCTTCGGCCTTGGGCCGGCTGCCGGACGCCTGATGGCCGATCTCGTTGTCGGGGATCGGCCACTTGTCGATCCGACGCCTTATGCTTTCGCAAGGTTCAAACAAGTCACTCGCCTGGGTTAAGCGTCTGTGCACGTTGGGCACCTCCTCACCACACAAACACCAGGATGCTAAAGGCTCTGCCTTTGGCGAGGGGTTTCAGGGGGGCAGCGCTCCCCCTGACCTGGTCTCTCCACCTTGGGCCGTGGCAGAGACGTCCGCTACCCTGAGAAGGCCCATGGGCCGCGGGCTTCCTGTCATGCGGCTCTCAGCCGCCCGACCACGCCATCGATGACGTTATCAAGCTTGCCCGCGTCGCGCGTCAGCTCGCCTGCCACTGTCAGCACTTCTTCCGCGCTTTTGCCAACACCGGACACTGCCGAGCTAACTTCGCTGATGTTGCTTGTCACGGTCTGCGTGCCGAGGGCAGCTTCCTGTACGTTACGGGCGATCTCCTTTGTCGTTGCTCCTTGTTGCTCCACAGCCGAGGCGATCGTGGTAGCAATCTCATTCATTTGGACGATGATCTCGCCGATCTTGCGGATCGCTCCCGCCGTCGCTTGCGTGACAGCCTGCATGTCATCGACTTGGGTTGCGATGTCCTCTGTGGCTTTTGCGGTCTGACCGGCAAGGTTCTTGACCTCGGACGCGACCACTGCAAACCCCTTGCCGGCATCACCGGCACGCGCCGCCTCGATCGTTGCGTTCAGCGCCAGCAGGTTGGTCTGACCCGCGATGTCGCGAATGAGCTGGACGACGCCGCCGATCTTCTGTGCGGATTCGGTGGTGCTTTCCACCTGCTTATCGGCTTCCTGTGCGGCACGCACCGCGTCTCCCGCGATTTGCGTTGACCTGGTCACCTGGCTGCCGATCTCCTGCACGGAGAGCGAGAGTTCCTCGGCTGCCGCTGCAACGGCATTCACGTTGCTGCTCGCGTGCTGTGAGGCTTCGCTCACCGCAGCCGCCTGCTGGCCTGCGCCTTCCGCGACCTCTGTCATGCTGCGTGCCGCCGTGTCCATGCGTCTGGACATGCCGTCGACGTTCGCCGACAGCTGCTTGACGGTGCTTTCAAGCTCATCGGCAATTTTACGCGCCGACTCGCGTCGTTCCTCCGTCATGCGCGCCTGCACCTGCGTTTCGTGCTCCTTCGCGGCACTCAGTTCGCTTTGCATCGTGCCAAGTGCCTCGGCGAGCGTTCCGATCTCGTCATGCTGCGTGATGGACAGCTTCTGTGTGAGGTCGCCACGGGCAATGCCTTGCGCGAACGTCGCGCACGCCGCGATGGGTCGTGCGACGCCGCCAGCGACAAACCACATCGCGGCCGCACCGGCGGCTGCGACCAGCAGACCAACCGCGACGAGCCAGATCGCCGAGGAGTTGGATCGTTCGGAAAGATCCGATCCAAGCTTGGCGGCTTCGGCCAAAGCGACCAATCGTGGCACTTCAACCAGCACGCTCCAGTTCTCTCGCGAACGACCAAGGGTGATAGGTGAGAACGCGCGAAGGACGTCATGGTCCTTGTCATTCATCACAGCGGCCTTACCCTGCTTGATCATCGCGAGATCGGACTGCCAATTGGGGCTTGCGGGCTCGTACGTCTTGCCGATCATCTCGGGGTGGGCCGAGCTGGCGATCACCAGACCTGCCTGGCTAAGGATCGTGACAGCGTTCTTGCCGCCGAACATGGCTCCACTCACCTGAGTCGCCAGGTTCTGCACGAAGTCGAGGTTGAAGTCGGCTCCACCGACCCCCTGGAACTTGCCGTTAACGAAGATGGGTACCGACAACGTAGCCAACCATACGTTCTTGCCCTGTACGATGTAAGGCAGCGGGGCGAGCACGCTTTCGTGGCCGGTTTCCTTCGGACCGATATACCAGCCACCCTTCATCACGCCGTTCGGGTGCAGGTCGCGGCTGTCGTATTCGACCAGCGGTTGTACGGCGATGTGACCATCAGCGCCGCGCGTCCAGTATGGAACGAAACGACCAGTGAAATCTGCGTCGGTCAGCTGTTTGCCAGCGAAATCCGCGTCACGGCCGTCCACAGCGTTCGGTTCCCACGCATTGTAAGTGCCATTAAGGCCCGGCTCGCGCTCGAGCGTGGACTTCAGAATGGTATTGATCTGATTGCGCCGATTCTCCGTGGGCGTGCCGGTGCTGGATCCGACGAGCACGGGGAAGGTGGTTGCCTCGTCGCGCGCAGCATCCATCGCGTTGCGAATCTCGTTATAGATTCCGTTTGCCTGTGTAGCGGCAACCTGCGACAGGAATTCGTTTGCCTTAGCGCCCAACAGGCTTTCCATGGTTTCGCGTACGAATGCGCCCGAGTTACGGGAGGAGACGACGCTCCATCCGGTCAGCACCACGACGGCGCCGAGGAGGCAGACGCCGGCCAGGCCGGCAATTCGCGATTTCACCGATTTGAACTGGTACATGCTGGTATCCTGCGCGCTGCGGTTGGCATCGACCGGTCGGACCGCGGAACGCTGATGTCTACATAGGATCGAGTTAATATTACCTTACTCACATCGTTGACGACGGGACGCCGAGCGCGGGAGCGAAAGGTCCTGGCTCAGGCGATGCCCACTGCCACCCTCCAGGCATCGAACGCATTTTCCCTCAGGATCCGATGCGGGCTTATGTACGGGCTCATGGTGTCATAGCCTTCGAAACCGATGGCGCGCGTCTGACATCCAGCGCGCAGGTCATTCACAGCTACCTGGGACAGTAACGGAGTCCGATCATGCTCTGGCTCGGCATCGATGTTGGCGGCACCTTTACCGATGGCGTTGTCTACGACGATGCGGCCCAGCGCTTCACCTATGCGAAGGCTCCGTCAACTCCAGGTTCGCCTACCGAAGGCGTGTTGGCGGTGCTGGACCTGCTTGGATTGCCGGATCTCAAATCCGTCGCACGGGTTTGCCACGGTGTGACGATTGGAACCAACGCCATTCTCCAGAAGCAGGGTGCTGAGGTCTGGATGCTGGTCACGCGTGGCTTTCGTGATGTTCTGGAAATCGGCCGCACCAACCGTCCCGTGCTGTACGACTTGCGGACGCTGAAGACCCCACCGCTGGTCCCGCGGACGCGCACCTTGGAGATCGATGAGCGGCTGTTGTTCGACGGCAGCGTCCGCCGGCCCATCGATACCGAACAGGTGGACGCGTGCCTGGCTGCGCTGCCGGATCAGACCGACGGCGCAATCGCCATTTGTTTCCTGCATAGCTACGCCAACAGCGCGCATGAGCGGCTCGCATGCACACGCGCCGAGGCCATGTGGCCGTCAACCTTCGTCTGCACGTCATCGGATGTGCTGCCACAGTTCAGGGAAGTGGAGCGCTTCGGTACGACGGTGCTTAACGCCTATATCGGCCCATTGATGCGCCAGTACCTGGACAGGCTCAGCGCCTCGCTGCGCCAGCGCGACTATCGTCACGACGTCTTCATCATGACATCGAATGGCGGGGTCTCCACCACCGAGCGCGCCAAGCGGCTGCCCGTGGCCACCGTGCTTTCAGGTCCCGCCGGGGGCGTCGCCGCCGCGGTGCGGCTGGGCGAGCAGCGTGGTTTTCCCAACCTGATCACCTATGACATGGGCGGGACCAGCACCGATGTCTGCCTGATCGAACAGCTGCGCATTCCCGTCACGGATCAGCAGCGCATCGGTGACTATGCCAATCGCACGCCGCAGATCGAGATCAATGCTGTGGGCGCCGGCGGCGGCTCGATCGCCTGGCTCGCTCCCGGAGATATCCTGATGGTCGGGCCACAGAGCGCCGGGGCCGAGCCGGGGCCGGCGTGCTATGGCAAAGGCGGCACGGAACCCACGGTCACCGACGCCAATGTCGTGCTCAATCGGCTGTCGCCGGGATCGCCGTTGGCGAGCGGCCGTATCGCGCTGGACCTCGATCTGGCCATCGAGGCGGTCGCGCGTCTGGGCGCGCGCGTGGGTCTCGATGTCGCAAGCCTGGCCGGCGGCATTGTCCGCATTGCGGTCGCGCGCATGGTGTCGGCGATCAAGGAGATCTCCATCTCCAACGGTTATGATCCGCGCGACTTCATCCTGTTGGCCTATGGTGGCGCAGGTCCGATGCACGCCACCGCGATTGCCGACGAACTCGATATGACTCGCGTCCTAGTGCCAGTGGGGCCGGGGAATTTTGCCGCATTTGGCTCGCTCATTTCGGATCTGCGCCGCGACTATGCACGCACGCGCACCGTCAATCTGGCAATCGCGAACTGGGAGGAGCTTGATAGCGTGTTCAGCGAGATTGAATCGCAGGCAACGCGAGACCTGCTCGCCGAGGGCGTGCCCGCCGAACGGATTGCACTGACGCGTGCGGCCGGAATGCGCTATCTTGGGCAATCCTGGGAGCTGCATGTGGAACTGCCGGGCGCCATTGGGTCGGTCGCGGCCCTGCAGGCGGCGTTCGCTGACGTCCACGATCGGCGTTTCGGCCATCGCAGCTCCGGCAGCGTGGAGATCGTCAACTTCCGCCTGGTCGCGCGCGGCGTGGTGGACAAGCCCGCCCCCCCTTTATGGCCGCGCGACGGTGCACTGGCCGACGCCACGCTCGGTTACCGGCGAATCTGGTTCGATGGCGTCTGGATGGAAACGCCGGTCTACGATCGGACGCGCATGCCGGCCATGGCGCACTTCGTGGGTCCTGTCGTGGTGGAGGAAGGCGGCGCCACGACGATCGCGCCGCCAGGATGGTCGGGCTCCGTATTGGATCATGGCGAGCTGCTGCTGGAGAGGAACTGAGCCATGACGCAGGATGCCGCGCTCGATCCGATCACGCTGGAGGTCATCTGCGAGAGTCTGATTGCAGTGGTGCGCGAAATGCGCGCCACCATCATCCGTGCGTCGTACTCCTCAGTGATCTACGAGTTCGATGATTTTTCTTGCGCCTTGTTCGGACCGGATGGCGAGATGGTCGCGCAATCCTGGGATCATCCCGGGCACGTGCTGCCGCTGCCGTGGGGCGTGCGCTGTGCGCTAGAGGACTTCGCCGGCGACCTGTATCCCGGTGACGCCATCCTGCTGAACGATCCGTACCGCGGCGGCACGCACCTCAACGACGTGACATTGCTGGTGCCGGTGTTCGACGACGCCGGCAAGTTGATGATTTTCCCGGCCGTGCGCGCGCACTGGGTCGATGTGGGCGGCATGGTGCCCGGCAGCTACTCCGGACTTTCGACCAACGTCTATCAGGAGGGTGTGCGCATCCCGCCCATCAAGATCATTTCGCGCGGCGAGATCGATCGCGCGGCGATGACCTTGCTGATGGCGAATATGCGGGTGCCGGAGGAGCGCGAAGGCGATTTCCACGCCTCGTTGGGCGCATGCAAGGTGGCGGAGCAGCGCATTCGCCGGCTGGTCGACAAATACGGGCTCGATCGGTTGCGCGAAGCGGTGCGCATCAATCTCGATCGCACGGAGCGGCGGCTGCGGGACCGTATCCGCGAACTGCCGGACGGGGAGTACGTGTATGAGGACTATCTGGAGTTCTACAACCAGGGCCGGCTCGATCCGGTCCTGGCACGCATCAAACTGACCATCGCCGGTGATCAACTGATCGCCGATTTCGAAGGCACCAATCCGCAGGTCCCGGGCGTCGTGAACTGCTCGCTTGCGGTCGCGGGGGCTGGGGTGTTCGTCGCAGTGAAGGCGACGCTGGATCCGGGTGGCGCCGTGAATGAAGGCGCTTTCCGGCCAATCACGCTAAAAGCGCCTGAGGCATCGATCTTCGACGTGCGCAGTGACGCGCCGGCCGGGGCGCATGGTGAAGTGCGCAAGCGAGCGGTGTCGCTGACGATGGGTGCGCTGGCACAGGTTATTCCGGATCGGGTCTGCGGCGATCTTTGCGGCAGTTCTTTCCCCAATGCGATCGGGGGCTGGAACCGCCGCCGCAACCGGCAATACGTGTATTACGAGTCGCCGGCGGGCGGGAACGGCGGATTCGCCGGTGGCGATGGCCCGAGTGCGTTCGTGAACATCGACTTCGGCAATCTGCCGTCGATCCACAATGTCGAGTCGATCGAGAATGAGATGCCGCTGCTGGTGGAAAGCTGCTCGCTGCGCATCGATGGCGGCGGAGAAGGGCGCCAGCGCGGCGGCGTCGGCATGGTACGTCGCATTCGCGTGGTGGATGACGAGGCGAGCTATTCCGTGCTGAGTGATCGCGCTGTGTTGCCGCCGTGGGGCGTACATGGCGGTGCGAGTGGCGCACCCTATCACCTGTCGGTGGAACGCGGCGCGGACATGATGGAATTCGACACGCCCGGCAAGGTGACCGGCCATCCGGTGTACCGCGACGACGTGGTGGTGATGCGGTCGTCCGGCGGCGGCGGGTTCGGTGATCCTCTGGACCGTGATCCTGAGCGCGTGAGTCTCGATGTGTTGCATGGCATTGTGTCCGCGGAGCGCGCGGCTGCCGGTTACGGGGTGGTGCTGGATGCGCAGGGGACCGTCGATCGCCTGGCCACGGCGACGAGGCGCGCGGCGTTGCGTCAGCAGCGACATCAACTTCGGGTCGTGGCGGACGATACCGTGGACGCCTATGCCGGCGCCAAAGGTCGCCGGCGCCTCGTGCATCTGGCGGCTGCCGATGCGGCGGCCCTCGGTGCGCGCAAGGACGATCTTGTGGAACTGATCGGCGCCAATCCGGCGCCTTTGCGTGGCTGGGTACGCGTCAGCCAGCAGGCAGAGGGCTGTGTGCCGCTCGATGGGTTCGCGCGTCGCGTGCTGCGCGTCGCCGCGGGAGACGCGGTGCGCATCCGCCGGCTGGCAATGCCGCCACTGCCGAAAGGCATGGCCGGCTGATGCGCCACTATGGCCCGCGCAACGGCGCGGTCAGGTCACGCTGGGCCTGGCTTGATCCGTCCTAAATAACGAACGGGGGTATGCGGATCCCTTGGTGGGTGGTTCAAATCCGTCCGCAGCCACCAAACCGGGGACGGGTTTCCAGCACAGCCGCGATTTTCCGCACCAGTGCGTCGAACTCGGTTTCGACGACGCGGTCAGCCTGCATCAGCAGGCGGGTGAGCGCGTCGGGAGAGGGGAACAGTTGCACACCGTCGATCCCAGGCTCTGCCGGGTAGGTCCGACCGCAGGTCTCACATGCCAGCTGCATTTGCCTGTTCCTTACGCCTTGATCCCGGTCCATATGGTGGCGAGCTGTGTCGGAAGAATGTCGTAGGCGTATAGAACGGTTTCAGCCGGTCACAATCAAGCAGTTATGGCGCGTTTTTCATTTCCTGTTTACCATTTCGTCAGCAGGGTGCCGGGATGCAACAGGCCGAGATCCGCGTTCGTGGGCGCGTGCAGGGCGTTGGGTTCCGGCCTGCCGTATGGCGGCTGGCGCGCCAACTTGGTCTGTCGGGTGAGGTCTGCAACGACGCGGACGGCGTCCTGATCCGCGTCTCCGGCGACGAAGCGGCCATCGGCGGGTTGTTGGAGCGGCTGCGAGAGGAGGCGCCCCGGCTGGCCCGGATCGAGCGGATGGATCGGCGCCCGATTGCGTGGTGCAGTGCACCGGGGTTCCGCATCGTTGCGAACGCCTCGGGCCCCCCGCGGACCGAGATCGCACCGGACGCCGCGATCTGCGACGAGTGTGCCCGTGAGGTGCTGGACCCGGCGCAGCGGCGTTCCGGCTATGCATTCCTCAACTGCACGCAATGCGGACCACGGTTCAGCATTGTCCGACGGATCCCTTATGACCGGTCTGTCACAACCATGGCAGCGTTCGAGCTGTGTGCGGCATGCCGGCAGGAATACGAGGAGCCGGGCGATCGGCGGTTCCATGCTGAGGCGATTGCGTGCGCGGAGTGCGGACCGCGCCTGTCGGCTGACATTGCGGCGGCAGTGCGCGTGCTGCGTCACGGCGGCATCGTCGCGTTGAAGGGGATTGGCGGCTACCAGCTTGCCTGCGATCCCGCCAACGCTGGCGCCGTGCGGCGGCTGCGTGAGGCCAAGCATCGGGAAACCAAGCCATTCGCCTTGATGGCGCGCGATGTCGAGATCATCCGGCGGTATTGTGATATTGGTGCCGACGAGCTTCGCCTGCTTTGCAGTCCCGAGGCGCCGATTGTCTTGCTGCGGGCCTCTGGCGAGCGTCTGCCGGAGCCGGTTGCGCCTGGCGTCAACACGCTGGGGTTCATGCTGCCGACCACGCCGCTTCACCTGCTGCTGTTGCGGGATCTTGAACTGCCGGTCGTGATGACGAGCGGCAATCGTTCGGACGAACCGCAGATCATCGATGACGATGAAGCCAGTGAACGGCTTGGAGACATTGCCGATCTTGTTGTGAGCCACGACCGTGGCATCGCAACGCGGGTCGATGACAGTGTTGTGCGTGTCGTGGGGGGGCTTGCACGGCTGGTGCGACGCTCGCGCGGCTATGCACCGACGGCAATGCGCCTGCCGCCAGGATTCGAAAAAGCGCCGGACCTGCTGGCCACCGGCGGAGAGTTGAAGAATACGTTCTGCTTGTTGAAGGGCGGCAAGGCGATCCTGTCCCAGCACGTTGGCGACCTCGAGGATGCGCGGGCCTTCGATGACTACCGTCGCAGTATCGATCACTACACAACGCTGTTCGATCATGCGCCGATGGCGGTCGCGGCTGACGCGCATCCAGAGTACCTGTCGTCGAAATATGCCCGCGATAGCGGACTGCCCTTGATCGAGGTGCAGCACCATCACGCACATGTCGCCGCCTGCCTGGCAGAGAATGACTGGTCCCTCGATGCGCC
Source organism: Acetobacteraceae bacterium (assembly GCA_035492535.1). Classification (GTDB taxonomy): domain Bacteria; phylum Pseudomonadota; class Alphaproteobacteria; order Acetobacterales; family Acetobacteraceae; genus JAMXLO01. Next base: position 306 of record DATJJM010000091.1, on the reverse strand, counting down.
GCCCGTGCTGGGGATTGTCCTGGATGGGGTGGGCTGGGGCGACGATGGCACGATCTGGGGCGGCGAATTCCTGCTGGCCGATTATCGCGCGTCCCGGCGGTTGGCCATGTTCAAGCCGGTGGCGATGCCGGGTGGCGCAGCCGCGGTGCGAGAGCCGTGGCGAAACCTCTATGCGCAGCTTGCGGCGGCGGGAGTGCCGCAGGAGCCGCATCCAATGCTGGATGGGATGATCCGGTCGGGAACCAATTCACCGCTGGCTTCATCGTGCGGGCGGTTGTTCGATGCAATGGCGGCGGCGGTTGGCAT
>DATJJM010000090.1:0-3019 GCA_035492535.1 Acetobacteraceae bacterium | reverse complement strand
GGCAATTCCATCAATGCGGTTTGGATCAAGTCGTGCAACTGTGCATCTCCGGCCACCTGTTCGGGTCCCCGCTCGGCGCTTGCCAGCGGGAAATCCTCCACGTCGATCGCAACTACCTCTGCATGGCGCCGGTGCTTCAACCGGTCGATGGATTCATTCACCGCGATCCGGTAGATCCAACTGAACAGCCGATATGTCGGGTCGTACCCGGCTATGTTCTCGAACACTTTCAGAAACACGTTCTGGGTGGCATCCGCCGCCTCAGCCGCGCTGCCGAGCATCCGGAAGGCGACATTGAACATCGGACGCTCGTAGCACTCGATCAATTCGTTGAAGGCACCGGCATCACGCATGCGGAGGCGCGCCACCCACGTCGCGTCGGGTTCGTCGCTCATCCGCCCCATATGCGTCATATACGCCTCAGGCCCCGAAAAGTTGGCGGGGGTGTCGCCGGGTCCGGCCGGGCCACGCGACGTGGTTCAGCCGTACGTCACGTACTGCAGGTCACCGAGAACAGCTTGTCCATTCCGGAGTAGCGAAAAACATCGTGGACGTGCGGGTTGACATTGATCAGGTGGATGCCCGAACCCGCCGCGACCAGCCGCTTGTGGGTCTTCAAGAGCACGCCGAGGCCGGCGCTGGAGATGTATTCCAGTCCGCCCGCATCGATCACGCAAGGTGGCGCGACTTCGTCCAGAAATGCCTGCGCCGTGGCCGCCTGGGCCGCATCCAGCCGCCCGACCAGAAGCACGTGGCGGTCTTCTCCGTAACGGATATCAAGCATGGCCCTGCGCCATCCCCTTGGTGAAGGTGACCTTGCTCTCGCGATTGCGGTATTCGTAGTGGATCGCATCCACCATTTTCGAAACCAGGTACAGGCCCATGCCGCCGGGCCGCCGTGCCGCGAGCGGCGCATCGACATCGATCTCGGGAACGCGAGTCGGGTCGTAGGGTTCCACGTCGTAGTCCGTCAGGCTGACCTCGACTGCGTCGCCGATCCAGTCCATGCGCAACGTGATGTCATGGTTCGTGCCTCGGTTGTACTTGACCATGTTCACGAACAATTCCTCGATCGACAGGTCCACCGGCAGGCGCAACGCAGGGTCGACGTGTCGTTCGGAAAAAAACAGGTCGGTCGCGGCGACGATGGCCTGCAATTCGTGGACGGAACGCTTGAACGTCATTTCCACGGGTCCCCCATCCTCCCGAGTACGCGCCGGCAAACTTGTGGCAGCACGCCACGCCAGGAAGCACCTTGGCCACTATAGCGCCAATTCGCCAGCCCGATTGCAATGCGATCCGTGACGGTCCGGGATTGCCGCGCCGGCCCGGCGTCACCCGTTCGCCCATGCGATGGTCGTGCTTGCATCGTGGCATCCGCGGTACGAGACTTGCCGGTGTCCGAGGCCCGACTGTCACTGGTGGGAATGAGGGGGTGAGCGTGGACAGCATCGGGCAAGCAGGGGAGGGCGTCACCCGCAAGGGGTTGCTGGAGGCCTTGCTGGCCACCACCCATGCATTGGGTGGACCGGAAACCGGATCGGCTGCGGCGGAACTGGCTGAGGCCGCGCGGTTGCATACCGGCGCCCACACCGCGGCGCTGTGGCGCCGCGACACGCAGAATGGCGAACTGACCCTGTTGGTGCCGGTCCGCGACCCGCCGCCGCGGCTCGCGGCCGGGGCCGGGCTGGCCGGGCGCTGCGCAGAGGCTGGCCGCATGCTGCTGGAGGTCGATGCGGGATCGGCCGTGGACATCATTGCAGTAGCCATGATCGACCCCGACCGCGCCGGGCGCACGGGTGCGGTCCTGAGCCTGCCACTGGTGGCCGGCGACGCGGTGCTCGGCGTCCTGCAGCTTCTGTACGAATCGGGCCGCGGCTTCGACCCCAACACGGTGCTGCTTGCGCAGGTGCTCGCCGCCGAGGGCGCGCTGGCATTGCGCCACGCCGAGCCCGGCGCGGACAACACGTTGCACAGCGAGGTGGAAGTCGCGCGCGCGATCCAGCGCAGCACGCTGCCCACGCAAATGCCCGCGGTGCCGGGCTATGACCTGTACGGGCACTTCCAGCCTGCGACCTATGCCGGCGGCGACATGTTCGACGCGGTGAAACTTCCGATGGGCGTGTTCCTGCTGCTGGGTGACGCCACCGGCCACGGCTTCGGCCCCGCGTTGTCGGCGATGGAAATGCAGGGCATGCTGCGCGTCGCATTCCGGCTCGGTGCCAGCCTCGACGATGCCTATCGGCACGTCAACAATCAGCTAGCCGAGGATCTTCCCGCAGACCGTTTCATCACCGCGTTCATGGCGTACCTCGACCCCGAAACACACAGCGTGCGCTATCACTGCGCGGGCCAGGGACCGCTGTTGCTCTACCGCGCGGGCGATGACCGCTGCGAGTGGATTGAACCGACCACGTTCCCGGTGGGGGTCATGGAACTGGCCGAAGTACCCCAGGCGGCGACGCTCGAGATGGGCGAAGGCGACATCCTGGCCCTGATTTCAGACGGCCTGTTCGAACGCGTCGATGCCGCCAACGCCGAGTTCGGGCCCGAGCGCGTCGCCGAGGCGATCCGCCGCGGACAGCATCTCCCGATGGCGGAATTGTGCCAGCGCTTGCTGGTTGCGGCCGACACTTTCGCCGGCGGGATCGCTGCAGCGGATGATGTCACGCTGATCCTGGTGCGGCGGCTGCCCGCCGCGGACGCGTGGCTCGCCACGGCGAAATCGTCCGCCGCGCAGGAAAGCAAACAGCATGCACAGGACGGGTGATCGCTCACCTTCATTCTCGTCTTTCCTGGGCTGCGCGCAGCGCAGAGCCCGGAATCCGGTTTCGCTGTTCCGGTCCCACCGACAGCGGTAAACCGATCCCCGCCGCGTTATGCTTGACCGATAGCAAGTCGCGGCACTCGAACCCATAGGGGCCGGAGCATGGCTGACGTCTTCATTTCCTACGCCCGTGCCGACAAGGCGCGCGTCGCGCCTCTCGTGGCTGCGATCGAGGCGAAGGGCTGGTCGGTG
>DATJJM010000089.1:0-20980 GCA_035492535.1 Acetobacteraceae bacterium | reverse complement strand
GCCGGAACGGTCGATTTGATGATAGCGGCGATCGCACGCGCGAATGGCGCCAGCGTCGTGACGCGCAATGTCATGGACTTCGAGGGGTGCGGGGTATCGGTCGTCAATCCGTGGATCGAGACTCGCGCGTCCTGTTAAGGGCATTGCCTCAATCCACGCTCGGTGACACTCAGGAGTGTCGAACTATGGAGTCCTCGCCCATGGAGCCGATCAAGCGTCCCGCCCGTTATCCCGAGATGGTCGATCCGCAGGCGCGGCCTCGTTACACAGGCATCGCAACGTTCTTCCGCGCGCCTTACACGGAATCCCTTGCCGAAACCGATATCGGCGTCATCGGCGTCCCCTATGACGGCGGCGTCACCAACCGCACCGGTGCGCGCCATGGCCCGCGGGCGGTGCGTGACCAGTCGTCGCTGCTGCGGCGGCTGCATCCGGTGACGAAGCTGGCGCCGTTCGACGTGGCGCGGGTGCGCGACCTGGGCGATTGCTGGATCGAGCAGCCCTACACGCTGGAGGGCTCACTGGGCGAAATCGCGGCCTATTACGAGAAAGTCGTCGGCGCCGGCGTCGCGCCGCTGTCCGTGGGGGGAGACCACTCCATCAGCCTGCCGATCCTGCGGGCGGTGGCGGCGCGGCGTCCCGTCGGGATGATCCATATCGACGCGCACTGCGACACCGGCGACGATTACCTCGGATCGCGGTTCCACCATGGGGCGCCGTTCCGCCGGGCGGTCGATGAGGGGCTGCTCGATCCCAAGCGCGTGATCCAGATCGGTATCCGCGGCACCACGAACGATCCGGATATGTGGGGCTTTTCCACCCGCTCCGGGATGCGAGTGCTGTCGATGGAGGAGTTCCATGACAAGGGCTGGCGATACGCCGCCGAGGAGGCCGTGCGCGTTGCCGGCAGCGGTCCGACCTACCTGACCTACGACATTGACAGCCTGGACCCGTCGCAGGCGCCTGGTACCGGCACGCCGGAGGCGGGCGGGCTGACCGCGCTGGAGGCCATTCGGCTGCTGCGGGCGCTGCGGGGCGTGGATTTCGTCGGCGGCGACCTGGTGGAGGTGGCGCCACCGTTCGATGTCGGGACGCTGACGTCGTTCAACGGGGCGTCTATCCTGTTCGAAATTCTCTGCCTGCTGGTTGAATCCTGGCAAAAGCGCGGCCAGACCTAACTCCAGCGCAAACGCTGGGACCTGATTTGGACCAGGCTGTCGTCTCCATGGTGGAAGCCTCGCGGCCGTGGCGGACCTCGTTCCGCCGCCGGCGGCAGCTTGGGCGCGTCACCATCATCTCGCTCTGGCTGCACCTGACGGTGCTGGCGCTGTTCGTGGTCTCCTTCACCCTCAAGCCCCATCCGGAGGAGGAGCTGCCGCCACCCGCCACCGTCGCCATGGTGTTCGAAGGCGGGTCCGAGAAGGGCCCGTCGGCGCCCAAGCCCAACCCGAATGTCCTGCCGCCGTCCCAGCTGCCGACGCCGCCGCCCGTGCCACCGGCACCCCCGCAGGCAGCCGTGACACCATCCCCGCCGGCACCGCCAACGGCCACGCCGCCACCGCCTGCACCCGCTGCTCCTGCCGCGCCCGCGCCTCCGCCATCCGCACCGGCTGCCGAGTTGCCAGTGCCGCCGCCGCTGCCGCCGGTTGCCATGGTGATCCCGCGGCCCACGCCTGTGCCAAAGCCGGTGCCACGCCCGCCCGCCACCACACCGCGGCCAGCGCCGAGCAACCCGGACGCCTTTCCCGCGCCGATGAACTTCTCGTTCAGCCGACCGCTCCAGCAGCAGGAGCCGCGCCCCGTCACACGCGCCTCAAGCCGGGTCCCGATGACACTCGACTTTTCGCTGGCGCCGCGCGCGGGTGCGGCAAGCAACTCGCCTTTCGCACATCTTCCCGGCTCGCATTCCGTGGCCGACTGGCGGAACGAGCTGAGCGCGTGGGTCCGTGACCATGCCTACTACCCCGAGCAGGCGGCCATGAATGGCGAGGACGGCAATGTCATGGTGCAGGTGACGGCCAGTCCGGATGGGCATGTCACCTTGGTGCAGCTTGAGAGCCGGTCGGGGTCGCAGTGGCTGGACATGGCACTGATGGGCATGTTCCGCGACGCGCATCTGCCGCCGACGCATGAGGACGAGCCGATCACCTTCAACTTCACGATGCACTACATCCTGATCCGCCAGTGAGGTTTGCGTTCCTGCTGTGTCTGGCGCTGGTGTCCGGCTGCGCGTCCGTGCCGCACGATGCGTCCATCCCCGACGGGACCGCACGTATCTACGTGGTCGAGCGTGCCTGGCACACCGATATCGGGCTGCCGGTGGATGAAGTGTCCGGCCCGCTCGCGTCGCTACAAAGCGGCTTTCCGGGCATCCGGTTCATGGTGTTCGGCTTCGGCGAGCGTGCCTACTACATGGCGCATGACGAGAGCTCGTTCACCATGCTGGCCGCGCTGTTTCCCAGCAGAAGCGCCATCCTGCTGACCGCCTTGCGCGCGTCGCCCGATGTGGCGTTTGCCGATGACCGCGTCGCCACATTGCGGCTGCCGCAATCAGGGGTTGACCGCATCGCGGAGGCGATCTGGCAATCGCTGGAGAAGCGGGATGGCAGCGCGGTACGTCTCGCCGACGGGCCGTATCCGGGCAGCGTCTTCTATGCGGGCAGCGAGACGTATGACGCGTTCCACACGTGCAACACCTGGACCGCGTTGTTGCTGCGTGACGCAGGATTTCCGGTGAACACAAGCGTGCTGTTTGCCGACGACGTCATGCGCCAGGCGCAGCAGATCGCCGCGCGCCAGGCACGCTGATCAGCAGGGTGGGGCGGAACCGTTCGGGCATACCACCGTGGTGCCCGGGGGTACTACAACCGTTGTAGACGCAGGCGGCGGTGGATTGCTGCTGCTGAAGCTGAGGCATCCGCCAAGCGGCAACAGAACGAGCAACAGCAGGCAACGACGCATTGAGCATGATCCTCATAGGACTGTGCGAATCCGCACCAAGGAGCCGACAATGGCGAGAAACCTCGATGAAGGCTAGTCGCGATCGCGTCAGTGACGCGGGTTCAGCAGGTCACCGGGTTCGCCGCGCAACACGTCTCGGGGCAGTGGAGATATATCAGCGCAGTCCTCTTTCGCCGCCATCGGCAGGTCGAGGTAGACCTGCCCGCCCGGGCCGGACGTGCCAGAGGAAGTGCCAAAGGACGTGCGAGGGGACGCGCCGAATGAAGCGCCATTGGAGGCGCCGGGGTTGAGGTCGATGGCGGCGGGCAGCGAAGCGCTGCTCGATTGCTGCGTCGGGCAGTCGGCCGGTGCGGCAGCGAGCCAGAGGCTGGCGAGCACGAACAACATTCTCATGCTCCACAGTTGCTTGGGACATATCGTAACCGAACGGTTTCTGCGGGAGAAGACGTTATCGACATGGGCAACCATGCGACACAAAAACAAAATGGCGGCGATGCGGCATAGGCATCCTGTTGTCCGGTATGGCGGCCTGGGCATACGCTCCAGCAAATCCGAATTGGCCCGGAGGATGTCGTCATGAGTACCAACGATCCCCACAGCCAAGATCATCAACATGACCATGATCACAGCATCGTCCCTGGGGACACGGCGCTGCGGGTCAAGGCACTGGAATCCTTGTTGGTGGAAAAGGGGCTTGTCGATCCGGCCGCGCTGGATGCGATCATCGATTACTACGAACACAAGGTTGGCCCCCGGAATGGCGCCCGCGTGGTCGCGCGCGCCTGGACCGATCCGGCCTACAAGGCCCGCCTTCTTACCGACGCCACTGCGGCCATAGCGGAGCTGGGCTATTCCGGCGCCCAGGGCGAACACATGGTCGTGGTCGAGAACACGCCGACGACGCACAATGTCATCGTCTGCACCCTGTGTTCTTGCTACCCCTGGCCGGTCCTGGGCTTGCCGCCCGCCTGGTACAAATCCGCCGCCTATCGCGCCCGATCGGTGATCGAGCCGCGCGCCGTCCTGAAGGAATTTGGCATCGATGTCGCGGAAGACGTCGAGGTCCGGGTCTGGGATTCGACGGCTGAAGTCCGCTACCTGGTTCTGCCAGAACGGCCACCCGGCACCGAGGCAATGACGGAAGATCAACTCGCGGCGCTGGTTACCCGCGATTCGATGATCGGCACCGCCCGGGTCGTCGCGCCATGAACGGTATTCATGACATGGGGGGAATGCACGGGTTTGGACCTGTCGTCCCCGAGCCACATGAGCCGATATGGCATGCACCCTGGGAGAGCCGGGTGTACGCCCTGGCCAGATCGGCACAGATCACAGGGTTGCGCCAGCATATCGAACGGATGCCGGCTGCGGCCTATCTGCGCTCCAGCTACTATGAGAAATGGCTATACGCGCTGGTCGAAGCCGCGATTCAGCATGGGCTGATCACGCGCGAGGAAGCGGAGACCGGCAGGCCCGATCCGGCATTGCCCAAAGCCACGCCACGGCTGACCGCGGAGCAGGTGGAACCTGTGATGAAACGTGGCCGCTTGTCGACCCGGAAAGTCGAACGGCAGCCGGCGTTCCAGCGCGGCGACGCGGTTCGCACTCGGAACATTCATCCTGCCACGCATACCCGCCTGCCCCGGTTCGCGCGGGACAAACCCGGGGTCATCGTTCAGCTGCACGGGGCGCACGTTTATCCGGATTCGGTTGCACTCGGGCGGGGCGAGGATGCCCAACCTCTCTACACGGTGGAATTCCGGGCGCGCGATCTGTGGGGCGATGCAGCCAACTTGCGCGACACCGTCCGCATCGACCTGTGGGAGGATTATCTTGATCCAGCTCGCTAGCCTTGCCCGCTTCGCGGCGGACGAGGCTCTGCCGCGGGACGAGGAAGGGCCGACTTTCGCCGAAGCCTGGCAGGCGGAGGCGTTTGCCCTGGCGGTGAGATTGCACGAAGCAGGCCATTTCACCTGGCCGGAATGGGCCGAAGCGCTCGCCAAGGTGCTGCGGGAGGTCCGGGACCGCGACGAGAAAGATGACGGCTCCCGCTATTACGAGCACTGGCTGACGGCGCTGGAACGCCTCATCACCGCGAAACAACTGCTGAGCACATCCGACCTGGAGCGACGCAAGGCGGCCTGGGTCCAGGCCTATCTTTCGACACCGCACGGCCATCCTGTCGAGCTACAGGATGAGTTGGAAACTCCGGGCGGCGTTTGAACGGCTCCCAGCCGGACCCGATCGCTTAACGGCTGGTCCGCGCGTGCACGCTCGACAGCAGAGCGGGAATGAACACGAGGCTCGCCAGCAAGGTGCATCCCAGGCTGATCAGCAGCACCTTCCCCATGCTGGATGTACCCGGGTGCTCCGATAGCGCGAGTGATCCGAAGGCTGTTCCCGTCGTCAGGGCCGAGAAAACGATGGCTCGCGCCGTCGCCGAGCCAAGAATGGCGCGGCGGCCTGCCCGCCAGTTCATCACGAAGTAGATGTTGAACGACACGCCGACGCCCAGCAGCAGCGGCAATGCGATGATATTGGCGAAGTTCAGCGGCAGCGGCAGCAGCACGGCGACCAGCAATGTCAGCAGCGCCGAGAGCAACAGCGGCGCCAGCACCAGCACGACGTCCAGGATGCGGCGCAGCGCCAGCAGCAGGATCACGGTGATCGCGATGACGGCGATGAGGGCCGCATTGCGGAAGGCGGTCACGATCGTCTGGCTGGTTGCCACGATCGTCACCGCGGATCCGCCGGCATTGGGCGCGATCGCCGTCACCTGATCGACGAACTGGTGCAGGCCGGCGCTGGTGTTCGACTGCTGCGTGGAGATGACCTGCACGCGTGCGCGCCCGTCCGGCAGCAGCCAGTCGCGGGTCACATCGGGTGGCAGCGAGGCGAGGGACACCGGTTCCGCGTTCAGCACGTCGCGCAGGTCGTTGAGCTGTTGCGGCAGAAAGTGTGTCAGTGCTGCGTTGGTCGCCAGCAGCGTCTTGTCATCAGCGCCTTCGAGCCGGTGCAGATCGGCTGCGATATCGACCAGCGGATGGTCCTTGGGCAGCTTGGCCAGGGCGGGATCGATCTGTGCCAGGGCCGTCTTGGCCGCGAGCCTGATCTGGTCCGGCGAGATCGGCGCCGGCGGTGTGTGCGGCAGCAAAGTCGGCGCCAGGATGGAGGCGGCGTCGGCGATGATGGCCAGCTTCGCCTGCTGATCGTCCGGCACGAAACTGGCCACGTCGATGACCTTCGACACCGTGGGAAGCTTGACCAGCTTTGCCTTCAGCGCCTGGGCAGCGTCCACGTTGGGTTCGAGAATGCTGATGCTGTACGGGTTGGTGATCGGATTGCTGATCAGGTCGTACAGCGTGCGCATCGCCTCGGTGTTCGGGTTCTTGGTGTGCAACGGATCGGAATCGAACTGCAGCCGCGGCGCCATGGCGATGGCGATCAGCGCCAGCACGCCGAACACGATGAGGATAGGACGGCGATGGCGCGCGAACAGCGGATCCAGGGGCGCGAGGCCGGCGAAGCCCACCACCGCACGCTCACCGCGTGGGCGGCACAGCGTGATCACGGCCGGCAGGAAGGCCAGCGTGCAGATGAAGGCAATCAGCATCCCGACGCCGGCAATCAGGCCGAGCTCGGCGACGCCGGAAAAATCGGTTGGGACGAAACCGAGGAAGCCCGCCGCGGTGGCACAGGCCGCGACAAGGATCTGGATGCCGGTCCGATGCGCATTCTGCCGCATCGCCTCGGCTGGATCGGGATATTCGAAGCGGCGCTCTCGATAGCGGACCGAGAATTGGATGGCGAAGTCCACGGCGATGCCGACGAACAGGATGCCGAAACCAACCGACACCAGGTTGAGCGTGCCAACCGCGATCGACGCGAAGAGCAGCGTGCAGACCAGTCCCATGCCGAGGGTGCACAGGATCGGCACGATCAGCCGCCAGGTCTTCACTGCCAGGAACAGCCACAGCGTGATCAGCGTCACGCTGCCGATGAGGCCCCAGACCATGCCCTGGACGACGGTGGCGAACTCCTCGTCGGCCAGCGCGACCTGACCGGTGATGCGGACGCGGGCATCGCCTGCCTTGACGTATTCCAGGTTGGCGATGATCTGGCGCATGGCCTCGGTTGCCGCACCGCCCGGCTGCAAGGCGCCGTAGTCGGTTCTGGGCTGCACCAGGACAAACTTGTACTGGCCGGCAAGGTCGTTCAGGCTGCTGCCGCCCAGCAGCAACTGCCAGGAAAGCGGCTGCGGATGCCCGGCCAGCGCATCGGCCATGGACTGGTGGAATGCGCGCAGCGAGGGGAGGTAAGGGCCGAGATCCACGTCGCCCTTCTGCACGCCCATGCCGAGCAGCGACAGAGCGGAGAACAGTCCGCGCGCCGTCGGGTCTGCGACCAACTGGCCCAGGAACGGCTGGGCGTCGATGGTCCGATCCATCAGGTCGCTGAGCTGCTTGGTATCGAGGAACAGCAGTCCTTCCTTGTGGAGGAAAGGCGACGAATCCGGCCGTCGCACCGAGTTGAAATGGACGTGATCCTTGGCCACGGCGTCGGCCAGAGCCGCGGCGGTTGCGTCCGCTTCCTCCGGTTCCTTGGCGTCTATGACCGCCACCAGCAGGTTATTGAACTGGGGAAAGTCCTTGTTGAGTTCGTCGGCCTGATGGCGCCATGGCAGGCTGGGCGAGAACATCAGGTCGGTATCCGTGCTGACGCCGAGATGTGACACAGAGAACCAGGAGGCCAGCACGGCGAACAGCAGGCCGCCCAGCGTGACCGCGAGCGCGTGGCGCTGACTGAAATCGGCAACTCCGACGATCAGGCGGTTCAGCATGCTCCGGGACGCATCAGTGGGGCGGCCCGGTGGAGGCGGGCGGCGTGTGATAGTCGCTTGGGCGGCCTCGGTCCATGGCGCATCCGGATGGTTTTCACCGGAGTGGCCAGGCGGTAGGAGAGGCGACTGATGGTCGGGAGGTTGGTCCAATGTCCTCATCCACGATGATGCAAAGCCGGGTCGGGCCGCGCAGCGCCCCACCGTTCCGTGCGGACCATGTAGGCAGCCTGCTGCGCCCCCGCGAGTTGGCGGTGGCACGCGCCGAGCGCAAGGCCGGTAAGCTGCCGGCGGACGCGTTGCTCGCGGTCGAGGACCGCTGCATCGAGACGGCAATCCGCAAACAGGAGGAAATCGGCCTGCGCGCCGCCACCGATGGCGAGTACCGGCGTGCGTTCTGGCACTATGATTTCGTCTCCGGGCTCGATGGCATCGAGCTCTATGAGCCCGAGCAGAAGGTCATGTTCAAGGGCGGCCTGCCGTTGCCGCTGATGCTGCGCGTGGTGGGCAAGATTGCCTGGAACAGGCCGGTCATGGTGGACGACTTCCGGTTCGTCGCCAGCCATGTGAAGACCGCGGTGCCGAAGATGACGATTCCGTCGCCGTCTGTCGCACATTTCCGTGGCGGGCGTCAGGCGATCGACGCCAAGGCGTACCCCGACATGGATGCGTTCTTTGCCGACCTCGGGGAGGCGTACCACAAGGCAGTGGCGGCGTTCGGCGCGGCGGGCTGCCGATATCTGCAGTTGGACGAGGTCAACATCGCCTATCTTTGCGACCCGGAGCAGATCGCAGGCTTGAAGGCGCGCGGCGAACATGTGGAGAATCTGCTGTCGATCTACGCGGGCATGCTGAATCGGGCGATCGAGGGGAAGCCGGACGGCATGACGATCAGCATGCATCTGTGCCGGGGGAATTTTCAGTCGCACTGGGTGGCGTCCGGCGGCTACGAGCCGGTGGCCGAGGCGCTGTTCAACCAGATCAACGCCGATGCGTATTTCATGGAATATGACAGCGAGCGGGCAGGGGGGTTCGAACCGCTGCGCTTCGTGCCCCGGGGGGACAAGGTGGTGGTGCTGGGGTTGGTCACCAGCAAGACGGGTGCCCTGGAGAGCAAGGACGAACTGAAGCGACGGATCGATGAGGCCGCGAAGTATCTGCCGCTGGAGCAGCTGGCGCTGTCGCCGCAGTGCGGCTTTGCCAGCACCGAGGAAGGCAACACGCTGACCGAGGACGAGCAGTGGGCGAAGCTGCGGCTGTGCGTCGAGGTGGCGTGCGAGGTGTGGGGCGGGGTTTAAGCAAGTTGGAACCGCAGATGGACGCAGATGGACGCAGATAGATTGTGCGACACGGGCGCATCTGCGTACATCTGCGTGCATCTGCGGTTCAAAATCCTTGGCTTTGGCTGATTCTCGTTGGCGCGGTGCTGCGGTTTGGTTTCGGCGCGGCGCTCGGGCTTGGGGTTGACGAAAGCTACATGGTGGCGTCGGGGCGGGTACTGAGCCTCGGCTATTTCGACCATCCTCCGGCCGCATGGTGGCTTAGCTGGGGGACCGCGCACCTGTTCGGCTCCGAGGCGCCGATCGTCGTGCGGCTGCCGTTCATCGGGCTGTTCGCGCTGTCTACCTGGCTGATGTATCGGTTGGGCGGGTTCTGGGCGGCGCTGCTGCTGAACCTGTCGCCGGTGTTCGGCGTGACGACGGGCACCTGGGTGCTGCCGGACGGCCCCCTGGACTGCGCGTTGCTGGGGGCGGCGCTTTGCCTGATGCGGGCGCTAGAGCGCGGAACGCTCGGGTGGTGGCTTGGCGCGGGGCTGTGCGCCGGGCTGGCCCTGTTCTCCAAGTATTCGGCTGTGCTGACGCTGGCGGGTGCGGTCGGGTTCCTGCTGACCAGCCCGCAGCATCGGCGGCTGCTGGCAGGACCGAAACCGTGGCTCGCGCTGGCGGTGGCGTTGCTGGTGTTCTCGCCCGTGGTGGTCTGGAACGCGCGGCATGGCTGGGCTTCGTTCGCGTTCCAGGGCGGGCGGGCCGAAGGGCTGCGGTTTCACCCGCTGGGGCCACTGGCGACGCTGGGCGGCGAGGCATTGTTCGTGTTGCCGTGGATCTGGGCGCCTCTGATGGTGGTGTGGGTCGTGGCGTTCCGGCGGGGGCCGGCGGCATGGCGGTCCTGGCTGCTGTGCTGGCTCGCCGCGCCGCCGATCGTGGTGTTTGCCCTGATCTCGGCCTGGTCTGGCCAGCGGGTGCTGTTCCATTGGGCAGCCCCGGGATACCTGATGCTGTTCCCGTTGCTGGGGCGCGAGGTGGCGCAGCGCATCCACCGGCCACCGGTGCGCCGGCTGGCGTGGGGGACGGCCGGGTTCGTCGTCCTGACGGTGGCTGTCGTGGCGACGCAGGTGCGGTTCGACTGGTTACCGCTGGGACAGTTGTTTCGACGTGATCCGGATATCGAGGCGGTGGACTGGACGTCGCTGCGCGGCGAGCTGGGACTGAAGCCGGGGAGCGTGGTCGGGGTGCCGAACTGGCGGGATGCGGGGAAGATTGCCTATGCGCTGGGGCCTGATGTGACCACGATCTGCCTGAACCGGGATGCGCGACAGTTCGGATTCGCCTTTCCGGCGGCGCGCTTCGTTGGCGACGACATGCTGATCCTGGCGCCCGAGCACGGCGAGCGGGTGCTAGCTGAGCTTGGCGGGATGTTCGAGGCCATCGAACCGCGGGGCTCTGTGCCCGTGCGCCATGCCGGGCGGACGCTGTTCAACGTGGCCGTGTTCCACGCCAGCCATCTGCGCGTATGGCCGCCGCCTGGATAATGGCACGGCCCTTGCGTACCATCGCGGCATGAACAGTGCACTGACGTCTGCGGAACTGCGCTCGCTGTCCGGGCGCGGCAATGCCGAGGGGGCCCTGCGCACCGGCATACACGTGGTGCTGCTGGGCGGCACCGGTTGGCTGCTGGCGATCGCCGGACCGTGGACGATCCTGCCGGCGCTGATCGCGTTCGGGCTGGTGCAGGTGGCGCTGTTCGCGCCGGCGCATGAGGCGACCCACCAGACGGCGTTCGCCTCGCGGCGAGCGAACCAGGTTGTGGGATGGCTGGCAGCCTGTCCGTCGCTGCTGAACCTGCACTTCTATACGGCGTTCCACTTCGCGCATCATCGGCACACGCAGATCCCTGGGCGCGACCCGGAACTGGACATGGCAGCGCCGGATGATGTCGCGAGCTATGTGTGGCGCGTGCTGGGCGTTCCGTTCTGGCGGTTGCGCCTGCTGGTGGTGGCGGATGCCTGGCGGGGCGACATGCGCCGGTATCCCTACGTTTCGGCTCAGGCGGCGCCCGGGGTTATCCGCAGCGTGCGGGCGATGAGCGCCACGATGGTTGGCGGTTCGGTCGTGGCGGCGCTGCTGTTCGGCTGGGCGGTGCCGCTGATGTTCTGGATCGTGCCGCAGTTGCTGTGTCAGCCGTTCTTGCGGGCCTATGTGCTGGCCGAGCACACCGGCTGCACGCAGGACCGCAACGGGCTGACCAACACCCGCACCACGCTGACCAACGCGGTGGTGCGGCTGCTGATGTGGAACATGCCGTACCACGCCGAGCACCACCTTTACCCGTCGATCCCGTTCCACCGGCTGGCTGATGCGCACACGATGCTGCGCGGCAAGCTCGGGTTCATCGAGCCGCGCGGCTACGTGCGATGGAACCTGGGGGTCTTGCGCCAATTCACGGCGCGCTAAGGATCGGGGAACCGCAAAACACGCAAATCACGCGAAAAGGCTTTTGCGTTCTTCGCGTGATTTGCGGTTCTGCTTTCCTTCACTCGGCCGCGGCGGCGACTTCCTTGGTGCGGAGTGACGCGATCTTGGCCTGGGCGCGGGCGCGGCGTTCGTCGAACTTGGCGAGACGGCGCTGCGGGTTGGGGTGCACGATGTTGTCGGCATCGCCTGGGTTCTTCTGCGCGCCGGCCCAGCCGTGCGCGGCGATGTCGAAGATGATGCCGTTGAGGTCGGTGTGCTTGACCTCGTAGCCATCGGGGTTGTTCGGATCGCCCATGATCCAGGTCGCGCCGGTGTTGCGGGCGATCTTGCCTTGCTCCACGACGTCGTCGACCCAGAAGCCGATGTGGTGGATGCCGACATAGTCCGCGCCGGTGCCCTGCGCGGCTTCATCTGATTTGAAGTGCAGGATGGCGAGGTTGACGACGCCGTCGGTCAGGAACACGCCCTCGGCGAGCGGGCCGTCGAGCTCGGTAACTTCCTGCAGGCCGACGGCCTGCTTGTAGAATTCGGCGGTCTCCCACGGATCAGTGACGCTGAGTGCGACGTGACGGATCCGGCCTTTAGTCTGCGCGGTCATGGACTTGTTCTCCCTGGGCAGTTGGCGGCTGGCAGCGAGCGTAGCGGGAAATCGGGGGGCGACAAAGAGCGGCGGAGAGGGGGGCGGGGCGGTGGCGAAGCCCAGTGCTAGACTCGGTCGCTCAGCAGTTCGTCCAACGTTGTCTCACAGGTCTCCGGCAGCTTCTGTGGCGGCGTGCCATCCATCGTCTGCGGCAGCGCGCGCAGCGCCTGGCGGTAGATACGCTCCAGATCGGGCCTTTGCCGCATGGACGCCACGAACCGGTTCGTTGCCTGGGCGCGGAAACCACGCGCGTCGGCAAGCCAGTTCTCTACGTCACGGGCCTCTGGCCATGCCTGCGCCTTTAGCGTGTGCACCAGGGCCTGCAACAGCAATGATTCGACTGCATGCAGTTGCTCGCGGCCCACGCTGTCTACCTCGTCGATGACGTTGTCCCAGTCGATGAGGTCGTTGACGCGCTCGCCTGCGGCCAGGCGGCGCAGCAACTGCGCCTGCTGCTCCGACCAGACCAGGATATCGCTGTCGTAAACGTCGTTCATGCGCGCCTCCGGCACGAATGTGTGGGCGTAGCTCGCTGATGCCAAGACCTACATCGTGGCGCCCAGCACCCAGGGGGCGAACTCGGCGGCGCCGAAGTCGAACTGCTCGCTCTTGGTGCGCTCGCCGCTGGCGACGCGCAGCATCAGCTCGAAGATGCGCTGGCCGCATTCCTGCACGCTTTCCTCGCCGTCGAGGATGGTGCCGCAGTTCACGTCCATGTCGTCTTCCATGCGCTGATACATCGGCGTGTTGGTGGCAAGCTTGATCGAAGGCGACGGCTTGCAGCCGAACACGGACCCGCGGCCGGTGGTGAAGCACACGAGGTTGGCGCCGCCTGCCACCTGGCCGGTGGCGGCGACCGGGTCGTAGCCCGGTGTGTCCATGAACACGAAGCCCTTTGCGGTGACCGGCTCCGCGTAGCCGACAACGTCCACCAGGTTGGTGGAGCCCGCCTTTGCCATCGCGCCGAGCGACTTCTCGAGGATCGTGGTCAGCCCGCCGGCCTTGTTGCCGGGCGAGGGGTTGGCGTTCATCTCCGCACCTTCGCGCGCTGTGTAGTCTTCCCACCAGCGCATCAGGGCCACGAGCTTTTCGCCCACCTCGCGCGACACGGCGCGCCGCGTCAGCAGATGTTCGGCACCATAGGTCTCCGGCGTTTCGGACAGGATCACCGAGCCGCCGTGGCGGACGACAAGATCGCTGGCCGCGCCAAGGGCCGGGTTGGCCGATACGCCTGAATAGCCATCGGAACCGCCGCATTGCAGCGCGACGCAGAGCTCGCTTGCCGGCACCGGTTCGCGGTGCACCTGGTTTGCCTCGGCAAGCACCTCGCGCACGAACGCTACACCCGCTTCCACCGTCTTGCGCGTGCCGCCCATCGACTGGATGTCCATGTTGCGGATGCGGTCAGAGAGTCGCTGCTCGTCCATCAGGCCGCGGATCTGGTTGACCTCGCAGCCGAGGCCGAGGACCACGACATGGGAGAAATTCACATGCCGTGCGTAACCCGCGAGGGTGCGGCGCAGCACGCGCAGCGGCTCGTTCTCGGTCATGCCACAGCCGGTCTTGTGCGTCAGGGCCACCACGCCGTCGACGTTGGGAAAATCCGCCAGCGGATCGTCGCCGGTGAACGGATTGCGCCGGAACACATCAGCGATCAGGCCGGCGACATGCGCCGAGCAGTTTACGCTGGTGAGGATACCGATGTAGTTACGGGTCGCGATGCGGCCATCGGGGCGGCGGATGCCATCGAAGCTGGCGGGCGTGTTGGCGTAGTCGGTGGGACGGGCATCGATGCCGTAGCCGTAGTCCTTGGCGAAGTCGCCCATTTCGCAGTTCTGCACGTGCACGTGCTGGCCCGGGGTGATCGCGTGCGACGCGAAGCCGATGATCTGGCCGTAGCGCCGCACCGGTTCGCCCGCGGCGATGGGTCGGATGGCGACCTTGTGGCCGGCGGGGATACGCTCGGCGGTGACTGTGCCATCCGCCACCTGCACGCCCGGCAGCAGCGTGCTGCGTGCAATCACGACGTTGTCGCCGGCGTGCAGTCGAATCACGGATGGCTGCGCCATGTCGGTCTCCTTGAAGTGCGAGAGGCCAGGGGTTTTGCCCCTGGCCCCACTGCCTTATACGGTCAGCACGCTGGCTCAGCTTGCAACGTCGCCGGCCGCCTTCCGCGTCGCCGTCACCGCTTCGCGGGCTGCGCGGGCCATCAGGCCGCTGTCATTGGCGATCGTCACGAAGCGGAAGCCCATGCCGATCATGCGGGCGGCGTAGGCGGCGGTGCCGTTGTGCAGGCCGGCGAACTTGCCGTGCTTCTTGCAGGACGCCAGCAGCTTCTCGTAGATGCCGAGGATCAGCGGTTCCTCACGATCCAGCGTTGGGATCAGGCCGAGCGCGAGGCCCATGTCGGAGGGACCGATGTAGATACCGCTGATGCCGGGAACCGAGAGGATTTCATCGATGTTGTCGATGCCTTCCTGTGTCTCGATCATCGGGATCACCAGCACTTCGTCGTTGGCGATCTTCTGGTAGTTGGAGGCTTCGCCATACATCGCGGCACGGATCGGGCCGTTGCTGCGCTTGCCGGCCGGCGGATAGAGGCACGCGTCGGCCAGTGCCTTCGCTTCCTTCTTGTTGTTGACCATCGGGCAAACGATGCCCCACGCGCCGCCGTCGAGCGCCTTGCCGATAATGCCCGGTTCATTCCATGGCACGCGCACCAAAGGTGTAACCGGATGCGCGGTCATCGACTGGAAGCACTGCACCATCGACTGGTATTCCTGCACACCGTGCTGCATGTCCACGGTGAGGCTGTCCCAGCCGCATTGGGCCATGACTTCGGCGGAGAAGCCGCTCGGGATGGCAAGCCAGCCGTTGACGCATGCCTTACCGGATGCCAGGCGCGCCTTGAGTTTGTTGGACATCTGGGTGTTTCCCCGCTGAGAAAGAGAGGGGGAAGCTAGGCGCGGCACATGAGAGCGTCAACGCACGGGCGGCATGAAAATTCCATGCCGCCCGTTAATCATTTCACGCTTTCAGTTGCGGTGTGCGTGGTACCAACTGTTACGCAACACGCGGCCTGGCAGAGCGCCCGTGTGCTTGCCGTCTTCCAGCAGTACCTGGCCATTCACGATCGTCATGTGGATGCCGACGGCAGGTTCCTTGATGCGCCAGCCACCGGCGGGGAAGTCGTGCACGACGGTTTCCGGCCCGGGCATGACTGTGTCGGGGTCGAACAGGACGATGTCGGCGGCGAGGCCCTCGCGCAGCAGGCCACGGTCGCTGATGCCGAACAGCGATGCCGACTCGAAGGTGAGGCGCTTGACTGCCTGCTCGAGCGTCAGTGCCTGCTTTTCGCGGACCCATTCGCCGAGCAGACGTGTTGTGTAGCCGTAGCCGCCGTGGAACTGCACATGTGCGCCGCCATCGCCCAGGCCGATGAAGGCGTTCGGATAGGTCAGGATGCGTCGCAGTGCTTCATCGTCGATGTTGCTTTCCGCCTGGAGGAAGCGGGTCTCCAGTTTCTCCTCGACCACCAGATCAAGGAACGCATCGATCACCCGTTTGCCTTGCAGCCTGGCGATCTCGCCGATCGTCTTGAACTGCAGCGGCTTGTTCTTGGGCAGCGTCGGTTCGTTCACCGTCATGTAGTCCCACCAGGTCTTGGAGAACCCGATGCTCTGCACCGGTACGGTAAACGCCACCGCTTCGGCATGCAGCTTGTCGCGCACCTGTGGGTCGGCATAGGCGCGGAGCTTCTCTTCATCCGACATCAGCAGGATCGGGTGCCACGTCGGCAGTCCGCGGAACACCTGGCAGTTCTTCATGGTGAAGTCCTGCGTCACCCGGTTGGGCGAGCACATCGGATAGGCGCGGATGCCGGCACGCGCGGTCTCCTCGACGCGTGCGATGTGCTGCTTCCATTTGTCGGGATTGCGCACGGTCTGGCTGAGGCTGTTGTAGATCACCGGACGACCTGTCGCTTCCGCGAGCTTTGCCATCAGGCCATCGGAGAGTTCGGAGTCGACGCCACCGCCGACCTGGATGGTGCCGGTGCCGAGATCGCGCAGCACGTCGCTGATCGCGAAGATCTCGTTCTCGTCGGCCCAAAGCGCGGGAATGGGAACACCCTGCGGATCGTAGTGGCCCTTCTGGCGCGAGGCCGAGAAGCCGAGCGCGCCGTGCGTCATGCCGTCCCGCACGACGTCCTGCATCGCCTTGATCTCGTCAGCGGTGGCTGCGCGCTTCTGGCAGTCATCGCCCATCACGTAGAAACGAACCGCGGTGTGGCCGATCAGTGTGCCGGCGTTGACGCCGAGGCTCTTGTCGAGGCGGTCCATGTATTGCGGCATCGTCTCCCAATCGACGTCGACGGTACTCAGAACCTCCATCGGGATGGCTTCGACGTACGACAGGAACTCGGCCATGCGTGCTTCCTTGCCGCGCCGCACCGGCGCGAGCGAGAGTGAGCAGTTGCCGAAGATCACCGTGGTGGCGCCATGCTGCGGCGAGAAGGTGCACAGCGGGTCCCAGGTCACCTGCGCGTCGTAGTGGCAGTGGTTGTCGATGAAGCCGGGTGCGACGACGAGTCCGTCGGCATCGATCGTGCGCGATGCAGCGCCGTTAATTTTGCCGATCTCGACGATCTTGCCGTCTTTGACTGCGATGTCGCCGCGGAAGGCCGGCATGCCGGAGCCATCGACGATGCGGCCATTTCGAATCAGAAGGTCGTATGCCATTTGCGCTCTCCTCCCAACACAACTTTTGCGGGAAGTGTAGCACCGATCCGGTTATTGGAAAGGCACGGCCTCGTTACGGCATGAGTACTGCCGCGCCTTGCAGACGCCCGGCGCGCAAATCATCAAGTGCCTGATTCGCCTGGTCGATTTGATAGGGCAACGTGTGGGTCTTCACAGGCACTTTGGGTGCGACGGCGAGGAATTCGTCGCCATCGGCGCGCGTCAGGTTGGCGACCGAGCGCACCACGCGTTCGCCCCACAGGATGTCGTAGGGAAAGCCTGGGATCGGACTCATGTGGATGCCGGCGCAGACGACGGTGCCGCCGCGTTCGACTGAACGCAGGGCGGCGGGCACCAAGGAACCGACCGGTGCGAAGATGATCGCGGCGTCGAGCATCTCTGGTGCCGGCTGGTCGGAGCCGCCGGCCCACACTGCTCCCAGATCGTGGGCGAATTGTTGCGCTTCGATGTCGCCGGGGCTGGTGAAGGCGAAGACCTGCCGGCCTTGCCAACGTGCGACCTGCGCGATGATGTGAGCCGCGGCACCGAAACCGTACAGCCCCAGCCGTCGTGCTTCGCCTGCCATGCGCAGCGACCGGTAGCCAATGAGGCCGGCGCATAGTAGCGGTGCTGCATCGATGTCGCTGTAGCCATCGGGGATGGCGAAGCAGAAACGCTGATCGGCAACTGTGAATTCGCCATAGCCGCCATCGATCTGGTAGCCGGTGAAGCGTGCCTGCGCGCACAGGTTTTCGCGTCCTGAGCGGCAGAATTCGCATACGTCGCAGGTCCAGCCGAGCCACGGCACACCGACGCGATCACCGACGGCATATCTTTCGACGCCCTCACCGAGGGCTGCGACCGTGCCGACGATTTCATGCCCTGGGATCAACGGCAGCTTGGGTTCGGTCAGTTCGGCATCGACCACGTGCAGATCGGTTCGGCACACCGCGCAGGCGTGCACGCGGATCAGCACCTGCCCGGGACCGGGAGTCGGCACGGGCAGTGATGCCAGGCGCAGCGGCGTTCGTGCCGCGTCGAGAACCATGCAACGCATCATGTCGTCAGCAGCAGCCCTTGAACCGTCCGTTTCCGACAGCATAGCGCGCCGCCTGCCGTTCGCGAAAAAACTCCTCGTAGGTCATGAACGGCTGGTCCGGATGCTGGGACTGCCGATGCGTCACATACGTCTGATAGTCCGGCACGCCAACCATCAGGCGCGCCGTCTGCGTCACCATTTCGCAGACAAGGCGCGCCCGTGATTTGAGCTCAGTCATCGCCCGCGGCGGCCGGCATCGCACCACCGGTGATCTCGTGCGTCGTGCTTTTTGGGTTGCCCATCGCACGCAGGCAATGGATCACGCCGAACACCACCATCGTCACCACCAGCGCCGCGAAGACGCCGGCCAGCGTCGCATCGACGTAGTCGTTGAACACGATGCGGCTCATATCGCCGAGGTTCTTGGCGGGAGCCAGCACCTTGCCTTCCGCCAGGGCGGTGCCGAAACGATGTGCATGCGCCAGGAAGCCGATGGACGGATTGCTGTGGAACACCTTCTCGACGCCGGCCGTCACCGTGCACAACACCAGCCAGATCGTTGGCACGATCGTCACCCAGGCGAACCGCTCGCGCTTCATCTTGAAGAGCACGACCGTGCACATCGTGAGTGCGATCGCGGCGAGCATCTGGTTCGCGGTGCCGAACAGTGGCCACAACGTCCATATGCCGCCCAGCGGATCGATGACGCCCTGATACAGGAAGTAGCCCCACAGCAGGCAGGCCAATGCCGAACCGATCAGGTTGTTGGTCCATGATTCGGTGGCCTTGAACGCGGGTATCGCGTTGCCGATCAGGTCCTGGATCATGAAGCGGCAGACCCGGGTGCCGGCATCGACGGTGGTAAGGATGAACAGGGCTTCGAACAGGATGGCGAAGTGGTACCAGATGCCTGCCAGCAGCTTGCCGCCGAGGAAGTCGGACAGAATGGTCGCCATGCCGACGGCCAGTGTCGGGGCGCCGCCGGTGCGCGACATGATGGTGCTTTCGCCAACATCCTTCGCCACCTGGGTGAGCATGTCAGGCGTGACGACAAAGCCCCAGGACGAGATCACCTGAGCCGCATGCGCCGGATCTGTGCCGATCAGCGCGGCTGACGAGTTCATCGCGAAATAGACGCCGGGGTGGATCACCGTTGCGGCGATCATCGCCATGATGGCGACGAAGGACTCCATCAGCATGCCGCCATAGCCGATGAATCGCACCTGGGTCTCGTTCTCGATCATTTTGGGCGTGGTGCCGGATGAAATCAGCGAGTGCCAACCGGATACCGCGCCGCAGGCGATGGTGATGAACAGGAACGGGAACACACTGCCCGCCCAAGCCGGACCGGTGCCGTCGATGAACCGGGTCACGGCGCTCATTTGCAGGTCGGGGCGCACGACCATGATACCGATGGCCAGCAGTACGATCGTGCCGATCTTGAGGAAGGTTGACAGATAGTCGCGCGGTGCCAGCAACAGCCATATCGGCAGCACGGAGGCAACAAAGCCGTAGCCGATGATGAGCAGAGCCAGTTGTGGTCCGGTGAAATTGAACCAGGCCGCAAGTTCCGGAATCTCGGAAACGGTCTTGCCGTAGAGCAATGCGGCGAGCAGCAGGACGACGCCGATGGCGGACATCTCGCCGATGCGACCTGGTCGGATGAAGCGACTGTACACTCCCATGATCAGCGCGATGGGAATGGTGCAGAACACGGTGAAGGTGCCCCACGGACTGCCTTTCAGGGCCATCACCACGACCAGCGCCAGCACGGCGAGGACGATGACGCAGATCATCAGGATGCCGATGCCGGCGATCGCGCCTGGCACCGGGCCAAGCTCGGAGCGGATCATGTCGCCCAGGGAGCGTCCATCGCGCCGCGTTGACATGAACAGGACGGTCATGTCCTGCACCGCGCCGGCAAATACGACACCGGCGAGGATCCACAGCGTGCCGGGCAGATAGCCCATCTGCGCCGCGAGTACCGGTCCCACCAGCGGTCCGGCACCGGCTATGGCTGCGAAATGGTGGCCATAGAGCACGTAACGATTGGTCGGTACATAGTCCAACCCATCGTTATGCCGGTGCGCAGGCGTCAGGCGTTTCGCATTGACGCCAAACACCTTGTTGGCAATGAACAAGGCATAGAAACGGTAGGCAATGAAGTAGATGCATACTGCCGCGACGACGAGCCATGCGGCGTTGACCGCTTCTCCTCTCGTCAGTGCGACGATGCCGAATGAGATCGTGCCGAGCAGGATGACACCTGCCCAAAGCAGTTTATCGCGCAAAGACATGGCACCCTACGTTTGCTACCTTAAATTCAGATCAGGTTATATGGTCCCGATATCGAATCATCTTGGTTCAAGCAGCGCGGATGTTGGTGACGAAGCCACGCACCTCGTCTGCGAGCCGCGCCGAGCTCTGTGACAGGCTCGTCGCGGAGGTGAGCACCAGATCAGCTGCGGTGCCCGCCTCGGTTGCCGAGCGACTGACGCCGGCGATACCGGTGCTGACCTGTCTGGTGCCGGCCGCAGCGTTCTGCACACTCCGTGCAATCTCGCGAGTCGCCGCGCCTTGCTCTTCCACAGCCGCGGCGATCGTTGTGGCAATGCCGTCGGCCTCGTTGATCACCGCGACAATGCCCTCGATCGCCACGACGGCTTCCTGCGTTGCCGACTGGATCTGGCCGATCTGAGCGCCGATCTCCTCGGTCGCGCGACCGGTCTGATTGGCAAGATTTTTCACCTCCGAAGCGACCACCGCGAAGCCTTTGCCGGCTTCACCGGCCCGCGCCGCCTCGATCGTCGCGTTCAACGCCAACAGGTTCGTCTGCTCCGCAATCGAGTTGATCACCTTGATCACGTTCCCGATCTCCGCCGAGGACTCCCCCAGCTTCGCCACGGTCACGTTCGTCGCCTCCGCCACCGTCACCGCCTGAGCAGCCACCTCCGCAGCATCCGAAGCGTTCTTCGCGATCTCCCGGATCGAGGCCGACATCTCCTCGGTACC
>DATJJM010000088.1:0-3211 GCA_035492535.1 Acetobacteraceae bacterium | reverse complement strand
GGGAACATCGCGCACTCGCGCGGCAGGCGCGAACCCTTGCGCAGATTGCAGTCGCCGCAGGCGGTGACGACGTTCTCCCATGTCGTGCGGCCGCCGCGGCTGCGCGGCACCACGTGGTCGAACGTCAGGTCGTGCGCCGGGTAGCGATCGCTGCAGTACTGGCAAACGAAGGCATCGCGCAGGAACACGTTGAACCGGGTGAAGGCCGGCCGCCGCGCGGACGGGATGTAGTCCTTCAGCGCGATCACGCTCGGCAGCTTCATCGTCAGCGAGGGCGACCGCACCTGGGTCTCGTACTCCGACAGCACGGAGACCCGGTCAAGGAATACCGCCTTCACCGCATCCTGCCAGGCCCAAAGCGACAACGGGAAATACGAAAGAGGCCGGAAGTCCGCGTTCAGAACCAGCGCAGGATAGAATTGGCCACCGTCAGGCACGCGTCGCTCCTCTGCGAGCGGCGCACAGCACCTAGGGGCCCATCTGTCACCGACCCGCCAGATATTGTGCGTCGCCGAGAACTGCTGCGTTTATCGCAGAGCGTGCAACGCGCCGCAAGCCAGCCTGCTATGACAGTCCGGATAAACTCTGCCCTCAGATCGGGGCGGCGCCGTCCATCGTGGTCCGGTGCATCAGCCGGCGCTGCGGCATGTCGTAGTCCTGGATGGCGCGATGCTGCACGGTGCAGTTGTCCCACATCAGCAGGTCGCCCTGTCGCCACTGGTGGCGATACACGAATGCCGGTTTGACGATGTGGTCCGCCAGGGCCGCGATCATGGCTTCCGCTTCCTCAGGCGGGATGCCTTCGATGCCGGTGCAATCGTCGCGCATCACGTAGAGGCATGTCCGCCCGGTGCGCGGATGCCGGCGCGCGATCGGATGGGTCACCGGCGGGTAGCGATCCTTCTCCGCCTGGGTGGGCGGGAAGGCACGCTTGCGGCCACAGAAATCGAAGATCGCGCGCCTGCCGTCGAGATGACGGCGAAGCGATTCAGGCAGCGCGTCCCAGGCCGCGGCGGCGCTGGCGAATTCGGTATCGCCGAGCGGCAGGCCGAACATGTCCGGCACCTCCAGCGCATAGAGCATGGTGCCGCGCGGGGGACGCGGCGCGTAGCACATGTCGGAGTGCCAGTTTTCGCCGGCGCGGCGGACGCCGATGGGCCGGCCATCCTCGGTGATGTTGGAGACCACGACGATCTCCGGACTGCCGGGCACGCTCCATCGTTCGCCGAAGATGTTGAACTCGATGTCGCCGAAGCGGCGGGTGAAGGCGACCTGTTGCGGCGGGGTGATCCGCTGGTCGCGGAAGAAGATGACGCCGTGTTCGTCGAAAGCGCGCTCGATCGCGGCGAAGGTGGCGCCGTCCATCGGTTCGGCGAGGTCGACGCCACGGATCTCCGCGCCGAGGGCGCCGCCAGTGGGAATGACCTGAACAGGCATGCACGACCTCCCTTGTTATGCCGTCGCAAAGCCGCGCTGGAGCGTCAGCGCGCCCATCGAGATGCCGGTGTCGTCGATGCCATGGCCGAGGCGCGGGACATACACGGCCTCCACCGGAACGTTGGCGGCACGCAGCGCAGCCTCCGCCTCACGCGAGCGCTGTGCCGGAACCACGTCGTCGGCCTCGCCATGCACCAGCAGCACCGGCGCGTGGTTGGCGAGGTCCTTGGCAAGCGCCTCCGGTGCGATCAGCGCACCGGAGAAAGCCAGGATGGCCCGCGGTGCCGCCGTGCGGCGAAGGCCGGTGAACAGCGCCGTCATGGCTCCCTGGCTGAAGCCCATCAGCGCATAGGCGTCCGCGGGCAGGCCAAGGCGGGCCAGCTCCGCATCGATGAACGGGTTCAGGAACGTGGCGGCGCGACGCACGCCGGCCTCGACGATCGGCGGCGACCGGTCGGCGACGCTCCACCATTGGCGGCCAAATCCGGAATCATGCGGAAACGGCGCATCCACCGAAACGAACAGCGCATCAGGCAGCGCGTGCGACCAGGACGGGGCGAGATCGATCAGGTCGTGCCCGTCGGCGCCGAGCCCGTGGCACAGCACGACAAGCTGCTTCGGCGCGGCTTTTGACGCGGGTCCCCAGCGTGGGCCGTCGAGTTCCGCCATGTGGATCTCCCTGGTGGTGCCCCGAGTGTAGCGCCGCAGGTGCCGGATGGCATGCTTTGCAGCCTGCCGGGTGCGGCGTTACGCTGCGGCCCAGTCTGTGGAGGAAACAGCCGATGGTCGAAATGATCGATATGCACGCCCACTGGAGGCCTGCCGAGGTCGCGGATGCCCTGCGCGCCCGCACCCGCGAACCCCGTATCGAGCGCAATGCCGATGGCATGGAAGTGCTGAAGGCGCCACGCATGGGCGAGACGCCGCTCGACAAGGCATTCGATGACGCCATGGTCCACATACAGCGCATGGACCGCCAGGGCGTAGAGACAAGCGTATTGTCGCTCCTGGGTTCTTTCTGCTGGATCGAGGCGCAGCCGGTGGAGACGGCCGCACCGCTTTGCCGCCGGGTGAACGACGGCCTTTCGGCGATCTGCGCGCAGTATCCCGGCCGCTTTGCGGCCCTGGCCGCATTGCCGCTGGCCGACATGAATGCAGCGGCCGCGGAACTGGAACGCGCGCTGAGCCTGCCCGGCGTGCTGGGGGCGCAATTGCCCGGCAACTACTTCCTCACCCGTAAGGACGCAGACGCGGTGCGTCCGGTGCTGGACGTCGCCAACCGTCACCGCGCGGTGCTGCTGATCCACCACGGGCCGCGACCTGGCGATGCATTCCCCAAGGTTGGCGGTGAAACGGATAATGCGCGCCGCCGCAACGGCACGCTGGACATGCAGGCAAGCCTGTCGTCGGTGATGGTGACGCTGTGCCTGACCGACCTGCTCGCGGATTACCCGGATGCCACGGTGGTGGTGCACAACCTCGGCGGCAATATCCCGTACGAGATCGAGCGCATGGACCACCGCTGCCTGCTCGACACGCCCGATGAGGAGCTGCCGTCGTCGCGGTTCCGCAAGGCGAAGGTCTATGTTGACTGCAACTCGTTCGGCGCGCGTTCGATCGAAATGGCGGTGGATCTCTACGGCGCGGACAGGATCGTCTGCGGCACGGATGGCAGCGCGTTCGGCGTGGACTGGACGCGCAAGGCGCTTGAGGAAGCGCGCATCAGCGATGAGGCCAGGCAGCAGATCCTGCACGGGAACGCTGCGGCGATGAT
>DATJJM010000087.1:0-3463 GCA_035492535.1 Acetobacteraceae bacterium | reverse complement strand
GATCAACGAGATGATCGCCGATACGACGATGCGGGACTGGGCCGACACCGTCTATAACGACTGGGTCGCGGATTTCGCCAAGAAGGCAGATCCCAACCGCGTATTCCCGCTGGCGATCGTGCCGAACAGCGATCCGAAGGCGGCGGCGGCCGAAGTGCGGCGCTGCGCAAAGATGGGCCTGCGCGGCGGTGACCTCGCGTTCAAGCGCATGGGCATCCCGCTGTGGCACCATGACTGGTACGCGCTGTGGGAGGCGTGCGCCGAGTGCCGGTTCCCGATCTCGTTCCATTCCACCGGGTTCAAGGCAGCCCGCGCCCCGAACACGCCGGAAATGGAGAAGGAGTACGCCGTTCAGTATCGCCTGGTGCGATCGGCACTGTTCCAGACCGACACGATGGAGGTGCTGGTATCGCTGCTCGCGTCGGGTGCCTGCGAGAAGTATCCCGAGTTCAAGTTTGTGTTGGGTGAGTCAGGTGTGACCTGGCTGCCGTATATCTTCGACCGGCTCGACACCGAGTATCATGACCGCGCCCGCAGCCTCGGCTTCAAGATGAAGCCCAGCGACTATTTCCGCCGGCAGGGCTACGTGACGTATCAGCAGGACAAATTCCTGGAGCCGATCGTGCCGATCGTCGGCGAGGACAACATCATGTGGGGTTCGGACTATCCACATCCTGACTCGCTCTGGCCGGACTCGCACAAGGTGCTGGGAGACAATCTCTCTGCAATCACACCAAGCGTGCGCCGCAAGATTGTCTGTGACAACGTCGCGGGGCTTTACGGTTTGAATTAGCGGCTCAGGGGAGCGCTGCTCCCCTGAAACCCCTCGCCAAAGGCGGAGCCTTTGGAATCCTATTTTTAGGGAAGGGTTCTAAGGGCTCCGCCCTTAGCGGGGTCCCAAGGGGCAGGGCCCCTTGGTCGCTACAAAGTCGTCTTAGCGCAGGAACTTCTCGATCGCCGTGATGAAGCCCGGTGTGTTCTGCCCGTGCACGTTGTGCCCGCACTTCGGCACGGTCACCAGTTCGCCGCGCGGCAGCGCTGCACGGAACCGTTCCGCCGCGTCGGCCGTCAGGATGCGCGAGTCCTCGCCGCGCACCAGCAGCACAGGCAGATCGAATGCGCGCGCCTCTTCCAGCGTGATGTTCTCCTGCGGCCCCGCGCCGCGCACCACACCTAACCGCCGCGGGTTCGCATCGCACTTGCTGACGAACTTCCCATCGGCACGTTGCAGCATGTTGTACTTCACGGTCCGCTCGATGTGCTCGCGAGACCGGTACGGATCGTACTGCTGCACATTGCGCACGAAGTGATCCAGGTCGTCGAACTCTTCATTGTCGCGCACGAAGCCGGCGATCACCGCGCGCCCACGATCCGACAACTCCGGCCCAACATCGACGATCACCAGCTTGCCCAGCAACGAAGGTGAACGCCGCGTCAGCAGCATCGCATTCCGCCCGCCCATCGAATGCCCGATCAGGATCGGCCGATGCAGCCTCATCGCCGTGATAAAGGCTTCGGCATCCAACGACATCTCATGGTTGGTATAGGCGACGTCGCGCGCCCACTCGCTGTCGCCGTGCCCCCGCTGGTCGAGCGCCAGCACATGGAAGTGCTGCGCCAGATGCAGGCTGACCAGGTCCCACGAATGCGCCGATTGGTGCCCGCCGTGCAGCAGCACGATCGGCGGCGCATCGGCCGCGCCCCATTCCAGGAAATGGAACCGCATCTGCCGCAGCACGATGTTGCGCGACCGGTACGGCGTGCTCGGCGCGTGCGGTATCCCCAGATCGGCGGCGCTCGCCAGCAGCGATCGGAACTCCTCGGTCCGCGTCATGTCGAGCGGTTCGGTCGTGTCGGCGAAATGGTTCAGGTACATGGCGGCTCTCGTGATGCTTCCGCCACGTTCGGGCATGCCTGTTCACATGGCAACCGGCGGGACGCCGAACAGCCAGGCGTGCAGATGCAGCACCACGGCCCACGCCACCACGCCGATCAGCAGTGTCATCCAACCGACCTCGCGAGGAACGAACCGATTGCGCCCCTGCCCGATCGCCGCGAACGGCACGATGGAGGTTGCAGCCGAGAGCGCCTGCCATCCTGCCGGATCGCGCCGCGCCAGTTTCGCGTCGATCGAAGGCATCCCGGCAAGCGCCGTCACCAGGAAGGTGCCAAAGAACACAAGCGCCGCGGTGTCGCCATTGCCAATCATGTGCACGGCCGCCCAGAGGGCGAACGACCACAGCATTGGATGCCGTGTCACTCGCTGGATGCCGCGCGGTGGCACTGCTTCGCCACCAACGATGGTCGCACTCCGTTGCAACAACGAGGCGACGAACAGCAGCCAGGCCACCAGCATCACCGCAACCAGAAGCCAGCGGAGCCAATCCGGCGCAAACCAGAGCGGTGTCGTATCCGACCCCCTCCAGGCAAGGATCAACAGAACGAGGGAAAGGACCGACAGCAACGAGAACAGCCCGCGGAACGCGCGCTCGCCGATGCGGCCGACGATTCCGTCGCGCACTCTGGTTCCGGCAATGCCGAAATGGATGCCCAGCCAGATCAGCGCGGCGACGATGAGGTGCGTCATCGCTTCCCTGCTCCCAGGAGGATCTGGGACATATCCTACCGCTGTCCCGCCGCCGGATCACGATCGCGCGCGGCTTGCCAACTTGGTCGCCACGGCCGACCATCCGCCGACCGACTACAGGGATTGTTCGAGATGCAATACACGCCGCCACCCCACGTCACACAGCACTGGAGGCTCAGCAAGCCGTCGGCGAAGGGACGCCGCGGCATGGTGGTGTCGCAGGCGAAAGGTGCCGCGGATGCGGGCGTCGCGGTGCTGGATGCCGGCGGCAACGCGATGGACGCGGCTGTCGCCACGGCGCTGGCGTTGTCAACGCACGAGCCTTGGAACTCGGGCCTCGGCGGCATCGGCTTCGCCCTGGTGCATCGGGCCGGCCAGGCTCGCGCCGCGGTGGTGGACTTCGGCCCGCGCGCGCCGGCGGCAACCAACCCCGCGACCTATAAGCTGACCGGACGGATGACCACCGATCTGTTCGCGTGGCCCGAGGTCGAGGGCGACATCAACATCCACGGACCGCTTTCGGTCGCGATCCCGGCCTCGGTGGCTGGCTATGAGTATATACATCGGCAGTGGGGCCGCCTGCCGCTGTCCGACGTGATCGCACCGGCCATCGCGCTCGCGAAGCGCGGGCAGCCGCAGGACTGGTACACCGCGCTGAAGGTGGTGACCTCGGCATCGGCTATCCGGCTGTATCCGACCACTGCCGCTGTCTACATGCCGAACGGATTGCCGCCTGCGCCGCCCTACCAGGGCAAGCCCGGCTTCTTCCGCCAGGGCAACCTTCCGGACACGCTCGAGCGGCTCGGCCGAGCCGGCCTGCGGGATTACTACGAGGGCGAGGTGGCCGCATCGATCGCCGCCGACATCAAGGCGCTG
>DATJJM010000086.1:0-4516 GCA_035492535.1 Acetobacteraceae bacterium | reverse complement strand
CCGTGACGTTCACGTGGCCCAGTTCGACGATATTGCCCAGGTCCTCAACCGTGCGATCGAACTGCGGCCTGGTCATCACCGTGTCGTTCATTTCCAGGAGTCCCCTCTGCCGAAATTGCACCTTTCGGTGCATGATACCGCTGTGCGGCGCCGTCGGTCCATGGGGGCGCGCCAGGCAGGGGAAACGACCAATGGCGGCTGGCAGCGCCGGCCTTCGGGGACTGCTGTCCTCACCGACTTTTTTGCGCCTTTGGTCGATCGGCGGCTGCGTCAATGCGATGCGCTGGTTCGAAGTGCTGGCCGCGGCGCTGTTCACGCTTGATATGACCGGCTCCGGCCTCGCCGTCGCCGTGGTCTCGGCTGCGCGGACGTTGCCGATGTTCTTCCTCGGCGCTTTCGCCGGGGTGATGGCCGAGGCAGTAGATCGCAAGCGTCTCCTCGTCACCGGCCAGCTTGTCACCGCCGCAGCATCGGCAACCGTGGCTGCACTTGCCCTGCTCGGCACCGCACAGCCATGGCACGTGGCAGTTGCCGGCCTGGTTGCAGGCACAGTCTGGTCCACCGAGATGTCGACCCGTCGCCGTATGGTGGGCGAAAGCGTCTCACCCGCTCTTGTGCCGCGCGCGCTTGCCCTCGACACGATGACCAACTCCATCACCCGAATGATCGGTCCGGTGATTGCGGGCACTCTCTACCAATTCGGCGGCCTTGCCACAGCCTTCACCCTATCCTCGCTGATGTATCTGCTGGCTGCGGTGTTCGCGGTCGGATTGCATCACGAGCAAGAACCTCGCCGCTTCATTCTCGGCCACGTACCACGCGACCTCGCCGAGGGCCTGACCTTCGCCCGCAGCCACGCCGTCATTGCGGGCGTGCTGATGGTGACAGTCGCGATGAACCTGCTGGGCTTTCCGTATTCCGCTCTGGTCGCGCCGATCGGCCGCCAGCATTTCATGGTGTCGCCGGCACTGGTCGGCGTGATGGCCGCATCGGAATCGTTCGGCGCGTTCCTCGGCGGACTGTGGCTGGCAGGCGGCGATCCACCCGGCAAGGGCCGCACCCTGATGGTGGGCGGATCGCTGCTGTTTCTGGTATGCGCCGCGCTGATGCCGCTTGCGCCGGTCTTCTCGCTGGCGTGCGCGCTGCTTGTCATCGGTGGCTTCGGTTCCGCCGCCTTCGCCAACATGCAGACCTCGCTCATTATCACCTGTGCCCCTCCACACATCCGGTCGCGGCTGATGGGCCTGCTCACTGTCTGCATCGGCGCAGGCCCCCTCGGTATCCTGCTTGTCGGCGTGCTCGCGAACATAGTCGGGCCGCTCAATGCCGTAGATACAATAGAACTGGCGGGGTTGGTCGCGGTCGTCGCCGCCGGCATCATCTGGCGCCGCAAGGAACGCCGGCTACCCCCGACCCCACGCCCCGTCTTCAGCGAGGAACGCTGACGCCGATTTGGATACCCCCCCATCCTGTGCCAAACTTTCGGCAATTAGCAGACAACGGGAGGATGACCTCGATGCCAGACGTTAGCGCGGATCTGCAATTTCTCACCGGCGTGCGCGTGGTCGATTTCACC
Organism: Acetobacteraceae bacterium; assembly: GCA_035492535.1. Lineage (GTDB taxonomy): Bacteria > Pseudomonadota > Alphaproteobacteria > Acetobacterales > Acetobacteraceae > JAMXLO01. Next base: position 2,940 of record DATJJM010000086.1, on the reverse strand, counting down.
CAGTTCGAGGCAGGTCCCTCCTGCACCGAAGCCCTCGCCTGGCTCGGCGCTGAGGTCGTGAAGATCGAAAACCCCGGTATCGGCGATCCCGGCCGCCGCCTGCGCAAGGGCCATCCGGATGACGATCCGTTCTACTTTCAGGTGTTCAACGCAAACAAGAAGTCGATCACGGTCAACCTGAAATCGCCCCGTGGTCTGCAACTGGTGAAAGATCTGCTGCGCAAGGCCGATGTGTGCGTGGAGAACATGGCGCCCGGTACAATCGAGCGCCTTGGCCTCGGCTACGACGACGTGAGGTCGATCAATCCCGGCATCATTTACTGCCAGGTCAAAGGCTTCGGCACCGGCAGTCCGTACGAAAGGAACCTCGCCTTCGACATGATTGCCCAGGCCACCGGCGGCACGATCAGCGTCACCGGTGAAAAAGGCCGCATGCCGGTGAAGCCCGGCCTATCACTCGGCGACACCGGTACCGGCATGACCATGGCGATCACCATCCTGGGCGCGTTGTACAGACGCGCGGCCACCGGAGAGGGCCACCGGCTTCAGGTCGCGATGCAGGATGCGATGCTGCACTACATGCGCACCAACTTCGCCACTCAGGCGCGCAGCGGCAAGACGGTGGAGCGCGACGGGACACATTCCGGTGGTGGCAGCAATGCACCCTCGGGCCTGTATCCGTGCAAGCCAGGCGGCGCCAATGACTACGTCTGGATCATGACCAGCCGCGCCAATCCCGAGCACTGGGCGCGTCTCTGCAAGGTGATGGGCCGCGAGGAACTGATCAGCGATCCCCGCTTCGCCACTCCGCGCGACCGCGTGAAGAACGACACCGAATTGGATGCGATCATCCGGGAATGGACGCTCTCGCGCACCAAGCACGAGGCGATGGATCAGGTCGGCAGTGCAGGCATTCCCGCCGGCGCAGTCTTCGACACGATGGAGCTGATCAACGACAAGAACTTTGAGGAGCGCGGCATCATGCAGATGATGCAGCACCCGTCGTACCAGCCCTTCAAGATGCCGGCGTGGCCGGTGCGCGTCGATGGCAAGCCGCCGCGCGTAAAAGCCTCACCCATACTTGGGCAGCACACCGACGAGGTGCTGAGCTCCTGGCTCGACATGAACGACGCCGAGGTGAAGTCACTGCATAGCGAAGGTGTTGTATAGGCGGAGTTAGGCCGCCTTCGCCTTGCCGAACAGCCCACCGAGCTGCGCCAGTGCAGCGAGGTGGGCATCGGCATCGCCAAACATCTTGTCGATCATCGTCATGCGCTTGAAGTAGTGGCCGACCTTGTACTCCATGGTCATGCCGATGCCGCCGTGGAGCTGGATCGCCTCCTGCCCGACATGCCGACCTGACCGCCCGATCTGCACCTTCGCGGCCGCGATTGCCCGCCGACGCTCCGTCGCATCGTCCTCCGCCGCCATGACCGCAGCGAACATCGCCATGCTGCGTGCCTGCTCCAGCGCCACCAGCATGTCCACCGAGCGATGCTGCAGCACCTGGAACTGCCCGATCGGGCGCCCGAACTGCTGACGCGTCTTCAGGTATTCCAGTGTCGTCTCATGCATCACCTGCATCGTGCCCACGGCCTCCGCGCACAGCGCCGCGATCGCTTCATCGACCACGTGCTCCACGACCGGCAGGGCGTTCCCTACTTCCCCCACGGGCTCGCCGCGCGCACCCGACAGTGTCACCTCCGCCGCGCGCAGGCCGTCCTGCGTGGGATAGCCGCGCCGCAACACACCCGATCCGTTCGCGTCAACCAGGAACAACCCGACGCCAGCGCGATCCCGCCGGCCGCCGGAAGTACGCGCAGTTACCAGCAGCTGGTCGGCACAATCGCCGTGCAGCACTACGCTTTTGGCACCATCCAGGAGCCACGTGCCACCGTTCTGCACGGCATTCGTCGAGACATCCGCCAGATCGTAGCGCGACTGGCGCTCCACATGCGCGAACGCCAGCTTCAGCTTGCCCTGCGTGACCTGTGGCAGCAGCGCCTGCTGCTGCATCGCCGACGCGCCCCGCCTGATCAGACCGCCACCCAAGATCACCGTGGCAAAGAACGGCTCCAGCACGAGGCCGCGGCCAAACGCTTCCATCACGATCATCGTCTCGACCGGGCCGCCACCGAAACCACCATGCGCTTCGGCAAACGGCAGACCCAGCAGTCCGAGCTCGGCGTACTGCTGCCAGACAGCAGTGCTCCACCCATCCGGCTCCGCCATGAATTTCTTGCGCTGCTCGAACTGGTAGTGATCGGCGACAAGCCGATCAACGCTGTCCTTAAGCAGCCGTTGCTCGTCGGTCAGATCGAAGTCCATCGGATCCCCCCGTCACTCGGCACTAAAGGCCGAGGATCGCCTTCGCGACAATATTCCGTTGGATCTCGTTCGATCCGCCGTAAATCGAGACCTTCCGATAGTTGAAGTACATCGGTGCCGCCTCCGTCGCGTAATCCGGCCCGACAACCGCCTCGTTCCGTCCGTCGAAGTCGCGTTGATACGGCAGCACATACGGCCCGACGACATCCATCAGCAGCTCCGTCAACTGTTGCTGGATCTCCGAACCCTTCAGCTTCAGGATGGAGGATGCCGGATTTTGCTTCCCCTTCTCGCGCTTGCGCTCGTCGGCGACCACGCGAAGCTGCGTCATCTCCAGCGCCTTCAGTTCCACCTCCACCGCGGCAAGTTTTTCACGGAACCGAGGGTCCTCGATCAGCGCCACATCGCCGACGCGCTCCATCGATGCGAGCTCCTTGATCCGCGCCACTTTCGCCTTCGATGCACCGACGCGGGCAATCCCGGTCCGCTCGTTCCCCAACAGGAACTTCGCGTAATCCCAGCCCTTGTTTTCCTGTCCCACCAGGTTCTCGGCAGGCACTTCGACATTGTCGAAGAACACCTCGTTCACCTCGCGCCCACCATCGATCGTGA
>DATJJM010000085.1:0-2854 GCA_035492535.1 Acetobacteraceae bacterium | reverse complement strand
GGATGGGGGGTGAGGAGACACGGCGGCACGCGCCCATGGTGCGCGGGCAGAGTATATACTTCACGGTATACAATCGTGGCAAGAAGAGCATTTGCCTCGATATGCGGACCGAGCGGGGGAAGGAGATCTTCGCCGAGTTGGTGAAGACGGCCGACATCGTGCTGGAGAATTTCCGGCCAGGCACGATGAAGGCGATGGGTTTCGACTATGAGAAGCTGCACGCGATCAATTCCCGCATCATCCTGGTTTCGGTGTCCGGCTTCGGCCAGTACGGCCCCTACACCGATCGGCCCGCGTTCGACCCACTGGGACAGGCGATGAGCGGGTTGATGTCGCTGACCGGCAAGCCGGTGGGGCAGCCGTTGGGCACGGCATCATCTGTGGTCGATCGCTACACGGCGCTGCACGCGACGATCGGCGCGCTGGCCGCGCTGCGGCATCGCGATCGCACGGGTGAAGGGCAGATGGTGGATTGCTGCCTGCTCGATTCGGCGCTGACCATGGTGGAGATTCCCACGTCGTACTATCTGGCCACCGGCGAGGAGGGTGGTGAAGGGGGGAGGCCGCCGTACCGTGCCAAGGATGGCTACGTGGTGATCTCGGCCGGCGGACGCGAGATGGCGGCGCGGCTGGCGCAACTGGTTTCGGGCGGAACCATTGCCATGAGCGGCGAGCCGATCACGGCTGGCCAGGGCGGCAGCGATACGCGCCGCGCGCTGGAGGCATGGTGCGCCGAGCGTCCGGTGGATGAGATCTGCTCGGCGCTGATGGAGATCGGGGTGCCCGTGGCGCCGGTACGCTCCATCCCCGAAGTGGCGAAGGATCCGCATCTGTGGGAACGCGAGATGCTGGTGAAGATGGAAGATGCTGTTGCGGGTGAGCTGTACGTGCCGGGAGTGACGGTGAAGATGTCGAAGACGCCGGGACGGGTGGGGCCGGTGCCGACACCGGGACAGCACACGGATGAACTGCTGGGGCGGCTGCTGGGCTATGACGCCGATACGCTGGGGGCGCTGCGCCGGGATGGAGTTATTGCCTGAGCGCCGTGGTCCGCTGCTTGCATCGGCAAAGGGCATCGAGGTGGAGGTGAGAAGATGGCATTGACGGTGGCGTGCGGGCAGGAGATCGACGGCAGGGCATTCTGGACAGCGCTTGGTCAGCGCGCGACCGGCATGACGGTGGTGACTGCGGACAGCGATGAAGGGCCGACCGGCTTGCTTGGATTGTCGGCGGCGCATGTGACGGCGAACCCGCCGACGATGCTGGTCTCGGTCGATAAGAAGACCAGCGCGCTGGCGGGCATTCTGGCGCGGCGGCATTTCGCGGTGAATTTCCTGCCGGCGGATGCGGGGAAGGTAGCGGATGCGTTTGGCGGGCGTGCGGGGATTTCGGGTGCGGATCGGTTCGCGCCTGGAGCGTGGCGCACGCTGACGACCGGGGCACCGGTGTATAATGAGGCGCTGGGCGCGTTCGACTGCACGGTGGAGCAGATCGTGCAGCACGGCGACATCTCGATCATCATCGGCAGCGTTGTCGCGGTGGCGTGGCGTGCGGATGGCGAGCCGCTGGTGTTCTTCCGCGGCAAGAGTTTCGCCGGCGTGGGTGGCGGCGTGTAGCGGCGGCCTCAGTCCGCGAAACCCATCGCAGCATTGTAGTCGCGCCGCACCGAGTCAGGCTGACCGACTAGAAAGGGGAAGTCGCGGCGCACGATCGCTTCGCGCGGCAAACCGTCGACGAAATCCTTGCGGCCGATGATCGGCAGGTCGATGCAGCGGTTGACCTGCGCATCACGCACCACTGCTTTCGGATCGCTGCCATCATCCAGTGTTTCCAGATCGCGGAAGAATCGCTGGCGCATCATGAGGATGCCGCGGTCGCTGCGGCCGAGATGCTCACGCTTGCGATCAGTGACAGCGCCCTGGCCCACCCAGCCGATGAAATCCTGGTTCATGATGTGGCTGGTGATCCAGCGGCCGGTCTTCTCGTCTTTGATTGGCGAATACCAGCAGGGGATGCTGTTCTGCACATAGGGTTCGCGGTCTTTCGGGACGCGCGTGAAGAACCAGCCGACGCTGAGCGTGTTCGTGTCATCGATCGGCACCCGCCATTCGAAGTGATTGCCGGTGAACAGGGCGTTGGGCCAGAGGCAGACGCGGCCCACTGTCCATAGCGGGTTGTTCTCGTCCGAGTCCTCGCGCACGCGACGATAGGTGATGCCGTATTCGAACTCGTCGAAGGCAAGCTTCAAGTGGCGCGGCGCATAGTCGTTACGGCCTTTCAGGCGCGCGCCCCAGTTGTCGTGCATCCATTCGAAATGCACGGGATCGATCGAGTTTTCCTGGCACTGGAACCAGTTGCAGGGGACAGTGGCGAAGACGATCTGGACGAAGCCGTTGCCCCAGGTGAACGGCTCCCAGTTCGGCACCAGCGGCGCCGGTTCCGGCCCGAGATACGCCCAGAGCAATCCTGCCTTTGCCTCCACCGGATAGGCCTTGATGTGGATCTGCTCGCGGAATCGGATATGGGGCGCGTCGATGTCCTCGAATGGCTGCTCGAGGCAGGTGCCGTCCGACGCGAACATCCACCCGTGGTAATTGCACCGCAGGCCACAGTCTTCGACGATGCCGTAGCTAAGATCGGCGCTGCGATGCGGGCAATGGCGCTCGAGCAAGCCGTATCGGCCCGAAAGATCCTTGTACAGCACAAGATCTTCGCCAAGCAGCCGAACGGCTTTGGTCGGCACATCGTCCAGCTCCGAGACCGCTGCTATCGGCTGCCAGTACCGGCGCAGCAGGTCGCCCATCTTCGTGCCGGGACCAACCTCGCACAGCAATCGGTTGCGTTCGTCGCTCAG
>DATJJM010000084.1:0-2629 GCA_035492535.1 Acetobacteraceae bacterium | reverse complement strand
ACCTGGATGCCGACGAGCTGCAGCGCGATGTAGGGCATGGTCGCAAGGATGCCGGTGCAGGCGATCGCCAGCGCGAGCCAGCGGTTGCCGAAGCGGCCGCGCACGAAGTCGGCCGAGGTGACGTAGCCGTGCTTGTGCGCCACCGACCACAGGCGCGGGAACACGAGGTAGAGGATGGGGTACACCATGATGGTGTACGGCACGGCGAAGAACGCGAGCGCGCCGGCGCCGAACATCAGCGCGGGCACCGCAATGAAGGTGTACGCCGTATAGAGATCGCCGCCGATCAGGAACCAGGTAACCCAATTGCCGAAGCGGCGCCCCCCGAGGCCCCACTCGTGCAGCATGGTCAGGTCGCCCTTGCGCCAGTGCGCCGCGACGAACCCCAGGACGGTGACAAAGACGAACAGCGCGATGAAGACGATGAGCGCGGTCCAGTTGATCATGCGACCGCCTCCCTCAGTGCTCAATCCGGTAGACGATGGCGATGATCACCGCGCCCAGGATGATCCACAGGAGCTGGTACCAGTAGAAGAACGGAATGCCCGCCAAGGTTGGCTGGACGCTGTTGTAGAACGGCACCCACAGGACCGCGACGAACGGGATCAGCAGGAGCAGTCTCGCCCAGGCCACCGGGCGCGCGGGCAGATGCTCTTTCTGGCTGGCGGACATCGCGATTCCCCCGAGAATGTTGCAGATCGATTATCGCTTGGCGCGGGTCGATGCAACCGAGGGGGTCGCGTCGTCCCGCCGCTGAGGCGGCTTCGTTGACTTCGCGCCGTCGGGCATGGTGCGCTCCCGCTTGCTACACGTACCCAGTCGTCAATTCCGCCGCAAAGAGCAGCCCATGAAAATCACCGAGGTCCTCGCGCACCCGTTGTCGGTGGCCTATGACCAGCCGCGCTGGACCGCCCATGAGCGGATGGAGCGTGACCAGATCGTGCTGGTGGAGGTGCGCACCGACCAGGGGCTCGTGGGCTATGGCGAGGTCGCCGGCGGACCGCAGAAGCTGATCTGCGACCTGGTGCGGATGTTCGCCGGGGTGATCATGGGGATGGATCCGCTGGGACACGTCGAGATCTGGCAGCGGTTGTTCTCGCTGACCTCGCCGCGGCCGGGCGGCATTGGCGGCTGGGACGGCATGCCGGCGCCACTGCCCCGCATCCAGCGGCCTCAGGCCATGGCGGCCATCGGCGGCATCGATATCGCGTTGTGGGACCTGAAGGGCAAGGCGGTCGGGCTGCCGGTGTACCGGCTGCTCGGCGGCACGCGCACCGAGGTCTTCACCTATGCCACCGGCGGCTACTATCGCGAGGGCGAAGCGTTGGAGGCGTGCGCGGAGGAGTTCGGACGGTTCGTCGCCGATGGCTACCGCGCGGTGAAGCTGAAGACGGGCGCGTTGTCTCTGGCCGATGAGGTGACGCGGATCCGTGCCGTGCGCGCTGCGATCGGGGGCGGCGTGATGCTGATGCTGGACATGAACGCGCCGTACGACGTGGCGGGATGCATCCGGTTCGCCGAGGCGGTGGCACCGTTCGACATCTTCTGGCTGGAGGAGCCGCTGCACTGGTACCTGCAGCCGGCAGACTACGTGCGGCTGGCGGCGGCATCACCAATACCGCTGGCGCATGGCGAGCGCGAATGGCACCGCTACACGGTGCGCGACTTCATCGACAGCGGGGCGATCCGGTTCGTGCAGTTCGATTCAACGCGGGCAGCGGGGTTCACCGAGTCGCTGCGCATCGCGCACTACGCCGAGCAGAAGGGGGTGGTGATCGCGCCGCACTCGGCCCTGCATGTCCATGCGCATCTGGTCTCGGCGTTCGGTGATGCCGCGTTCGGGGCGGAGTCCATCGGCGATCATGGGCGGCATCCGATCCACCATGGGATCCACCGCGGCGGGGCGGTGGTGACGGACGGGATGGCGCGGCTCACGGAGGCACCGGGCTTCGGCATGGAGATCGACTGGGCGGAGGTCGAACGGTTCCGGGTCGCCTGAACCAATACGCCTCGTATGCTGCTGGTGTCCTTTACCCTGCTGCTGATCGTGGCCGCGTCAGGCAGCGTGCTCGCGGTGCTGGGCTTTCGGTTCGAGGTTCCGCCACCTGCCCAGGTTTATGGCGTGTTGCACGGATGTCTGGGCGCCGGTGGCTTTGCCGCATTGTTGATGGCACTGCGTGGCCCGCCGCGAGGGGTTGCGATGGGGGTCGGCTCATTCGGCGCCATCGCCGCGGTGCTACTTGGTGTCGCGTTGCTCGCGGGGCTGATCATGCTTGTCATGCGCGCACGTGTTCGGCAGGTGCCCGGTCTGATCATCGGTATTCACGCAACGATCGCGATCAGCGGCATTGTAATCCTCACCGCCTATACGCTGTTGGGGTAAGACCATCCGCCCTTACAGTTGACGTACCCCACGCGCCGCTGACCCCGTCATGGCCGGGTTTGTCCTGGCCATATACATCGGATGTTTGCCGACTGGGACTGCATCTTTCGCAAGCTCCGTGCGCGTGGAGTTGGCCGGGACAAGCCCGGCCATGACGGGGTGGAGAGTCGATCATTTCGGAGCTTGGTATAATACCGACGGCCAGAAGTTCCGACGCGTGATCAATGCCCCGCACCGTCATGCCCA
>DATJJM010000083.1:0-16667 GCA_035492535.1 Acetobacteraceae bacterium | reverse complement strand
GTAGGGCCCGTAGAGCAGGTTGGTGCCGACGAAGCGGTCGGCGGCGTCGTGCTTGTCGCGCACCCGCAGGAGCGTGGCGACCGCGAGGTTGGCGCCGGCCGACGCGCCACCGATGAGCAGGCGATCGGCGCCGAACTCGTCGGCCGCGTGGTCGAGCAGCCAGTGCGCGGCGATCTCGCAGTCGTCGGGTCCCGCAGGCCACGGGTGCTCCGGCGCGAGCCGGTACTCGACGCTCACCACCGCAAGGCCTGTCTTATCGGCCGTCCGCTCCAGCATGGGATCCTGCATATCTGCACCACCCAGCACCCACCCGCCGCCATGTATATGCAAATACACACCTCGCGGGTTCTCCGGGGCTATTATCCGCAGCGGGATCGCATGTCCCTCCCGCCCCGGAATGCTCCGCACCACCGCCCGCGTCGACATCACCGGTGGCGGAAACGGCCCATTCCCGCGCCGCCGCCCCTCCCGGGCATTCGCCGCGCCAACCACCCACCAGTCCGGCAATGGTGTCAGCAGCTTCACCAGTATCTCGTTCAACGCACGCGTGTCCTCGGTCACCGCATCGGCACGGAACAGGGCAGGATCCAATGGGTTGGTCATCGCAAGCTCTCCGGTCACAATGCCCCCAGGATCGGCAAACCGCGCCAAGCCGGCAAGGACGGAGGACATGCCCAGCATCGAAACCCGCGCCTCCTGGGCGATCGCCTTCATTGTGCTCGCCGTGATGTCCTTCGCGTTCGGCGCCCCCTTCGTCACGGTCGTGGCGCTGAAGCCGATCGCCGCCGAACTGGGCAGCGCCCGCACCGTGCCCGCCCTTGGCTACTCCCTCGCCTGGTTCGGCTCCGCCGTCGGCGGCATCGCCATGGGCCGCATCGCCGATCGCATCGGCACACGCTGGACCATGGCGTTCGGTGCCGCCATGATCGGTGTCGGCCTCGCCATCGCCTCCACCGCCCACAGCCCCTGGCTGCTCTGGCTCGGCCACGGCGTGTTCGTGGGCGTGCTCGGCATCGGCGGCATCAACGCCCCCGGCTACGTCTATGTCAGCCGCTGGTTCGACCGCCATCGCGGCACCGCGCTCGCCCTGATCTCCAGCGGCCTGTACGTCGCCGGCGCCTTCTGGCCCACATTCTTCGAGCGCGGCATCGCCATCTTCGGCTGGCGCGAGACCATGCTGGTATTCGGCATCACCGTGACCGCCGTGGTCGCTCCGCTCGCCCTCTTCGCCCTTCGCCCACCGCCCGAGACCGTCCATCCCATCGCGGCAGCCGGCGGCCGCGGCACGGCCACCGTCCTCGGCCTGCCACCGAATCTCGTCATGGCCCTGCTCGCCGCCGCCGCCTTCCTGTGCTGCGTCCCGATGGCGATGCCGCAGAGCCACCTCGTGGCCTACTGCTCCGACCTCGGTATCCCGGCTGCGCAAGGCGCCGCCATGCTGTCCGTGCTGCTCGGCTGCGCCTTCCTTTCCCGCCAGATGTGGGGCTGGATCTCTGATCGGATCGGTGGCCTCCGCACCATCCTGTGCGGCTCGATCGCCCAGCTCATCGCCATGGGCGGCTTCCTCGCCATCCACAACGAGGCCGGCCTGTTCGCCGTCTCCACGTTCTTCGGCCTCGGCTTCGCCGGTATGATCCCCGCCTACGTGCTGGCCGTCCGTCAGCTCTTCCCCGCCGCCGAGGCCTCCTGGCGCATCCCCACCGTGCTGATGTTCAGCGGTTCCGGCATGGCAACCGGCGGCTGGCTCGCCGGCTACCTCTACGACCACTTCGGCTTTTACGGCGTTGCCTTCGCCACCGGCATGGCCTTGGACCTGGGCAACCTCATCATCATCGGCGCGCTGGTCTTCCGCTACCAGCAGTTGTTCCGCCCAGACCTCGCCAGCGCCACCGGCAACTGACGCCCCACCCGCCCGCCCCCGCCGCCGAGCCCCGCCCCCCCGTCCCCACCCCGTCATGGCCGGGCCTGACCCGGCCATCGCTATCCCTGGCACCTGCCCGCCATTCACCGCGATGGCCGATCCGGAGCGACAAAGCCCCGCCCGCCGCATCGTCTCTTTTTGTGAGCATGACAACGCTTATAAGAATCTCGAAACTAAAGCCTGCTACGACACCGGACCCCGAATAAGCCCACCGGAGGGCCGGTTCACCTATGGCGGTCCCAGGAAAGGGTCGATGACAGCGGCCGAAGATGACGAGTGCGGGACGGGCCCCGGGCTGACAGCGCGGCTGATCGCCCTGCAAGGCGTCGCACCCCACCCCGTCATCTATGTCATATACCGCTCAACCCGCTGCGCGGATGGCTCGCACGTTCAGGGCTACCACGCCCGCGATGAAACCAACCCCGTCGTCGCCAGCAACTTCGAAAACTGGCTCACCGGTCGCCTCGGCACCACCGATCGGCTCGCCGTCGCCGTGCTGGCGATCCGCGAGATCCTCGACACCGACAATCTGATCCGCCAATGCACGATCGAGCGCCGACGTGGCTCCGCCGACGGCCCCTACTGCGGCGATCCTGCCCGTGTTGATTTCGCCGGCGCCGCCACCGCGGTGCGCCTCTATCGCAGCGACCTCGCCGGCAACCTTACCGAGATCGCCCCCGCCACGGGCATCGCGCCACCCCGCCTGCGCCCGCCCGACCTGTTTGCCGGTGAACACAAGGCCGTCCAGGCCCGTTTCGGCCCGCACGTCCGCATCATCGACTGGCGCGAGCCAACCCTGTTCGAGGACATGGTTGGCCTGTCCGGCATCGCCCACCTCCGCACCACGGACGGCCGCGAGATCGGCTGCGGCATCGGCTGGTTCGGTGACATGCCGTTCGTGCTGGAGGCGGCATTCCCCCGCTTCTCGACCGCCGTGCAACTAACGGACAGCGAAGCGGCGGCCGTCGAAACGGCCCTGCGCGACAACGACCTCGTGCGCGGCGAAACCCGGCTCGACGCCGCCGGCATCGCCGTCGCCGCCAGGCGGCGCCATACCGACGCGCTCTACCTTGTCAGGCCATCGGCCGACGGCGTTCGGATCGAGCCCCACATCCCAGGCCGCGAGGCCGCCGGCCCCGATCAGCAACGCTGGATCAGCTTCGCCGAAACGTACGAATGCCTCACCGTGCTCGACGTCTGGCGCGACGGCCGCACCGACGACGTGATCGTGCTCACCGGCGACGTCAGCGGCCAGGTCTGGCGGCATCACATCGACGTCGATGGCGTCGAGACGTGGCGCACGGTGGACGACGATGCCGCGATCGGCGCCCTCCATCGCGAGCGCCTGTTTCCCGGCTCACTCGCCGATACCGATGCCGAACCTTGCGATGATCACGGCAATCGATCACCGCCCTCACTGCAATCGTGAAGTCAACCGCCGCCTGATCGCCTCGTTGCAGCAGGGACGGGCAACGTCCGTCCTCGCATACGTCAAAGGAGGTACAAGCGATGGCCGAACAGCGACATACCGGGAACCCGGGCAACTTCGCCGAGGATCGCGAGAGGGCTTCGCGCGCCGGGCATATTGGCGGCCAGCACAGCTCGGGCAATTTCGCCAATAACCGCGAGCGTGCCGCGGAAGCCGGTCGCAAGGGTGGCGAGAACAGCCATGGCGGCGGCGGTGCAGCACACAACCCCGGCAACTTCGCCCACGACCGCGAGCGCGCCGCGGAAGCCGGCCGCAAGGGCGGCCAGAACTGACGCATAGCCGGACAGGCGTAACGGCGCGTCGATTTGGTTTCACATGAAACCGACTGTGCGCCGCGTTTGATGCAGGGCCGCTCGGCAAACCGCCGGGCGGCCCGGTATCCATTTTATTAACATAATTTTTAAGGCTCACGTGCCCGAGATGTAACGCAGTGTGCATTGCGGGTTACACGCTTCTTGCCACATAGCCGCGTGCTTGCCTTCCGCTTCGCTCACCGCAGGTTTGCACGACCACAATGAAGCTTTCCCGCCTTGCAATTATATTCGCTGTTATACTTGCGATTTCTTCCACTTGGTTGCTGCGCGATCATGGCGCGGTCCACGCGCAGAACGCCCCGCCACCACAGGCCGTTCCTGTCAGCGCTGTTGCCGCAAAAAGCGAAGATGTGCCGGTCGATCTTCGTGGCCTCGGCACCGTGCAGGCCTTCAACACCGTGGAGATCAAGGCGCAGGTCAACGGCACCCTGATCGCGATTCCTGTGCAGGAAGGACAGGAAGTGCATCAGAACGATATCGTCGCACAAATCGATCCGCGTCCGTTCCAGGCCGCGCTCGATCAGGCTACCGCGCAGCGCGCCGGGGATCAGGCGCAACTGCAAAGTGCGCAGCTCGATCTGGCCCGCTTTCAGCAGCTCGCGAAGCAGCAGTTCGCGCCGGTGCAGCAGGTCGATGACCAGTTCGCCACGGTCAACAAGCTGAAGGCCGCGATCGAGGCCGACACCGCCGCGATCGAGACCGCGCAGATCAATCTCGGCTACTGCACGATCCGCGCCCCCATCAACGGCCGCGTCAGTTTCCGTCAGACCGATGTCGGCAACCTGATCCAGACCGCGACCCAGACCGGGATCGTCTCGATCACCCAGGACAAGCCGATCTCGATGATCTTCACCTTGCCCGAGGCGGACCTTCCCCGCGTCCAGCAGGCGATGGCCAAGGGCCAGTTATCCGTCTTCGCCTATGGCACCGATGACACGACACAACTCGCGCAAGGCGTACTGCTCACGCCCAACAACACCATCGACACGACAACCGGCACGATCTCACTCAAGGCCACCTTCGCCAACAACAACGACGCTCTGTGGCCTGGCGAATTCGTCAACGCGCGGATCCGGGTCGATACACTGCACAACGCCGTCACCGTTCCTGTCGCAGCGATCCAGCACGGACCCGACGGCCTCTACGTCTTTACGGTGAAGCCCGACAACACGGTGCAGCAGCAGCCTGTTCAGGTCGCCTATCAGGATGCCAGCACGGTGGTGATCGCCAAAGGTGTCACCTCCGGCCAGACCGTCGTCACCACTGGGCAATCGCGGCTGGCCAACGGCACCCGTGTCACAACGAATGTCGGCAATGCCGCGAGCTGACGACCACCCGGACGCCGCATCTGCATGAGCATCTCCACTCCCTTCATCCGCCGCCCCATCGCGACCTCGCTGCTCACCGCGGCGGTGGTGCTCGTCGGTCTCGTCGCCTTCCCGATGCTGCCGGTGGCACCACTCCCAAACGTCGAATTCCCGACCCTCGTCGTCACCGCGAACTACCCCGGCGCCAGTCCGGAAACGATGGCCTCCACCGTCGCCACGCCGCTCGAAACCGAATTCGGCGAGATGCTGCCAGGCCTCGCCCAGATGACCTCGGCCAGCGTCCTCGGCAGCACCCAGATCGCGCTCCAGTTCGATCTCAGCAGCAACATCAACAATGAAGCGACGATGGTGCTCGAGGCGATCAATGCGGCCGAGGGCTCGCTGCCCAAGAACATGCCCACGCCGCCCACTTTTCGCGAAACCAACCCCTCCGACGCGCCGATCCTGATCCTCTCGATGCAGTCGGACCAGGCGCCGGTCACCGATGTCGACAGCTACGCGGAAAACCTTGTTGCGCAGCAGCTTTCGCAGCTTCAGGGCGTCGGCCAGGTCCTGGTCGGCGGCCAGCAGACACCGGCGATCCGCGTGCAGGTTGATCCGGCCAAGCTCGCCTCGATGGGCCTGACGATGGAAGACGTCCGCAACGTGCTGACCAATGCCACGGTGGACAATCCCAAGGGCAGCATCGATGGCCCGCAACGATCCTACACGATCTACGCCAACGACCAGCTCACCAAGGCCGCGCCCTACAACAGCCTCATCATCGGCTACCGCAACGGCGCGCCGATCCGCATCGGCGACATCGGCCGCGCCATCGATGGCCCGCAGAACCGCGAGCTCGCGGCTTGGACCAACGGCAAGCAGTCGGTCATCCTTCTCGTGTTCAAACAGGCCAACGCCAACGTCATCACCACCGTCGACGCCGTGAAGGCCAAGCTGCCCGACCTCGAGAACAACATCCCACCCGACATCCACATGACGGTGGTGTCCGACCGCACGCTGACCATCCGCGCCTCGGTCGATGATGTCGAGTTCACCCTGGCCCTGGCGATCGGCCTCGTCGTCATGGTGATCTTCCTGTTCCTGCGCAACGTCTGGGCCACCATCATCCCCAGCATCACCATCCCGGTGGCTCTCGCCGGCACGCTCGGCGCGATGTACCTGTGCGACTTCAGCCTCGACAACCTGTCCCTGATGGGCCTCACCATCGCCGTCGGCTTCGTCGTGGACGATGCCATCGTGATGCTGGAGAACATCTTCCGTCACATGGAAGCCGGCATGAAGCCGCTCGATGCCGCGATTAAGGGCGCCGGCGAGATCGGCTTCACCATCGTCTCGATCAGCTTCTCGCTGATCGCCGTGTTCATCCCGCTGCTGCTGATGGGCGGCATCGTCGGCCGCCTGTTCCGCGAATTCGCCATCTGCGTGACGATGACCATTGTCATCTCGGCCATCGTCTCGCTCACCCTCACGCCCATGATGGCCTCCCGCTTCCTGGCGCACGAGTCGCATCGACACGGCCGCATCTACATCGCCATCGAGCGCGCCTTCGACGCGGTCCTGCGCTTCTACGAGCGCACCCTGGATATCGCGCTGCGCTTTCGTTTCATCACGCTGATGGTGTTCGTGGCCACCGTCAGCCTCAGCGCGCTGCTGTTCGTGGCGATTCCCAAAGGCTTCTTCCCCGACCAGGACACCGGCATCATCATCGGCACCACCGACGCGGCCCAGGACGTCTCGTTCCAGGCCATGTCCACGCTCCAGCAGCAGGTGAACCAGATCGTCCGGGCCGACCCCGCTGTGGCGTCCGTCGTCGCCTCGGTGGGTGCCGGAGCCGGCGGCCAGACAGCCAACAACGGCCGCATGTTCATCACGCTGAAACCCTGGGACCAGCGCAAGGACAACGCCTTCCAGGTGATCGAGCGCCTCGACAGGAAGATGCAGGCCGTGCAGGGCATCCGCCTGTTCCTTCAGGCGGTGCAGGATGTGCGCGTCGGCGCGCGTCTTTCCCGGACTCTGTATCAATACACGTTGCAGGACGACAACCAGACCGAGCTCAACGCCTGGGCTCCCAAGATCCTGGCGAAGCTCCAGACCCTGCCGCAGCTCGCGGATGTCACGTCAGACCAGGAAATCTCCGGCACCACCGACACGCTGACCTATGACCGCGACCAGGCCGCGCGCTTCGGCGTGCAGCCCGCGGCGATTGACAACGTCCTGTACGACGCCTTCGGCCAGCGCGAGGTTGCGCAGTACTTCACCGGCAACAAGGCCTACTACGTCATCCTCGAGGCCTTGCCCGACCAGCAGGGCCAGCTCAGCACGCTGCAGAAACTCTACGTCACCGCGACCAACGGCCAAGCCGTGCCGCTATCGACGCTGGTGCACCAGACGACCGAGCCGGTACAGCCCGTCGCCATCAACCATCAAAGCCAGTTCCCGGCAGTCACGATCTCGTTCAACCTGAAAGGCGGCGCCTCGCTCGGTGATGCGGTCGCCGCCATCCAGAAGACCGAGGCCGGCATGGGCGTCCCCATCACCGTCGAGGGCTCCTTCCAGGGCACCGCCCAAGCCTTCCAAAGCTCACTCAGCAGTGAGCCCTATCTGATCGCCGCCGCATTGGTCAGCGTCTACATCATCCTCGGCATTCTCTACGAAAGCTACATCCTGCCGCTGACCATCCTGTCCACGCTGCCATCGGCCGGCGTCGGTGCGCTGCTGATCCTGCTGGTGTTCGGCTACCAGCTCACCGTCATCGCGCTCATCGGCATCATCCTGCTCATCGGCATCGTCAAGAAGAACGGCATCATGATGGTGGACTTCGCCATCAACGCCGAACGCCGCGATGGCCTCACCCCGCTCGCCGCCATCCGTCAGGCATGCCTCCTCCGCTTCCGCCCGATCCTGATGACGACCATGGCCGCGCTGCTCAGCGGCGTGCCGCTGATGCTGGAGAACGGCGCCGGCTCGGAACTCCGCAAGCCATTGGGCTACGCCATGGTGGGCGGCCTCGCGCTCAGCCAGGTGCTCACGCTCTACACCACGCCGGTGATCTACCTGTACCTCGACCGCCTGCAGCACTGGCTCGCACCGCGCCGCGCCCCGCACGTTCCCAAGCTCGCGGCGATCATGGCCAGCAGCAACGCGGAGGGCGCGAACTAGCGCCTCTGTCGCTGCGAACGCAGCAAAGCAACCTCGCGGGACGGAAAAACTGCCGGTCGATGTCGGCATCCGAAAGCTCCGTGCGTCGTTCCGGTGCAGGCAAATGACGCCGGCTCGGAGAAGGAGACAGACGATGCGTGTGATGGTGATCGTGAAAGCGACCGAGGATAGCGAAAAGGGCACTCTCCCCTCGACCGAACTGCTCGAGACGATGGGCAGATACAATGAAGAACTGATCAAGGCCGGCATCATGCGCACCGGAGACGGCCTCAAGCCCTCCTCGCACGGCAAGCGCATTGCGTTCGATGGTCCCGGCCGTACCGTCATCGACGGACCTTTTGCCCACACCCGCGAGCTGGTTGCCGGGTTCTGGCTGTGGGACGTCAAGGACATGGACGAGGCGGTCGCCTGGGTGAAGCGCTGCCCCAACCCCATGCCCGGCCCGAGCGAGATCGAAATCCGGCCGCTCTACGAGATGGCCGATTTCCAATGAGACTCTGATACTGGCAGGCTGCTGACAGCAGCCTGCTAGTCGTCACCCAGCGGCTGGACCGCGACCTCAACATCGTCCAGCCGCTGCATCCGGTACACGGCGAACGAGATCAGCCAACTGACGACAAAGATCCCAACGATCAAATACCCCAGCACACCAAAGTTTTCGTTGATGGCGCCAACACCACTCCAGAACCGACCGGTCAGCCCCAACTGCCCGCCAATCAGGTTCAGCATCTCCAGGCCACCCACCACAACGGCCACAACCACCGACACCCCCGTGATCGTCAGGTTGTAGTAAAGCTTCCGCATCGGCTTCACGAACGCCCATCCATAGGCGCCCACCATCAGGATGCTGTCGCTCGTATCCATCAGCGACATGCCCACTGTGAACAGCGCCGGGAACACCATGATCGACCAGATCGACATCCCCTGTGCCGCCTGCGTCGCCGAGATGCCCAACAACCCGACTTCGGTTGCGGTATCGAACCCCAGTCCGAACAGGATGCCGAGCGGATACATCTGCCAGCTCCGCTCCACCAGCCGGAAGAACCGCCGGAACAACCGTCCGAGCAACCCTCGGTTGGCCAGCGCCAGGTCCAGGTCCTCTGCCACGAACCGCCCACCCGCCTTCACCACGCGGAATGTCCGGTAGATCGACACGAACACCAACACATTCGCCGCCGCGATCGCGAACAGGAAGAACGCAGACACCGACGTGCCAACCATGCTGCCTAGCCGCGTGAGGCTGTCGAACCGCGTCTGCAACGTCGTGGCGGTGACCGCGATCGCAACGGACAGCGCCACCACGATGGTCGAGTGTCCCAGCGAAAAGAAGAACCCGGCCGAGACTGGCCGCTTCCCCTCGTGCATCAGCTTGCGGGTCACGCTGTCGATGGCAGCGATGTGGTCCGCATCGAACGCATGCCGCAGTCCGAACGTATAGGCCAGCGCCGCCGTCCCCAGCAGCACCGGATAGTCGTGGAACGCCGCCAGCGCCCACAGCCACGCCGCAACGTTCGCCGCCAACAGCAGGATATAGAGACCGATCACCTTGGAGCGCACGCCTATGCCTAATGCTTCGGGTGCGCGTGCGCGTGCTTGTGCGCCGCACCGCCATGCCGGTGCGCCGCCGTGTCGATGGCGACCGGCACAAAATTTACCTGGCCATACGTGACGCCGCGCTCGGTGATCACTGCGCCCGCGAACGCCCTCACCGCATCGGCCTTACCGCGCAGCACCGCCACCTCCAGGCAGCTGTCATGATCGAGATGCACATGCATGGTTGCGACATGCAGGTCGTGGTGTGCGTGCTGCGCATCGGTCAGCCGCTTCGGCAGCTCACGGACATGATGATCGAACACATAGGACAGTGTCGCGACACAGTCGCCGCCGGCGCGCTGATCGTTGCGTGCCTGCATGAGCCCGAGCCGCGCCAGATCACGCACGGCTTCCGAGCGGTTCGCGTAATGTCCGCGGTCCATGAACGCGGCAAGTTCAGCCGCGAATTCATCGGATACGCTGATCGTGATGCGCTCCACCGTGCCGCTCCTTCGCACCGAAGTGTATGATGTTCTGGGACAAACAGCATACCCCGGCAATGTCACCCGGCAACAGCGCGGTGCGCCGCCGCCCGGCGCCTGACGCCACGCTCCGGCGAAGAGGCCCGCGTGATCGGAAACACCTCCCCGACATAGGCCCGCAGCATCTCGCAATACTCTGTCGCATAGCGCGGCAATGGCCGCCGCCGGTCCCACAGCATGGCCAGCGGCTCGCGCAGCCGTTCCCCGCGATGCGCCAGCCCCACCAGGCGCAACGCATAACGATCGGTGCGGAGCTGCGACGGAATGATCGCCACGCCGTGCCCGGCCTCTGCCAGCGCGAGCAGCGTGTGCGGCGTGCGGCTCGCCAGCCGAATGTTCGGCTTGAGCCCAGCCAGCCGGCACGCCGCATCGAACGCCCGTCTCACCACAAACTCCGCATCCAGCACAAGCAGCGGGTACGATGCGAGTTGCGCCACCTCGATCGCGCCCCCATCGCCAATCGCCAAACCCGGCTGGCTCGCCGCGAGCAGTTCCACCGGCGCAAGCCGCATGCTCGCGAACCGCGGATCGTTCGGATCGATCGCCTGCAACAGGTTCTGTGCGAGATGGATTTCGCCGCGCTCCAGCATGGCCAGGCTTTCGCGTCCGCCCGCCTCGACGATCTTCACATCAACATTCGGAAACTTCTGCGCGTAGCGATGCAGGAACTGCGCCAGCACGCTCTCGATATGCTGCGGCGATGCCGCCAGCTTCAGCACACCGGTATCGCCACGACGGAGCAGTTGCGCCCGCTCGCCCACCGCAGCGGCGTGCCCCAGCAAGCCACGGCAATCGCCAAGAAACTCTTCGCCCTCACTCGTCAGTGCCAGCCGGCGCCCGACACGATCGAACAGACGAAACCCGAGCTCCTGCTCCAGGTCGCTGATCTGGCGGGACAACGCCGGCTGGGCGATGCGCAACTTCTGCGCTGCCTTCAAGACCGTTCCCAGTTCGGCCACGGTGACAAAGGTTCGCGTACGCCGGAGGTCCATATCTGTCCTTATGCCGATCCGGCATTGATTTATAGATCAATTATATATTGGACGGCGCAACCGTGGCCCGTCAAAGCTGCCCGCGACTTTCACCGGCCATGCCGCCAGGGGATGCCATGAAAATACGTTATGCTGTGACTGTCTCTGTTCTCTCCGGGATGGCGATCGGCATTGCCGGCGTTCAAGCGCTGCATGCCCAGGCGAAACCGCCCGTCTACATGATCGCACTCAACGAAGTGACAGACCCCGACGGCTACAGGCACGAGTACTTGCCTCCTGCCCAGGCATCCATCAAGCAATACGGCGGCGTCTATGTTGCAGCCGGCCCCGGCACCGCAGTCGAAGGCGAACTGCCCAAAGGGCGAATCGTGGTACTCCGCTGGGACAGCCTGGAGGCGCTGCAACGTTGGCGGACGTCCCCGGAGTATACGGCCGCGCACAAGATCGGACTGGGATACGCAAAATACAACATCGTCGCGGTCAACGGCGTGACGCAGTAGCGAAGCATCGGCGCCCATGTGCTGCTGCATCGGTTCGGGGTGTCTATCGTTTCTCATAGACGAAGATCGTCGGGCAGCAGCCCGCCGATGCCACGCCATCGGAGTCCCTCTGGGCACCAACAGGCGCTGTCAGATATCCCCCTGCAACGAGCGCAGCCCGCGAACCGGCTGCCCTAGGGGAACAGCCTCTCGCCCGTCTCCGCGTCCTCGACAAAGATCGCGCTGACCGGACAGTTCTCCGCGGCCTCGAGGATCTCCGCCTCGGTGTTCGCCGCCGGGTCCACCACCTCGGACTGGCGATCGTCATTGAGCCGGAAAGTCTTCGCCGCGATCGACTCGCACATCGCATTGCCGACACAGGCTTGGTGGTCGACCCAGACCTTCAGCTTGCGTGCCACTTCGCTTCTCCTAGTGCAGGGTCACAGGCAACGCCTTGAGCGATCGGAATGTGATGCTGGGCTGATACTCGAGATCGTCGGTCTGCGTCCGCAGGTTCGGGAACCGCTCCGCCAGCGCCTTGAAAACCTCCTGCCCTTCAACCCGTGCCAGGGTGGCACCCAGGCAATGATGCGTGCCGGAGCCGAACGCCACATGCTGGTTCGGGTGGCGGAAGATGTCGAACGTATCGGGGTTCGGAAACGCATCGGGATCGCGATTCGCCGCCGAGATGAACCACCGTACGCGATCGTCCTTGCGCAGGACCTTGCCGCGCATCTCCACATCCTCCGTCGCGATGCGCTGGATCGAGATCACCGGCGAATCGTAGCGAAGGCATTCCTCCGTCGCCTGCTTCGCCCGTCCCGCCGGATCCTCCTTCAGCGCTTCCCACTGCTCAGGATGCCGCGTGAACGCCAGCGTGCCATTGCACAGCAGGTTGATGGTCGTCTCGTGTCCCGCCAGCAGCAGGAGCGAGGTATTGACCAGCACCTGATGACGCGAGAACACGCCCTGCTTCTCGCCGCGCGCCAGCACGGAAATGAAGTCATCGCCCGGATCAACGATCCGCTTATCTACCAGCGGCGAGACGTAGTCGATCATGCCGCGCATACCCTCGGTCAGCGGCTTCATGCGATCGTACTCACCGCGCCCGATATACAGCAGCTTCTCGGCAAGCTGCCGTATATACGGCCGCTCAGCCTTGGGCACGCCCATCATCTCGGCGATCACCAGCACGGGCAACGGCGTCGCCAGGTCACGCATGACATCCATGCTGCCCTTCTTTTCCGCCTCATCCAGCAGGTCCTTCACCGCCTCACGCACAAATGGACGCCAGGCCTCCATCGATTTCGGCGTGAAGTAGCTGTGCATCACCCGGCGCATCTCCAGATGCTCCGGACGGTCGTGCTGGATGAACTGATCGCCCTGGTAGCTGCGCACGTAGTCGTACAGCCCAAGGTCGGATTCGGCGATCGGTGGATACGCCGGGCGCGGGTCGTTCCTGAACACCGCAGAGGAAAACAACTCGTGGTGCCTCGTCAGCCACACCAGATCGTCATGCCGCGTGATCAGCCACAGCTCGTAGCTCTGATTCCAATGCACCGGGTCTTCGTGACGCAGTCGGCCATAGTAGTCGTATGGGTTTGCGATCACATCCGGGGTGAACAGGTCATCCTGAACGGCTACTGGCATGGATCGTTCCTCCTGCTGCGGCACTTGCGTCGTCGGCGCGTCGGCTCCTTCGTGAGTTCTGCTGGGGCTATTCAAACAGGTGTCAGCCCGTCATCCGGCACTCCTGGCCGGGCATCAAACGCTACCCACGGGTAGGCGGCCCTGTCAAACCTAAACCGCTGCCGACGTCCGCTCGCTCATGATGCTCGCTGCGCCTGCCACGCCGCCATGGCTGCATCTTTGGCCGTAACGGCGTCCCGCCACGCCGGCAGTTCAGAAAGTCCTTCATACCAGCGAACGATCTCAGGGAAGTTTCCAACGGAAAGCCCCAAACGCTCCGCCGAAGGCACAAACCCGCCGATAGAGAAATCAGCAATCGTCAGCCGCTCGCCGACCAGCCAGGTCTTGTGTTTGAGCGAACCGTCCAGCACGGCTGCGAAACGCGAAAAATTCTTCTCTCCGCGCTCGATGAAAGCCGGGTCTGGAGGACCGAGGCCGAGCACAGCCTTCGAAGCCTTCTCATAGGCGACCATGCCGCAAGACTCCGCGTCCCAGTGCGCGCTTTCCCACGCGAGCCAGCGCACCACGTCCGCCTGTTCCTTCAACTCGGAGGGCCACAGCCCGCGGTCCGGGCGTTTTGCCGCCATGTAGAACAGGATGGCATTCGACTCCCAGACCACGAAACCGTCATCCTCGAGCGTAGGCATTTTCTTGTTGGGATTGAGCGCAAGGTACTCAGGCGTAAGCTGGTCACCGCGCCCGAGGTCGATCGGTTGCAGCTCGCAATCAAGCGCGAGGTGATTCTTCAGGGCCACGGCGGCCAGCGCACGTGACGATGGCGGGAAGATATAGAGTTTCATTTGCAACAATCCTCGTCAAATGCGCCGCGAGCGCCCCTGTCGCCTACCTCGTGCTTGTCGCTGCCGCCGGTTCATAGCGGTCGTGGTGCCGCACCCACTCCATCTTGTGCCCCACGTCCTTCTCGTCGCGGCCCTTGGGTACAAGGTCGAGCATGTTGTAGGTGCCCATCATCACCTCGACGCCGCGTCCATAGGTCGAGTAGGTGTGGAAGACGTCGTTCGCGTCGTCCTTGAAGAAGACACTGACGCCAGGCAGTTCCTGGCCCGCGAAGGACCGCCGGCCAAAGTTGTAGTTGATCTCGCCCTTCGCCACCTCTTCCGGCGTGAAGCTGACGCCGAAGTCGTAATTGAAGTCGCTGTCGTGCGACGACACCCACCGGAACTTCCAGCCCATGCGCTGGCGGAATCGTTCGATCTCAGCCAGCGGCGCGCGCGAGACGGCCAGCAGCGTGACGTCGCGATGCGCGAGGTGAACATCCATACCGTCATTGTGGTCAGCCATATACGAGCAACTCGGGCAGCCCTGCTCCCAGCCCGGACCGAACATGAAGTGCTGGATGACCAGTTGCCGCCGACCATCGAACAGTTGGGCGAGCGTGCGCTGGCCCTCTGGCGTGTCGAAGACATAGTTCTTCTCGATGCGCACCCAGGGCAGAGCACGCCGCTCGCGAGCGATCTGATCGCGCAGACGTGTCAGCTCCTTTTCGTGTGCCAACAGGCTTGTGCGCTCGGCTACCCAGTCTTCCCTGGATACGACACGATGGTTCTCGATTCTTTGGGTGTTGGTTGGGTTCATTGTCATGGCCTTGGCTCCGTCCTTCGATGTCAGTGGCAAGCAACACCTAGTGCCGGGCATCCCGGCGGAGGGAGTGACAAATGTGACGTGATTGCTTGCCTCGGATCCCGCCGTTCGTGAGAGTCCCGTCATGTCCGATCCCTTCGACGCATTCCGCCTCACCGGCCGCACTGCCCTGGTCACCGGTGCCCGCCGTGAGATCGGCCGAGCCATCGCCCTCGGCCTCGCCGGTGCCGGCGCGCGTCTCGCCATCCACCATGCCGGCACCACAGAGGAAGCCAGCGACGCCGCCGGCGTCGTGCAGGAAATCCAAACCAGCGGTGGCCACGCGCAGGCCTTCGCCCAGGATTTTGCCCACGACGACGCAGGCCGGCATCTCGCCGCTGCAGTCACTGCCTGGGCGCCAATCGACATCCTGGTGCTGAACGCCTCGATCGAACTGCCCGAGGACTTCCAGTCCATCACCCGCGACCACTTCGACCGCCAGATCGCCGTCAATCTGCGTACCACGCTCGAATTGCTCCAGGCACTGGTGCCACCGATGGCCGAGCGAGGCTGGGGCCGCGTCCTCACCATCGGCAGCGTCCAGCAGGAGCGCCCGCATCCCGCAATGTTCGTCTATGCCGGCACCAAGGCCGCGCAGCGCAACTGGTCGCTCAGCCTGGCGCGCCAGTTCGGCGGCAACGGCGTCACCGTGAACAACCTCGCCCCCGGTGCGATCCTCACAGCGCGCAACCGCGCCCAGATGGCAGTGGAAGGCGAGGCCCTGGTGCAGCGTATCCCCACCGGCCGCCTCGGCCGCCCGGACGATCTCGTAGGAGCCGCGATGCTGCTCTGCTCCGATGCCGGCAGCTACATCAACGGCGCCAACCTGTTCGTCGATGGCGGCCGCACCGCGATCTGACCCGCCAACTCAGGTCGGCAGGAACCAAACCGCCAGCAGCGGCTCCTCCATCGAACGCATTGCATGGACGATGTTCGGCGGATTGTAGACCAGCCCGCCGATGCCAGGCGCGTGCCACGGCTTGCTCTCCTGCCGCCACTCACCGGGCGACAGCACGACATAGATCTCCTCGGGCGGATGCCGATGGTCCGGATAGCGCGTCTGCGGCGCCAACAGGCTGACCCCGACCCACACATCGCTCCGGATCTCGAGCCCCTCTGAACCGACCAGTGTCGCGTTGGCATGTCCCGTGAGGAAATCGTCGCCATGCGCCTCGGCGCCCGCCCGGACTTTCCATTCCAGCCGTGGCTCGATCGCCGCGAATGCCTCGGCCAGCGCGCCCACGCGTCCGGGCTGCCGCCGCGCCTCAGCCAAAGCCGCCGGCAGATAAGCGCAGACAGGCCGCCTCGCCGGTGCCCGCTGCCCCACCTGTCCGACCGATGTCCGGAGCGCCGAGAATACCCGTTCGGCCGCCTTGGGCACCGGCCCGTCTCCGCTGCTTCTGGCGAGGATCGCTGCCTCAGCCGCATCCATCAGCGATTGAAGGTCGGTGGAACGAACCGCCGTCATCTCTGCACCCTCCCCAGCTTGGCCACATCCTGACACTCCGTCGCACCGATGTCTGCCAGCACCAGGCTAGCTCCGGCCGCCTCCACGCGCCAACGCTGACCGCCTCCCC
>DATJJM010000082.1:0-2088 GCA_035492535.1 Acetobacteraceae bacterium | reverse complement strand
CAGCAGGAACTTGCGCATGCCGCAGCATGGGCGGGTCACTGCTAATGGTGGGTTAACCGCGCGTCTTTACCCCGCAACGATGGCGTTGCGGATCTGGATAGGCGCGCCGATGCCCACCAGCGGCTCAAATCCAGAGCCGGTGCCGTGAATCAACACTGTGCCATAGTTCCACAGGCGGCCGCCGAGGCCCTGCTCCACGTCCACCGTCTCGATTTTGCCGACGTTCATCTCGACCGTGTGCCGCGACAGCAGCCCTCGCTTGAAGATGACCCGGCGGTCGGTCACGACGATTTCCGTGGCCCTTCGCCGCAGCCAGGCGCCGAACAGCATCAGCAGAGCGATCGACGCGATCGCCACACTGACCCAGAGCGCGATGGGCTGCCAGTTGGGATCGGGCAGCCACGCCGAACCGATCGCAACCGCCAGCGCGATGACCAACACAAACAGTCCTCGGAGGTAGATCGACCAGTGCAGGCGGCCAATCACCCTCACCTGCTCATCCGGCTGCAGGACCTGTGTGTAATAGGGCATTCTAAGCGAACAACGCGACGCCCGCCCCGTGGGTTCCCTGGTGCGTTCCTCGGCGATTTGCCATACCCGTCAGCAACACGCGCCAGGGGAGAACCGATTGTGATCGCCAACATTCCTGCCACCCAGACGGTCATCGAGATCAGCAAGCCAGGCGGCCCCGAGGTCCTCGTGCCGGCCACGCGACCCGTGCCAGAGCCCAAGGCGGGAGAGGTGCTTATCCGGATCGCCGCGGCTGGCATCAACCGAGCCGACTGCCTGCAACGTCTGGGTCGCTACCCGATGCCACCGGGCGCACCGGACATTCCTGGCCTGGAGTGCTCCGGCACCATTGTCAAACGCGGCGAAGGCGTCACCGAGTGGCAGGACGGCGATCAGGTCTGCGCCCTGATGATCGGCGACGGCTATGGCGAATATGCCGCGGTGCCCGCCGTGCAGTGCCTGCCGGTGCCAAAGGGGATGAACGTGATCGATGCAGGCGGATTGCCTGAAACCTTCTGCACTGTCTGGACCAACGTCTTCGAGCGCATGCACCTCCAGCCCGGCGAGACCTTCCTGATCCAGGGCGGCACCAGCGGCATCGGCGTCACCTCGATCCAGCTCGCCAAGGCATGGGGCTGCAAGGTGCTGGCCACCGCCGGCTCCGACGAAAAATGCACGGCCTGCCGCCAATTCGGCGCCGACGTCGCGATCAACTACCGCACGGAGGATTTTGTCGCGGTGGGCAAGGAGGCAACCAGCGGCCGCGGCGTCGATGCGATCCTCGATATGGTTGGCGGTCCCTACATTCCTCGGGAGATCGAGTTGCTAGCGCATGAAGGGCGCCTCTGCTTCGTCGCCCTGATGGGCGGCACCAAGGTGGAGGCCGATTTTGGTGCGGTCCAGCGCAAGCACCTGACGATAACCGGCTCGACACTTCGGTCGCGCAGCGTGGCGCAGAAGGCGTCGATCGTCGCGGCGCTCCGCGACAAGGTGTGGCCGATGTGGGCGCAGGGAAAGCTGCGGCCGTTCACATTCCGCCAGTTCCCGCTGCGTGAGGCCGCGAAGGCGCACGCGCTGATGGAGTCCAGCGAGCACATCGGCAAGATCCTGCTGGTGCCGTGACAGGAGCCGTGGCTCGGAATTTGCTTTGCCTTCGGTCACTGTTCCGGAGCGGCCGTTGCAAGCGAAACTAGTCACCGAGGGGATCAGCAAGAGCTATGGTGCGGTAGCGGTCCTGCAGCCGACACATTTGACCATCGCTGCCGGCGAACTGATGACGGTGCTAGGGCCATCCGGCTCAGGCAAGACAACCCTGCTGCAAATCATCTGCGGCCTCGTTGAACCCACGTCAGGAAGACTGCTGATCGACGGCAAGGACCAGACGCACACCCCGGCGCATCGACGCGATATGGGCGTGGTGTTTCAGAACTACGCTCTGTTCCCTCATCTGACGGTCGCCGAGAACGTCGCCTTCCCGCTCCAGATGCGTCGTCTTTCCCCCGCGGCATTGCGTCCCAAGGTGGCCAACACCCTGGAAATGGTCGGACTTGCGGAGTTCGCCGGCCGCTTTCCGCGCGA
>DATJJM010000081.1:0-9114 GCA_035492535.1 Acetobacteraceae bacterium | reverse complement strand
GTCGCGCATTTCTGTTCGATGTGCGGGCCGAAATTCTGCTCGATGAAGATCACGCAGGACCTGCGCGTGGAGGCGGAGCGGATGGCCGGGATGGAACAGAAGAGCAAGGAATTCGCCGAGCACGGCAAGGAAATCTACCTGCCGGCGGCGGAGTAACGCTGTCCTTGCGAACCGTCGTCCCCGCGGCCAAACTGCGGGGATGACGGACCCGCGCGACGCCTTGGAAGCGATCGGCCTCATACCGGATACCGAGATCGATATCGGTAATGCCGCGCTCCAGCTCGCGCGTGTCGATGCACCGGATGCCAATTGGCAGCGCGCGCAGGCACATCTGTCCGACCTTGCACGCGATGCGGTGACCATTGCGAAGTCGATCGGCACCAATGACGTGTCCATGCGCGCCGAGGCGCTGGCTGGACTGATCACCGGTCGTTACGCCTTTGCCGGCGACAGCGAGACCTATGACGATCTGGCGAATGCCAACATGATTCGCGTGGTGGAGCGCCGGAAGGGATTGCCCGTGGCGCTGGGGATCATCTGGCTGCACGCGGCGCGCGCCGCGGGGTGGGGCGCGCATGGCGTGGACTTTCCCGCGCATTTCCTGATTGCGCTGGAAGGCAAGAGCGTGCAGGCGATCGTGGACGTGTTCGCCGGAGGCGCCACGCTCGATGCGCGCGACCTCCGGGCGTTGCTGAAGCGGGTGGAAGGTGAGAACGCGGAGCTGAGGCCCGGCCTGCTGCGGCCGATGAGCGCGCGGCGTGTGCTGCTGCGGTTGCAGAACAATATCATGACGCGCCGGCTGCAGGGCGGTGATCTGGCCGGCGCGCTGACCTGCACCGAGGACATGCTGCGCATCGCGCCCGATCATGCCGAGCTGTGGCGACAGGCCGCGGTGATGAACCAGCGGCTGGAACGCGTGAGTGCGGCGCTGCGCTGCTTCGATCGGTTTCTCGCACTGGTGCCGGAAGGCGATGCCGCGGCGCGCGTGCGTGGCGCGATGGACGAATTGCGGACGCGGCTGAACTAACGCAATGGGCGAGATCTTTCGCCGCGAAACGGCGGAGCGCCCCGAACCCTTCACGGGCGAACGCCTGACAACAGCCGTCGGTGGCCAGGTGCAAATCGAGCACTACCACCGCTACCTGTTCGCACGCTCGCTGGTCACTGGATTGGACGTGGTCGATGTCGCCAGCGGCGAGGGTTATGGTTCGGCGCTGCTGGCCCAGGTCGCGCGAACGGTGGTTGGAGTCGAGTGGTCAGGGGAGACGGCGCGTACGGCTGCCGTGAATTTCTGCCGCCCCAATCTGTATTTCACGCAGGGTGATGCGCGCGCGTTGCCGCTCGCCGATGCCTGCGCCGACGCGGTGGTTTCATTTGAGACGATCGAGCACTTCGACCGGCAGTCGGATTTCGTCAAGGAGGTTGTCCGTGTGCTGCGGCCGGGTGGCCGCTTCATCGTCAGCACACCGGACCGGGATATCTATTCACCTGCCAATACGGCAGCCAATCCGTACCATGTGCATGAACTCAGTGGCGTGGAATTCGCGGCGCTGCTGCACGACACGTTCCGGCACGTGTCGATCCTGCGGCAGCGCGCGATGGCTGGTTCGGCGTTGCTGTCCGACACTGCGTCGCCTGCGCCGCCGCTGGTGTTTGACAGGCGCGGCGATACGCATTTCGAGGCGTGCACCGGTGTGCCGCGGGCGCCGTATCTGATTGCCGTTGCGTCGAACGAGCCGCCGCCGCCGTTGCCGCCGAGCCTCTATATCAGCCGGAGCGATCTCGATACGGATATGCTCAGCGCTATCAGCCTGGCGAAGCAGGTGCAGGAAGCGCGAGCGCAGTTCCAGGAAGCTGCCGGGAAGCTGCAGCGCGCCGAAGAGAAGCTGCAACGCGCCGAAGAGACGCTGCATCGCATGGAAGAGGATCTGCAATCCGCGGAACGTCAGCGCGTGGAGGCTGAACTGCAATACACGACGTTGCGGGGCTCGCTGCGGACTTTCCTGAGGGGTTATTGGCCGTTGTTGCGCGCCCGGATGCTGGGTCAGCGGCCGTAGCGGCGCTTGCGCTGCTGGAACGCCCGCACGGCGCGCAGGAAGTCGATCTTGCGGAAGGCGGGCCAAAGAACGTCGGAGAAATAGAACTCGCTGTAGCAGCTTTGCCAGAGCAGGAAGCCGGACAGCCGAAGCTCGCCGCTGGTGCGGATGATCAGGTCGGGCTCTGGTGCGCCGGACAAATAGAGGTGCCTGCCGATCCGTTCCGGACAGACATCGTTGATGACGTCGGACAGGGCGGCACCGGCCTGCATGGCCTCGCTGAGCATATCGCGCACGGCGTCGGCGATTTCCTCGCGCCCGCCATAGGCGACCGCGATCGACAGGACCATGGTGTCGTAGTCGGCTGTGGCGGCCTCCGCGGCGCGGATCGCGTCCACGGTGCTTTGCGGCAGCAGGTCAAGCCGGCCGATGGCCTGCACGCGGACGCGCCGGCGATGGAGCTGTGGATCGCTGATCAGCGTACGCAGCTTGGCTTCGAGTGCGCCGAGGATGCCGGCCACCTGTTGCGGCTCGCGCGTCAGGTTATCGGTCGAGCAGACCCAGAGCGTGACGGCGGGGATGGACAACTCGCCACACCAATCGAGCAAGTCGTCGAGCTTCTGCGCACCCTTGGCGTAGACCTGCATCGGATCGACCATGCCGGAGAGGCGGCCGAAGCGCCGGTTGCCGTCCAGGATGATGCCAACGTGTCGCGGCGGCGGTCGCAGCATGACCTGGGCGCGCAGGCGGCGATAGTAAAGGGCGTAGACCGGGCGTGCTATCCAACCCAGCAGGAAGCGGCGCCAGCGATGCAGCGAAAGAGCGATGTGCGCGGGGGCGGGCGTGGTCTGCCGCGCGATGAGCTCGCTCATGAATGGATCCCCGTTGGAATGCCCAGGCGTGTCTCCAAGTCGTCATACGCCTGCTCGAGTTCGGCGCAACGCGCATGGAAGGCGGCGGCGCCATCGATGCCACGGTCCGCCTCCCACATCTTGAGCCGGTCCACCATGTCGTAGATCGCGCGCAGCAGAGCCACTGCGGCGGGGTAGTCATCGCGGTCGCTGTCGCGGCTGCGCGCCAGCCAGTGGTCGATTCGGCGATGGGCGAAGTCGATCAAGTCCGCCCCCTCGGTTTCTGTCTTGATGCGTTGGTGGCGAGATGTATAGCGGTTGGTCCGCTCGATCCACTGTTCGGCATCCCGGTGCGACAGATGCTCGATGAAGATCTGTGTATCGGGCGAAACGCGTTCGACATGGTCGGCGTGAAGCTCCATGCCGCCGTGTACTACGGGCCGAAAGCTTACAGATCCCTTGCGGAAGAACCTCACGTGATGCTCGGGCCAATAATAGGCGTTGGCATCGAACGCGCCGAGGATCCAGTGTCGCAGCGGCAGGGCGACCGCGTCGGCGGGACGCTCGGCATGCAGCCAGGCGATGGCAGCGGGACTCAGCATCTCGTCGTCGTCGAGGAAGGCGATCCAGTCATGGCTGCACTGGTCGAGTGCGAAGGCGCGAGTCTCCTCAACCGTGGGTGACCAGGGGACCGTGATCACCTTGTCGGCGAATCGCCTTGCGATGGCCGGCGTATCGTCGGTCGATGACTTATCGATGACGATCAGCTCATCGACGAAGCGGAGCGAGCGCAGGCAAGTGGCGAGGAGCTGCGCCCGGTTGTAAGCGATGACAAAGCCACTGATTGGTGCGCGAGTCATAAGCGGCCGGTACGGCGGGGGATGGCATCGGCGGGCGTCAGGACGCGCGGCAGGCCGGCCGGTGCCATCAGCCGCGCCTGTCCCGATGCCCCGGAGGGAGAGATGACGCGGGGCAATCCGGCGAGCGCCGTTGGCGCCGGATCGGAGGGAGTGATCACGCGGATCAGCCTGACGGAAGGTGAGAGCAGGGTGACATAGCCCGGGCGCTCGAGGGGTCCGATGTCGAGTCCGGCGAGGCGGTTGCGCGCATCGGGCCATGCTTCCAGCACTCGCTGCAGATACCAGCTGCCCTTCAGCAGGGACGCCGAGTGGTACGCGGCGATGGCCTGGTTCCAGGCTGTTGTGGCGAAGCGCGCCTGCATCAGGATGTTTGCGGCGGCGCGAGCGTTGGCGTCGGGGTCGAAGGCCTGCTCGAGGGAATTGAATGCGTCGGGGTGGTAGAACAGATCAACCTGGAAGCAGCCGACGTCGATGTAGCGGGCGCCGCGCGCCTGGAGCGTTCGGACCAGGTTGATTGCTTCGTCCTTGGTGGAGGCAAAGTAGCCGGCTCCATCGGCATTGATGGCCCAGGGCCACGCGTGGCGCGACAGGCCGCTGGCGTCGAGCCGACCACTTTCCACCGTGCCAATGGCCACCAGCAGTCCCGGCGGCAGGCTCGACGCCTGCTCGGCCTTGGTGGCGGCCTGATCGCAGGCAAGGCGAACATCGTCCGCTGGCTGTGCCGCCAATCGATGCGCGAACAGCAATAGCGGCATGACGAGCATGACGGCCAGGACGGTGTGCAGGCTGATTGGCATGGCGATGGACGAGCTGCGGCGCTTGTTGTGGCGGGTGATTGATCAGAAAGCAAAGGCTATGCGATGGGCCTTCACCGATCGTTAATGCGGCGGCCGTTATCGGTGTCGCCTGGCAACCGCCGCATTGACCAAGGCATCGATGAGCGTCTTTCCCGGCAAATATGCCACTGGCATCACGCTGACCAGCCAGTCTCAGAACCCTGTCACGGTCACCGGGACCATCACCCCTTCGAGCGGTATTGCGCTGTCCGGACCTGGCGGCGGGACGAACAGTTGGACGATTGTCAATTCCGGCACGATCGGCGGGAGTGCGGGCACGGGTATCGCGCTGGGCAACAACGTCACGTATGTCGCCAAGGGTATCGTCACCAACATGTCGGGCGGCCGGATCGCAGGGTCCAATATCGGCGTCAACATTGGCGGGCCGGGGACGCTGACGAATCTGGCGGGTGGCACCATTGCCGGTTCGCAGTCGGATGGCGTGTATTTCGGCAGCCTGGCGCCTGGAACGGTGGTCAACAGCGGTGTGATCACCGGCGGGTTTGGCGGCGAATACATGCGCGGCGGTGGTGTGGTGGTGAATAACGCCGGCGCAACGATCTCCGGCGCGACCTATGGGGTCAAGTTCCACAACGGCACGGGCACGATCACCAATGCAGGCGTGATCAGCGGTACCCGCCATGCCGCGGTGATGTTCTACACCAACAGCACGAGCAATCGCCTGATCGTGGCACCTGGCGCCGTGTTCAAAGGACCGGTGTATGGCGGCAACAGACTTCAGTCCGGCGGGTTCGGAACGATGGAACTGGCCTCGGCGGCAAGCGCGGGGCGGCTGGCCGGCTTCGGTGGCTCGATCACGAATTTCGGTTCGTTGCAGTTCGACAGCGGAGCGCGCTGGACGGTCGTCGGCACAGGCGGCGCGGCAGGGCTCGGCACCATCGGCATCGGTGGCTTCACCCGCGGCGATACGATCGATGTGACAGGCTTCGCGGCGGTGAACAAATCATTCGCCAACAATGCGCTTGTCCTGGGGGACGCCTCGAACAACACGACGACACTGCATGTGCAAGGGGCGTTCACCAGCGACGACTTTCATTTCGCTCCCGATGGGACCGGGGGCACGAACATCACCATGGCCAACTCGCTGAGTTGGATTGGCGGCAGCGCGGACTGGAACACGCCAGCCAACTGGAGCCTGGGAGCGGTGCCCACGAGCGGTGACAATCCCATCATCGCGAATGCCGGGGCCAACACGGTCACGATTGGCAGTGGCGGAACCGCCACCATGAACGCGGTGACGATTGGCGGGAGCAATACGCTGGCGGTGATCGGTACGCTGATCGCCCAGTCGATCATCGACAACGCGGTGCTGAGCTTGTTTGGCAATCGCACGCTTGCGGCAACGCCGATGAGCGTTGGCGGCATGGTGTTGGTGCAGAGCGGCGGCACTCTGACACTCGCCAGCAACGAGTCCGTCTCGGTATCCAGCGGTTCGGCGAGTTTCGGTGGTGGCGGATCGTTGCTCAGCAAGGGCACCATCAGCAACTCCGTCGCCGGCAGCACATTATCGATCGTGCCAATGAACTTCGTGAACCAGGGCACGATTGCGGACTCGGGCGGCACACTCACCATCGGGTTCGACGATGGCCAGGCTGGCGGCACGCGTGGCACGTGGAGCAACAGCGGCGTCATCACCTTGTCGGCTCAAGCCGCGCTCAACCTCGATGGCGTGGTCGCTACGGCCGGATTGGGCACGATCAACGGTGCCACCAATGTCAGCCTGCTGGGCACGCTGAACAATGCCGGAGCGACGCTGGATGTCGTGGGTACCAACAAGGCACTCGGCACCGTCAACCTGACGCCGACCGGCGTGGTGAGCGGCGGCACGATCGCAGATTCGTTCGGCACCGGCTTCACCTTCAACAACGGTGTGTTCAGCGGCGTGACGTACCAGGGCCCGCTGGTCATCGCGAACAATGGCGGAAAGCTGATCGTCAAGAATGGCCTGACCGCGGTGGGCGCCGGCGGAACCGGAGCCGGCACGATCAGCCTGACGCAAGGCGGCGATGCGCAGCTCAACTTCCTGGGCAGCCAGACAATCGACAACGCCACGATCAATCTCAACGGTATAGACAGCGTCAATCCGTTGACCGAGATCGATATCGGCGGCGGCAATGGTCCCGTGCTGACGCTGGGATGGCATCTCACCATCAACAGCGGCTTGCCCGATACGAAGGCGGAGATTCGCAACTCCACCAACCAGGACTTCACGTCGGTGATCAATCAGGGGACGATCGTCGCGAATGCGCCGAACGGCTCGTTCGTCATCAGTCCCAACGAGGGGTTCACCAACCAGGGCACGATCGTGATCGACGGCGGCGAGAGCTTCGAGATCGCGCCGGGCTTCGGCAATTTCGTCAATGCGGC
Organism: Acetobacteraceae bacterium; assembly: GCA_035492535.1. GTDB lineage: Bacteria > Pseudomonadota > Alphaproteobacteria > Acetobacterales > Acetobacteraceae > JAMXLO01. Next base: position 2,143 of record DATJJM010000081.1, on the reverse strand, counting down.
GAGCGGCGTTATCTCGGTCGGCGGCCAATCAACACTCGAGATAACCTACAGCGGCGCCGGCAGCCAGATGAGCAATCCCGGCACGATGACGCTGGGCAATGGCTCGACGCTGGTGTTGGCGGGCGGGGTCTTCACGCCTGCTTCGCTTGGCAACGTGGTGAACCTGGGTGCGACGACGGTGTTCGCAGGCCAGTTCGATGGCGGCGACGGCACGCTCGCGTTTGGCCCGGGCACCGAGTTCAATGTGGGGCTGCTGACCGGCAACCTGAGCAACGCGACAGTTGCGGCCAACGGCAATTTCATCATCGAGCCGGGCAACGCATCGCTGCAGAACGTGGTGTTCCAGGGACCGCTCGCGGTGACAACGGACTCCACCAACCTGACGATCAACCAGGCCGTGAGCTTCACGGATGTAAGCGGCAGTCAGCCGGGCACGATCGCCATCACCGGCCAGAGTGACACGGTTTTCTTCACCAACCAGTTTCCGGTCTTCAGTGCAGCCGGTCAGACGCTGGACAACATCACTGTCAATATCGGCAACGCCGTCGGCGTTGATAGACTCGAACCGGCTTTTGCCGGCGGCACGTTCGACATCGGCAGCGAGGCCACGATCATCAGCTCGATCGATGGCGCACTGGCGGAGCTCAACGTGCTGGCTGGCGTCGCTGATCTGCACGGCACGTTGGCGGCCGTGGCGAATGGCGGCACGTTCACCGTGGCCGGCAGCACGTTCCAGAACGATGGGCTGCTGGTCGCCGGGAACCACGACCATCTGCTGGTGACCTCGGCGATCAGCGACGGCACGGGGGTCATCGAGATCGGCGGCAGCGCGGTGGCACGCTTCACGGCAGCGATTGGCGCGGGCCAGACGCTGGTGTTCACCGACGGCACCGGGACGCTGCAACTGACCGATCCGGACAGCTTCGGCGCGACGCTGACGTTCTTCCACGGCGGCAACACGATCGACCTGGCTGGCGTGATCGCGAGTGGGGCGTCGTGGCAGGCGGGACCGGGCGACCAGCCTGGTGCACTGTCGATCTTCAATGGCGCGACGCTGCTGGCAACGCTGGCCATCGCCGGCGACTATTCGGAGGCGACATTCAACGTCAATCCGGATGGCGCTGGCGGTACGGCGATCACCGTCAGCGGACCGGCGCCCTGCTTCGTCGCGGGGACGCGCATCCTGACGCCTAAGGGGGGTTTGGCGGTGGAACGGCTGCGGGAGGGCGATGTGGTGCTTACCGCCACCGGTGGCCGGGAACGCATCCAGTGGATTGGCTATCGCACTATCGATTGCCGCCGGCACTATAATCCCGAGCGCGTGCATCCGGTTCGCATCGCCGCTCATGCGTTCGGGCAGGATCGACCCAGGCGGCCGCTGCTGCTGTCGCCGGATCATTCGGTCTTCGTCGAGGGCGTGCTGATCCCGATCCGGTTCCTGGTGAACGAGCAGACGATCCGTCAGATCGACATGGCCTCGGTCAGCTATTTCCACATCGAACTGGAGCGGCATGAGGTGGTGCTGGCGGAGGGATTGCCGGTGGAGACCTATCTGGAAACGGGTGGGCGGGATGCGTTCGCCAACGGCGGCGGGGCGATGCACGTGCATCCTGATTTCGCTCCGAGTGAAGCGCGGGTGGCGATGATCTGGCAGTCGCGTGGTTATGCGCCGCTGCTCGGCAGGAACGGCGAACTGGAGCGTACGGTCAGGATGCTGGGCGTACAGGCGGCTATGTTGGGGCGCGAGGCGGGCAGGCAGGGGAGACGGGGGCGGGCTGCGTGACGCCCATCAAGATTGCACTCACCCAGGTGCCTGGCCATCCGTGTTCATTTCAACCGCTCGTGTTGTATCTGAACTCGGGGAGCGTCTTCAGAGCATCCTTGGTGCCGCCAGGAAGAGTAATCTTCTTGTCGATGACCTTCAGGGCGGTGAAAGGCAGCGCGACGTATTTTGTGCCAAGTCCCAGGAAGCCGCCCACCGAAAGGATCACGTAGGGTGCCTGACCGGTCGGCGTGATGATGAGATCGTCGATGGTACCCACCGTTTCATTGGCGTCGTTGACGACCGTGCTGCCGACTATCTTCGATGAACGGTAGCCAGTGGCCAAGGTTGATGGGTCGACCTTCATCAAGGTCACAGTCT
>DATJJM010000080.1:0-35872 GCA_035492535.1 Acetobacteraceae bacterium | reverse complement strand
TGATTCCCGTCACCGGACCGGCGGTGCAATGAAACATTCACCGACACCGTCCCACTCTGCGTGCCCAGCATCTGCGCCCGGAACCTGGTGACTCCGAAATCGAGCAGCGCCACTCCTATTTTCGTGCTGTCCTGCCCGACGAAATACGTCTGAAGCCTGGAACCGATCACCCTACCAAGATCCGTTCCCGCCATGTCGGCGAAGCGCTGGTTGCTGTAGATCACCATGCCGGCAGTCGTGACGTTGACGACACCTTCGTTGATGGCCTCGATCATGTCGCGGTAACGCCGGTCGACGCTTTTCAGCGAGTACACCTGCATCCCCGCTGATGTCGGTACCGTGATCGCGTCCACGTCGCCGTCCCTGATGGCGCGCAAGACTTCGTCCGACTCTGCCAGCCGCTCCTTCAGCTCGGCGATCGTCCGATGGAGGACACCGATCTCGGCGTCAACTGGTGCATCATGCATCGTCGGGCTTTCCGTGCGGAGCCGGCTCGTCGGCGCGGAGGCCAAGTCCGAGCAACACCTGTTCCTCGTCCGAAAGGTCACCCACGAGACGGCGTAATGGTCCCGGCAAAGTCTTGATCAGGGTGGGCAGGACGAGAATGTTGTCCTCGCGGGCGAGCTCGGCCTGCTGATAGGCGTCGATCACGATAAGATCGTAGTTGCCGGACAGGCGTCGTTCGCCGAGCGCCTTGATATTGGCGATCGCCATTGCCGAGCGCGGTGTTGCACCGCTGACATAGAGACGCAGTGAATACCGGGGCGGCTCGGTCGAATCGTCCGTGGCAGGCTGGGTGGTATCGGGCTCGTTCATGACAGCGTCGTGTCCTTTGGTGTCTGGCGCAACTGCAATCCGACCAGCGTTCGCTCGCTGTCGGACAGGTCACCGATCACCTTGCGCATCGGGGTGGGCAGTTTGCGGACCAGGGTCGGAACCGCGACAATCTGGTCATCGACGGAGAGCCGCGGGCTCTCCAGCAGATCGATCACCTCGATCCGGTAATTGCCCGCCAGATGCGTCTCGCAGAGCTTCTTCAGGTTCAGGATTGCTGCCGCGGACTTGGGGCTTTGGCCGGCGACGTAGAGCCGCAGTTCCCACCCCATAGAGGAAGCCGTGTCGCTCATCGCTGGTCTCCGGTGTTTTCGCGTTCCTGCGCCTGCGCTGTGCGGTCCGTCACGAGGATTGATGCCGCGGAGTTCTGCTGCGCGATCGCCAATTCGACCTCTTCGGTTTCGACCGTCAGTTCGCTCTGCATTTCGGCGATCCGAGCCAGCACGGCGTTGCGCTTGCGCTGCAGCGCGGCCTGTTTGCGTGCAACGTCCTGGTTCAGCGCAACGAGAGTGGCGCGATCCGCCGCCTCCTGCGCGATGCGTGCGGAACCCGTCAGGATGCCGCCATTCGGCCCGACGAAAACGTCCACCAGTTTGATTCCGTTGGCGGTCAGCAGCAGCTCGCGCGCCTGATTCGAATGGCTCATGCCGCGCGACTTGACGATTGACAGTGTGCGGGTGCGCTCACCGGCTTGCTCGAGATTGTGCAACATCACCCAGGTGTCGATCAGCGAGGAAATTCCCACTTCGCTCTGCTCGGCCGCGTGTCCGGCACTCGTCAGGGTGGTCATCAGTGCCGTGGTTCGTTGCAACTTCAAAAAATCGATCAGGCGCATCAGCATTGCCCTGGCATCGATCTCGGTTCCGGCCGCCATGAAACTGGATACCGGATCAAGGACCACGATCAGCGGTTTGATCTGTTCAACCAGCTTCAGCATCGTGCTCAGATGCGTCTCCAGTCCGAAGCTGGTTGGACGGAAGGCGGCAAAGTGCAGCAGGCCCTTTTCGGCCCAGGATGCGAGATCGATGCCGATCGACTGCATGTTGCGCGAGATCTGGTCCGGTGACTCCTCGAATGCGAAATAGATGCACGGCTCGCCACGCCGGCAGGCCGCGTCGACAAAATGCGCGGCGATGCTGGTCTTGCCGGTCCCCGCTGTGCCGGACACCAGCAGGCTGCTGCCGCGGTAGTAGCCGGTGCCGCAGAGCATGCGGTCCAGTTTGTCGATGCCCGTGGAGACGAGCTCGCGTGACACCGGATAGGACAGATTGATTCCGGTGATCGGCAGGACGGTGATGCCCTGCTCGTCAATCAGGAACGGGTATTCGTTGGTGCCGTGCGCGGTGCCGCGATACTTCACCACTCGCAGGCGGCGCGTTGCGACCTGTTCGGTGACCCGCATGTCCAGCAGGATCACACAATCGGAGACGTACTCTTCGAGCCCGTTGCGGGTCAGGGTGCCGCTGCCCCGCTCGCCGGTGACGATGGCAGTGACGCCTTTCTCCTTGAGCCAGAAGAACAGGCGGCGAAGTTCGGAGCGGATGACATGGGCATTGGTCAAGGCAGCGAACAACGTCTCGATGGTGTCCAGCACAACGCGCTTGGCGCCGACCGCCTCGATGGCGAAGGCGAGGCGAATGAACAGGCCCTCGAGGTCGAATTCGCCGGTTTCGGTGATTTCGGAGCGGTCGATGCTGATCTGGTCGATGATGAGTTTCTTGTCGGCAATCATGCCGGGCAGATCGTAGCCGAGCGAGGCGACATTCTCGGCGAGATCCCTGGGTCTTTCCTCAAAGCTCACGAAGATGCCGTTCTCGTTGTACTGCTGGATGCCCCGGATCAGGAACTCCATCCCGAACAACGTCTTCCCGCAGCCGGAACTCCCGCAGATCAGTGTCGGGCGACCACTCGGAAGGCCCCCTCCGGTGATCGTGTCGAGGCCATGGATGCCGGTGGGGCATTTCGTCAATGTGTCGGGCATGAGAACTCCGTGTCGTCGGGCAACGCGCTAATTCCGGACCAATTTGACGCTGATCTCCGCGAGCACGACCTTGATGCTGTTGAGCGCCTCGCCGACGGCCATGTTGCTTTTGTAGTAATTCTCGATCATGGCATCCAACTTGGCGTCCTTCTTTGCGTTGTCCGAGAACACCCGGCGCCGGTCCCATATCAGTCCAGTAATGATCAGCAGAAGGAGCGAGATGACTCCAGAGGTGCCGCCTGCGACCAGTGTCGTCAGGAGGCCTGAGGCGATCGTATCGGACATCAGGAGCCTCGCAGTATTCTTGTAATTAAATCGGTAATCAGCGATATGGCTTGCGTTACGTCATTTTGGATCTTCACCTGACCTTGGTGTAAATCCGTGAACTTCGCTTCCATCGATTTGATGCTTGGTGCCATGTCTTGTAGCAATGATGGGATGAGTTCGAGTGGGGGCACGAGTCGCACCAAGAGATCGTTGTACACACCGGAATTCAGCGTTTTTACGATATTCGCGGTGAGTTCCTTGATTTCCTGGGTGTTTCGGTTGAGCTCGGATTGCGATTCGGCGATTTCCGCCAGACGCTCTTCAACGTGAAGGATGTCCTGGGTTACGTCCTGCGACTTCTGATGCCAGGCCATCGGACTATACCGGCCGGCGTGAGGAGAGGAAGATGAGCATGTACAGCCAGAACGCTGCGAAGATCATGCAATATGTCTCGATCTGCTGGTAGATTTTTCCGGCGCTTTGAAGTGCAAGCATCGATGTAGATGCGCTATCGATCCTGTTGCTGATCGACGATCTGAGCGTGTCCAGGCCAGTCTTATCCTGTCCATTGGCAAGCTCCGCACCAGCCGCGGTCTCGCCGCTCGTTCGTTGAAGGTTGATCAGGCCTGCCAGGATCTGCAATTGTGTATCCAATTGGGATGTCAATTGATCGGCGTCGTGGCGCTGGGATGCGCTGAGAGGCATCGATCGCAGATCATTTGTCTGATTCAATATCGCGAGTGAGCCTGCCTGGTATGGCGTGAGATAGACACTGTCGCCGGTAATGATATAGCCACGAACGCCTACTTCGGCGTTCAACAGGCCGATAAGGAGCGACCTGGTATTGTCGCGGATGCGCTCCAATAGCGCATACTCGGGTTGTATGCTGGCGAGTTCGAGTTCCATCAATCCGACAATGGCGATATTGAGGCCCAGGAGCAGACCGGAAGCGGAGATGAAGGCCGAACGTTTAATGGATTGCCACAACTGACAAACGCCGATCATTGCAGGGTACCGCCGAATCCCCCGATCAGCCACAGCACCAAGAGAATAGCCAGCACCAACCCGATCGCAGCGGTGAGCCCGCCGCTGCCATAGCGATTGTGGCCATAGTAACCGGCGCCGCCGCCCAGCAATATGATCAGCAGTATAATGAGCAGTATCGTTAACATCTCTTGCTTCCTCTTTCGAAAGGACCGGAGCGACAGATCGGACTGTCCGCCGGCGGGCGGACCGGGCGACACGTGTTCGCGAATATCGGGAGAGATAATTGTCTCGACTTGAGGCCGGTCGGGCCGGGCGCGGACAATGCATGCACCCTTGCGCGGCGTCGCAGGCGCAATTGTGGCACTGACGGAGATACGTTATCTATTATAACGATGCATGTCAAGCAAGATTATGCGCGAGTAGCTTTTGGGGGCGGCCGGTGTTCTCTCACATAGAAGGGCCGGCATACGCCAGTGGATGCCGTCGGGTCACTCCGGCCATGACGATGGAGGAGCGAGTGCCACTCTGGCGAATGGGTCGTCACCCGTGCAGCTTCAGGCCCTTGGTCGCGCGATCGACGTCCTTCTTCAGTCCCCTCACCGCGACACCAACCAGATCCGGCGCTTCGAGGCTTTCCGCCTTGAAGGCAGCACGGTTTGCGGCGTCGTGACCGGTTTCGAACATCGCCCGCACATAAACGCCACGCGTCAGTTCGCGTTCGTTCGCCACGCGCCAGGCCCGGGCCAATCCGGCTGGTTCGGCGGCGAACACAAGGATGGGCTGGCCGAGCAGGGGAGCATGCTGCCGCCCCGCTGCGTCCTCGTAGGGTTCGCCTATTGCCTCGGGCGCGGCGCCAGCGATTCCGGTTGCCAGGAACGCCGTGACGTTCAGCTTCTGCCACATCACCAGATCGTTCAGCACGATGATGGCCACCTTGGTATCGAACATCGCAGCGCGCCTCCTTCCGCTCAGGGCGCAATTCAGCGGATGGGTGGCCTCGTGTCTGGAACGCCCGTGCAGCGTGCCCGATACGCCGCCGGCGTCACGCCATAGGCGCGCCGAAACCACCGCCCAAGGTGGCTCTGATCGGCAAAGCCGCAACTGGCTGCGACGGCAGCCGGCGGCGCGCCCTGGGCCAGCATCTCGCGCGCCCGCAACAGCCGCATCTGCACCAGCCACACATGCGGGGCGGCGCCATAGGCGGCGCGAAACAAGCGTGCGAGCTGGAACCGGTCAGCCGCGCCCGCGGCTGCGGCGAGAGCATCGGCACCGATGTCCTCGTGCAGAGCATCAAGCAGCCGTTCGCGCGCCCGCCTTGCGACAACGATGTCCCGGCCCGGCGACAGATCACCGGTCTGTTGCCCAAGCTGTGGCGCCAGATGCATCGCCACCGCATCGAGTGTGCCATCGCAGTGCAGACGCGAAGCAGGGTCTGCCAATGCGTCAAAGGCTGTCCTGACTGCACGCCCGAGCGGCCGGTGATCAGCCAGCGTGGCGCGGAAGCCGATACGGTCATCGTGCTCATACCGCAGCGCGGCGCGCAGCCAGGCGCGTGGCAGATACACCATCGTATAGGCAAATCCATCTGTGCCGCCGGCCTGGCCGTCATGTGCCTCCTGAGGCTCGATCAGGATCACCCGATCTGGGGTGCTGCGCCGCCGTTCGCCACGACAATAGAAATCCTGCACGCCGTGATCGGTGACGCCGACGAGCCAGTCATCGTGGCGGTGCAGGTCGTAGGCGTGGCCGGCAAAACGGGCACGGATTGCTTCGACACCGCTTGAGGCATCGCGCACCAACCGCACCTTGTCGCCGCCATTCGCCATCGTGCCCAATCAGCATGTGCGCCTCGGTCAGGCAACCGGGCAACGGAACAGGCGTTTGGCGAGTGATGAGACCGGTCGTTCTTGCTCTGCTGACCGTGATCGCGGCTCTGCTCGGCGGTTGCTCGTCTGTTCTGACGGAAGGCACCGCTGCCGGTGCTGGTGCAGCGGGTGCTGCGATCGCCCACGGTGTGACGAACAATGCCGGCGTGACCACAGGCATCGGCCTTGGTGTCCAGGCAGCCGCGCGTGCCGGCCTGCAATATGCCCAGCGGCGAGTTCACGAAACCGAGCAGAACGACATCGCCGCTGTCGCCGGCGCGCTGTCTGTCGGTGCGGTCGCCCCGTGGCGCGTGGTGCACGACATTCCGATCGAAACCGATGAACATGGCCAGGTTGCCGTCAGCCGTACGCTGACCGGCAATGGTTTCCTGTGCAAGGAGATCGTGTTCTCGATCGAACACGCGAAGGGGCGGGAGTTCTACACGGCAACAGTCTGCCGTGATGGTACGACGTGGAAGTGGGCGACGGCCGAGCCGGCGACGGAGCGGTGGGGTGCGTTGCAGTGATACCAGCGCTGCGTGCGACCGCGGTGCCGCTGCTACTGATCGCGCTGGGCGGCTGCCGCTTCACGGGTGACCTGATTGCTGCGGCGGCGGGCGGCGCGAGCGGCGCCGCAACCGCCAATCCGGCGGTCGGCATTGCAGTTGGCGTGGCGGTGAATTCCGGTATTGATGCGGCGTTCGCCTATGCCGGGCGCAAGTGGCAGCAGGGTGAGCAGGACGCGCTCGCCGCCGAGGTCGCCACCATGCACGTGGGCGAACAGCGCCCGTGGGCGGTGCATCACTTTATTCCAATCGGCAACGAGCATGGCACGGTCGCAGTCACGCGCGACATCGTGACGCCGCTCACGACCTGCAAGGAACTGGTCTTTTCCGTGGCATCCGGCAAGGGTGAGGACGTGCGCAATGCGTGGTATGCAACACAAGCCTGCCATGATGGCGTGCAGTGGAAGTGGGCAATGGCTGAACCTGCCGCCGGGCGTTGGGACGTGCTGCAATAGCCGACAATGAACCGCAACATTGCCACGACTGGCGGAGGGATCGGGAAATGAGCATGCAGTCGCGTCCGGGTAACGACTATTCAATCCCCAAGACCATGAAGGCATGGACTCTTGGTGCTCCCGAGAAGCTCACACTGGTCGAGAAGCCGGTTCCCGAACCAGGGCCAGCCGAGGTGCTGGTGCGGATCGACGCCGTCGCCATTTGCGCAACCGATCTCGAGATCATCAGGCACGGCCTGCCGGCATTGATCGAGGGCGACCTTCCCTTCAACAAGGGTTACACACCCGGCCACGAGTACATGGGAACGGTGGTCAAGCTGGGTCCGACCGTTGACGAATTTCAAATCGGCGACCGCATCGCAGTCGAGATCCATGCCGGTTGCGGCCGTTGCCAGCGCTGCCGTGAGGGTATGTACACCTCGTGCCTGAATTATGGATTCCGCAGCAAAGGCCATCGCGCGAACGGCTTCAGCACCGATGGCGGCTTCGCCGAATACGCGGTGAACCACGTCAACACCATGGTTCATGTGCCGGACGAGATGACGGATGAAGAAGCCACCCTGATCGTGACGGCAGGCACGGCGATGTATGGGCTCGACGTGCTGGGCGGCATTATTGCCGGCGAAGGCGTGGTGGTCATCGGTCCGGGTCCGATCGGACTGATGGGAGTAGGCGTTGCCAAAGCATTGGGGGCACAGCCGGTTATCCTGACGGGTACCCGCGATCGCCGCCTGGAAATGGGCAAGCGTCTAGGAGCCGATGCCGTGGTGAACGTGAACCATGACGATGCGGTGGAGGCGGTCCAGCGGATCACCGGCGGAAAGGGCGTGCAGTACGTTCTGGAATGTTCCGGTGCCGTCAACGCATTGAACGAGGCGGCGCGCATGGTCAATCGCGGCGGCCGTATTTGCCTGGCGGCATTCCCGCACGAGCCGGTTTCTGTTGACCTCGCCTATCTGGTCCGGAACAACATCTACGTGTTTGGCATCCGCGGCGAGGGAAAAAGCGCCACGCACCGGGCCGCTGCGCTGATGGCACAGCGTCGGTTCGATGCGAAATTGATCCACACTCACACGTTCCCGCTCGATGCACTCCCGACCGCACTGCGGTATGCGCAGGATCGCGTCGAGGATGCCATCAAGGTGGTCGTCAAGATGCGCGGCGCCTGACTGCCGCTTCCGGTCGGCATATTCAATAACCGGCCAACCATCTCAAACTACGGGGGGAACCACCGGTCGATATTGCCGGCGGCTGGAAGGTTTGGGCGACGGGAGAGTGCCGATGCAAATGGGTGGGCGGCGGCCACTTGTCATCATTGTCGGAGCTGGGTTCGGAGGCATCACGGCCGCACGCGGGCTGGCCGGACGCGGTGTCGATATCCTGCTGATCGACCGGGTCAATCATCACGTGTTCCAACCGCTGCTGTATCAGACGGCAACCGCCGCGCTGGCGCCGTCCGACATTGCGAGTCCGGTGCGTGTCATGCTGCGGAACCACCGCGAAGTCACTGTCCTCATGGGCGAAGTCTCCGGTGTTGATGCCGTGCGGCGCGTGGTTGTGGTCAGGGACGCAGGCGAGTTCGAATACGACTACCTCATTCTGGCGACCGGAGCCGCTTACAGTTGGTTCGGCAATGAGGAATGGGCCGAGCACGCGACCGTGCTGAAGAGCCTGGATGACGCGGAAACGATCAGGCTGCGGCTGCTGAGTGCGTTCGAGTTGGCTGAGTGCCGCGCCGATCCGTCCGATATCGCCCGACTGCTCACGTTTGTTATCGTCGGTGGTGGCCCGACGGGAGTGGAACTGGCGGGTTCCATCGCGGAACTGGCACGCTTCACGCTGTCCCGCGACTTTCGGCGGATCCGGCCTGAGTCTGCCCGGATCGTCCTGTGCGAAGCGGGGCCTCGATTGTTGGCCGCGTTTCCGCCCAGCCTGTCGGATTACACGGCCCGCGCGCTGGCTTCGCTTGGGGTCGAAGTGCGGCTCGGCGCCGCAGTCGACAAGATTGACCCGGGAGGAGTGTCGGTCGCGGGCGACATCATCGAAAGCGCCAACGTTTTCTGGTGTGCAGGGACCCGTGCGCGCCCGGCAGCCTCATGGATTGGCGCGGCGGCGGCCCGCAACGGAGCGGTGCAAGTGCAACCGGATTGTTCGGTCGCCGGTCATGCCGAAATATTTGCGATCGGCGACGTGGCCGAATTGGCAGGGAGCGACGGCAACCCGCTCCCTGGACTCGCCGCCGTCGCGACACAGCACGGCAAATACGTGGCCAATGTGATCGCCCGGCGTGTCGCGGGCCAACCTGCGCCAGGCCCCTTCCATTATCGTAATCTCGGCACGCTCGCCGTGATCGGCCGGTCACGCGCGGTCGCTGATCTTGGCCGCGTGCATCTGCGGGGCTTTCCCGCGTGGCTGTTCTGGTCGCTCGTCCATCTTTTTCTGCTGGCGGGGTTCCGCAACCGGCTCATGGTCTATTTGAACTGGTCCTGGGCCTGGTTCACGTATGGCAGGGGCGCGCGGCTCATCACCGGCGTTCCGCCGCTTGACGAGACCCAGCGAAGTTCCCGCTAGGAGGCCATGAGGACTTTGGAAGAACTTGTCGAAACCCACCTATCCGGGGCCGCATCGGTTTCTCACGAGTAGCAAAGGCGGAGCCAGAGCGCGTCGCGCTCATCGGTACAGCGAACTGCGAAGGTGGCGCCGTCGGTGTCGTCCAGGATCAGGTCGCCTCTCAGCATGCCATGGTTGCGGTATCGCTCGACTTCGGCACGCCGCGCCGATGATATGATGACCCTGAAAGTGTCGGCCTCCGCCTCTGCCATTGGCTCGCCCCGCTCGCAACATGTGCCCTGAGGGTAAGCGTTGAACGTTTGCAACATTCCTACCGTGACGTGCCTGGATAAGTGTGCTGCCGTCGGTTCCTGACAGCGCCGCAGCGCCGATGCTGCGGGTAGCGCGACGAAGCGGATGGGATCACGGAGTCTTCAGGCGTCGGCGGCGCTTGGCAGATGACTGCTCTGCTCGGCGATCCATGCCTGGGCCTGGATCTTGTTCGCAAACCATGGCGACCACCTTCTTGTCCCGTCCGCGCGCGTGATCAGCACGATGAACCTGCCTGCGCTGCGCAAAATTCTGTAGCCTTCCATGTCGTGCCCTCGATATCGCGACAAACCCTCGCCCGTCTCAACGCCATCTGCGCTGAGCGGTTCGGTCGGCGAAAGAAAGCGCCCCGGCCATGGCCGGGGCTGAGTTGGGAGGAGAGGCAAGACAGAAAGGACCGGCGTGTGCCGGCGCCTTCTGCGCTATCCTGCTTGATTGGGCCGCTTAACCGCGGGAACTCCACGGAAACACTACGCCGGACCCCTGCTGGGTCGCATTGGCTGGGCCGCTCTTGTTCCCGGCGTAGGCATGATTGTCCTGCGTGGGAGCCTGGGCAATCACGCCAGGCAGCTCTGTGAAGTAGGTGTTGGGGGCGGGACCTTCGCCGCCATCCGCATAGGCGGTCCCGATGCTGCCGATGCTCGCTGCGAGCAGTGCGGTCCGAAGCAAGTACTTCATGGTCTATGTCCTCTGTCCTTGGCCCCTCGATGGCCTTCTGCTTGTCGGGTCGTGGAGGGCCCGTTTGCGATGGCCGGGAGATGGTCCTTTGCTTCGGTCAGGATAATTCTACCGTTCTGCAATTCATTCATGCGCAGAAGAGCGAAACGGATGCGGGCGGACCGATCTTGCGTTTGGCCATCGGCTGGCTAGCTTGCCGCTCCCCTGATAGGCGACCACAGTCCAAGCCATGGCGAACGAATTGCAACCGGCCCGCGGCACCCACGACCTGATTGGCGAGGACCAGCGCCGGCATCAACATGTGATCGACACCGCCCGGCGGGTCTCGGCCACCTATGGCTTCGACGAGTGGGCGACGCCGCTGTTCGAAGACACGCGGGTGTTCGCCCGGACGCTGGGCGAGACCTCGGACGTGGTGATGAAGGAGATGTATTCCTTCCAGGACCGAGGCGGCGATTCGATCACGTTGCGGCCGGAGTTCACCGCTGGCGTCTGCCGTGCGCTGGTCAGCAACGGGCTGACGCAGTCGCTGCCGCAGAAGGTGTTCCTGGCCGGCCCGATGTTCCGCTATGACCGGCCGCAGAAGGGGCGCTACCGGCAGTTCCATCAGATCGATATCGAAGTGCTGGGCTCGGCGGAGCCGCTGGCGGATGCCGAGGTGATCGCCTGCGGCTGGGAGATCATCACCGCGCTCGGCATCGCGCCGCACGTGGTGCTGGAACTGAACACGCTGGGCGACCAGGAAAGCCGGCAGGCCTATCGCAACGCACTGGTGGGATATTTCACCGAACACCAGGGAGCGTTGTCGCAGGACAGCCTGGCGCGGCTCGACCGCAACCCGATGCGCATCCTGGACAGCAAGGATCCCGGCGACCGCAAGCTGGTGGCGGATGCGCCGACGATCACGCCGTACCTGACGGAGGCGGCGGCGGGGTTCTATGACGGCGTGAGGCGTTACCTGGAGCAGTTCGGCGTGCCGTTCCGGGAGAACCCACGGATCGTGCGCGGTCTGGATTACTATGGCCATACGGCGTTCGAGTTCATCACCACCAAGCTCGGCGCGCAGGACGCGGTGGGAGGTGGCGGTCGCTATGACGGGCTGGTGGCGGAGATGGGCGGACCGCAGGTGCCCGCCGTCGGCTGGGCGCTTGGGGTCGATCGGCTCGCGCTGCTGCTGGACGAGCCACCGCCGGCGCCGGCCGGCGTCGCGGTGGTGCCGATCGGGGAGACCGAGGCGAAGGCGCTGGAAATCGTGCAGACCCTCCGACGTGCTGGCATCCGTGCCGAGATCGCCTACCGCGGCAATCTGCGCCGGCGCATGGAGCGGGCCAACCGGATCGGCGCGCGCGCCGCAGTGATCATCGGTGAGGACGACATCGCGCGCGGCGTGGCGCAGGTGAAGGACCTGCGAACAGGGGAACAGGAGGCGGTGGCGCTGGGGGATCTCGCCACGCGGCTGCGATGAACCTGGCACACAAGCTGGACCGCATCGCGGCGCGCGCCGACGAACTCCGGGACATGCTGATGCACGGGCTGTCGGGCGAGGCCTATGCCAAGGCCTCGCGCGAGCTGGCGGATATCGAGCCGGTGGTGGAACGCATCGGCGACCTGCGGGCGGCGGAGCGTGCGCAACAGGATGCGGAGACAATGCTGGCCGATCCGGAGATGCGCGAGCTGGCGGAGGCGGAGCTGCGCGAACTGAAGGAACGCATTCCGGCACTGGAGCATGAGCTGCGCATCTCTCTCCTGCCGAAGGATGCGGCGGACGAGCGTGCGGCGATCCTGGAGATACGGCCCGCTGCCGGTGGTGACGAGGCGGCGCTGTTCGCGGGTGATCTGTTCGCGATGTATCAGCGATATGCCGAAGCGCGAGGCTGGCGCTGGGAAATACTGGAATACAACGACACCGAGCTGGGCGGCCTGAAGGAGGGCATCGCTGAGATCACCGGCCGAGGCGTGTTCGCCCGGCTGAAGTACGAGTCCGGCGTGCATCGCGTGCAGCGGGTGCCGACGACCGAGAGCCAGGGGCGTATACACACTTCCACCGTCACCGTCGCGGTGCTGCCCGAGGCGGAAGAAGTGGATGTGCAGATCGACGAGGGCGACCTGCGCATCGATGTCTATCGCGCGTCGGGTGCCGGCGGGCAGCACGTCAACAAGACCGAAAGCGCGGTGCGGATCACGCACCTTCCCAGCGGCATCGTGGTGGCGATGCAGGAGGAGAAGAGCCAGCACAAGAACCGCGCGAAGGCGATGAAGATCCTGCGGGCGCGGCTCTATGAGCAGCAGCGCGCCAGCCTGCATGCGACGCGGGCGGCTGATCGCAAGGCGCAGGTGGGCACGGGCGACCGGTCAGAGCGGATCCGGACCTACAACTTTCCGCAGGGGCGCGTGTCGGACCATCGGATCAACCTGACGCTGTACAAGATCGATCGCGTGTTGGCCGGCGAGCTGGACGAGTTCATCGATGCGCTGACCGCGGAGGACCAGGCGGCGCGGCTGGCGGCGGAGGAGTAAGCGCAGTCAGCTTTCCGGGCTGGCGCCGCGGCCGGTGCTGATCATTGCCAGCACTTCGCGGCGCGTGGTGGGATTGTCGCGGAACGCGCCGAGCATGCGGCTGGTCACCATCGTCACACCTGGCTTGTGCACGCCACGCGTCGTCATGCATTGGTGTGCGGCCTCGATCACCACCGCGACGCCACGTGGTTCGAGGACGTCCTGGATGGTGTTGGCGATCTGTGCGGTGAGCTTCTCCTGGATCTGGAGGCGCTTCGCATAGGCCTCCACGACACGCGCCAGCTTGCTGATGCCGACGACGCGTCGATATGGCAGGTAAGCGACATGCGCGCGGCCGAGGATGGGCACCACGTGGTGCTCGCAATGGGTTTCCAGGCGGATGTCGCGCAACAGGACGATCTCGTCGTAGCCGTCGGTTTCCTCGAACGTGCGTTCGAGCAATGCCACTGGATCGACGTCGTAGCCGGCGAAGAATTCCTCGTAGGCGCGCACGACACGGCCCGGTGTATCGATGAGGCCTTCGCGCGCAGGATCATCACCGGCCCAGCGCAGGAGCGTGCGGACTGCTTCTTCCGCCTCCTCGCGCGTCGGTCGATCGATGGTGGCATCCGTTGCCGCGCGGGCAACGGGCGTGACGATGTTCACGGTACCTACTCCCTCCCCGGTTTTGCTGGGGTTTAGTGCACCCTACCGCTCTGGTGGGGGCTGTCCAGACTGAACGCCGGAATGGCCACGTCGAAGTTCTCGCCGGACGACGGTACCACCATGTGGTAGGCGCCCACCATAAATCCAGAGGGCGTGTCGAGCGGCGTGCCCGACGTGTATTCGAAGCTCTCACCTGGCTCGAGCAGCGGCTGTTCACCGACGACACCCGCGCCGTGCACGTGCTGCGTGCGGCCGCGGGCGTCGGTGATCTGCCACGTGCGACGAAGCAACTGCACGGGCTCGCGTCCCTGGTTCTCGATCTTCACGCGATACGCCCAGACAAAATGCCCCTCGTCTGGCTCCGACTGATCGGCCAGGAAATACGAACGGACGGACACACGCACGTGGCGTGTGGTCTTGGTGTAGCTTTCCGCCATGACACAACCGAGTAGCCTTGATTGGGCAAATACAAGGCGAGAGCGCGGGCGTTGTCCAGTGCGGCTACTCGGCGGCTTGTGCGGTGACTTTGCCGATCGTCGCGAGAGCCCGCGCGAGATCGTCTTTCAGGTCCTCGACATCTTCGAGGCCAACCGACAATCGGATCACTCCATCGGTGATGCCGAGCCTGGCGCGTTCATCCGCCCCGATGCGCATATGAGTCGTTGTCGCGGGATGCGTGACGAGCGATTTGGAATCACCGAGATTGTTGGAGATGGCGATCAGGCCGAACGCGTTCATCACCCTGAATGCCGCGTCCTTGCCGCCTGCCACTTCAAATGTCACTACGGTGCCGCCGGCCGTCATCTGCTGGCGTGCGAGTGTGTGCTGTGCGTGATCGGCGCGGGTGGGGTACCAGACGCGCGTGACCTCGTGCCGCGTCGCCAGGAAGTCGGCAACCGCCACTGCGCTCCGGCATGATGCATCGACGCGGAGTGCCAGCGTCTCGAGGCCCTTCAGCAGCAGCCATGCCGTGAACGGCGACATTGCGGGGCCGGTGTTGCGGATGAAGGGCTGGAGCGTGTCGTTGATCCACTTCTTGCTGCCCAGCACGGCGCCGCCGAGCACCCGGCCCTGGCCGTCGATGTGCTTGGTGCATGAATAGACCACGACATCGGCGCCGAACGTCAGCGGCTGCTGCAACAGCGGCGTGGCGAAAACGTTGTCCACCACGACGATCGCGCCGGCGGCATGCGCCAGATCGGCGACGGCACGCAGATCGACCAGTTCGAGCATCGGGTTCGACGGCGTCTCCAGCAGCACAAGCTGTGCAGGCTTCGAAAGTGCCGTGCGCCATTGCGCAAGATCGGCGCAATCGACGAACTCGGTGGCGATGCCGAACTTGGGCAGAAGCGTCGAGACGATCCAGTGACAGGAGCCGAACAGCGCGCGAGACGCCACCACGCGATCACCGGCTTTCAGGTGTGCGAGCAGTGCCGAGTTCACCGCCGCCATGCCGGTGGCGGTGGTACGGCAGGCCTCGGCACCTTCGATCTGGCAAAGCCGGTCCTCGAGCATCGTCAGCGTGGGATTGGCGAAGCGCGAGTACTGGTAGTGCTCGACCGTGCCGGCGAAGGTGGCTTCCGCCTGTTCGGCATCGTCATAGACGTAGCCGGAGGTGAGATAGAGCGCCTCGGCGGTCTCGCCGTGGTGGCTGCGCTGGACGCCGCCATGCACGAGGCGGGTTGCGGTGCGGTGGTTGGAGTGATCGGTGGTCACTGTCTGGGCCCCTTGAGCAGTTGGCCCGACCGATGGAGCAGCTTGCAGCCTGTCGCTGCTTGCTGGCCTCTTTAGCGCGCTTGTTTCACCTCGCCGCAATCCGGCCGGACAAATCACGAGGGCCGGCATCGCCGACAGCGCGCAAACTACGGCGGGTGCTGCGGGTCCGTCAATTGCCCGATACGCCGAAGGCCGGACCCCCATGAAAGGTCCAGCCTGGGCGGCGGCAAGGGCGCGGGACGCTGGTGCGGGTTGATCAGTGCCTATCCGTGGTGATCAGGCAGGGTCGAGTTGCGGATATGGCTGTGATCGTTGCTATCGGCGTGGCCGTGATGACCATTGTTGCCGTTGCCCGGATTGCCGGAGACCGGATCGCTCCCGCTCGCGCTGCCGGGGCTGGTGACGAAGTCGCTGGCGGTCAGGCTGCTGACGCCCGCGAAGGTGATCGTCGTGTTGTCGGACAGCGTGATGACGTCGCCGCCGGCGGTCTGATGTTGCGATTTCAGCGCGTTGTTGACCTCGTTCTTGCCGTAGCCTTGCAAGTCGATGTGATCGCGACCGCTGAGGAAGCCCTGGATCGATTCGGTCCCGCCGGCCTGGCCGTTGGTGAACTCGAACAGGTTACTGGTGAAACCGCTGGTGATTGTCGCGGCTCCGGTGCCGGCGACGTACGTATCGGCACCAAACCCACCGATGATCTGCGTGGACCCGGCGCTGCCAAAGAACGTGTCGCCACCCATGCCGCCGAGTAGGGTCTCGTTGCCGGCGCCGGCGTGCAGGGCCTGCGACTTGTTGCCATTGCCGATGAGCAGATCGCCGTTACCGCCGCCGAACAGCGTTGCCGCACCGGTGCCGGCCATCAGGAAGTTGTGGCCGCCGGTGCCGCCATAGACCAGGTCGGGGCCCGTTCCGCCGATGAAGGTATCGCTGCCGGAGCCGCCGACGATGGTGGCGGAACCAAGATCGGTGACGAAGAAAAGGTTGCTGGCGTTGCCGTAGACAAGATCACTGTGCTTGCCAGTCGCGGAGATGGTTTCCTGTCCGCTGGCAGCTGTGACCGTATCGTCGCCGGTGGACAGCACGATATCCTTGCCGCTGCCCAGCAGGATGGAATTGTGACCGCCGCCGGCATTGATCGTGTCATTGCCGGTGTTCTGGGCGATGATCGTGTCGTCACCCTTGCCGGTGTTGATCGACCAGGGGCCCTTGTCGCTGCTGAACAGTACGATGCGGTTGTCGCCACCGCCTGCCACCACCGTCCCTGAGCCGCTGGTGGCGATGAATGTGAGGTCGCCGACACTGGAGAGGATCGACTCACCATTATCGCCGGAGCCGAAGATGATTGAGTCTGGTGCCGTATCGACAACTGCCTTGTAACCGTGCGGCAGTATCGTCGTACCGGCATGCGTCTGAACCCATTCGCCTATCTTGCCGCCTGGTACCGCCGGCGGCGTGCCGTCGGTATCGACTGCCGGGAGGATCGATCCGTTCTGCACGCCAGCGGTGATGGCGGCGGCGAGCTTTTGGGCAATAGCCGCGTTGCTGGCGGTGTCGAACGTCAGGCTGACGACCTGGCCGTGTGCTCCAGCGACAGTGACTGTGGGCATGGCTCGGTCTCTCCTGGCTGCTTTTCAGGAGCCAGTGTGCGGGGACCGGCATACTCCAGCAGAAGCAATCCGTCATTCGCCTGGGAAACTTCGCTAAAAATAAGGTAGTTTGCCGCTTCGCCGGCGGCGGCAAGCGTCAAACCATCGTTTCTTAGCGGTAAGATAAATTTGGACGCGATAACCACGGATAATTCACGCGCCGGTGGGTGCCCAACTTATCCGGGTGATCGTCGCCGCGGCCGGCCGCGGCGACCGTTCTATTGCATCTATTGCAGAAAGTTTGCATAATTGTTTCGCAGGTGATCCACCTGCCGGTCACTGCGGCGATGACGTCCGCAATCCACCGGACGCGGAAAAACAGCCGGATCATTCACTGCATTGCGCGTCGGTGGCTGTCATTGGCGCGGCTGGGCGCGAAGCCTGGAATGCCGTCGACATCCGTCGCCCGCGGGGATTGCCTCGCCGCTCCGGCGATGACAGCGTGGGGTATCGATACGGAAGGAAACCCCACTCATGGATCTCGGGCTCAAAGGCAAGAAAGCCATTGTCTGCGCTGCCAGCAAGGGCCTCGGCCGCGCCTGCGCCATGTCGCTCGCGCGCGAGGGTGTTGACGTGGTGATCACTGCGCGCACCGCGGCTGAACTGGAAAAGACCGCCGACGAGATCCGCAAGGCGACCGGTGCCAAAGTCACAGCGGTGCCGGGTGACATCACCACCGATGCGGGCCGCGCGGCGGCGCTTGCGGCGTGCCCGGCGCCGGACATCCTGGTGAACAACGCGGGCGGACCGCCGCGTGGCGATTTCCGTGAGTGGGGCCGCGACGATTGGATCAAGGCGGTCGATGCCAACATGCTGACGCCGATCCTGCTGATCAAGGCGGTGGTCGATGGCATGATCGAACGCAAGTTCGGGCGGATCGTGAACATCACATCAGCATCGGTGAAGTCGCCGATTCCAGAGCTTGGCATGAGCAACGGTGCGCGCGCGGGGCTGACCGGGTTCGTGGCGGGCCTCGCACGGCAGGTGGCGAAGCACAACGTCATCATCAACAACATCCTGCCCGGGCCATTCCTGACCGATCGGCTGCGCAGCGGCTTCCAGGAGGCAGCCAAGCGGACCAACCGTTCGGTCGATGAGGTTGTGGCCGATCGCCTACAGACCAATCCGGCGGGGCGCGCGGGCGATCCGGCCGAGTTCGGCGAGGCCTGCGCATTCCTGTGTTCGGCGAAGGTCAGCTATATCGTCGGGCAGAACCTGCTGCTGGATGGCGGTGCGTTCAACTCATCCAGCACCTGATGGATCCGACCTTCCTTCCGGCGTGGCGCCTCGCGGAACTGGTCCGCGGCGGCGCCATCGGCTGCGTCGAGCTGTTGGACCACTTCATCGCGCGGGTCGAGGCGCTGGACGGCAAGACCAACGCGGTCGTGGTGCGCGATTTCGAGCGTGCGCGCGAGCAGGCGCGGGCGCTCGATCGGCAGCGGGCGGCGGGGCACACGGCACCGCTGCTCGGCGTGCCGATGACGGTGAAGGAAAGCTTTGGCGTCGCCGGCCTGCACAGCACGTGGGGCTTCGAGGAGCATCGCAATCACGTGGCGCATGAGGACGCGCTGGCGGTGAAGCGGTTGAAGGCGGCCGGAGCGGTGATCTTCGGGAAGACCAACGTGCCGGTCGGGTTGCAGGACTGGCAGAGCTACAATCCGATCTACGGCACGACGAACAATCCGTGGGATGCAGGGCATACGCCGGGTGGGTCATCCGGCGGCGGTGCCGCGGCAACGGCTGCCGGGCTGACGGGACTGGAGATCGGCAGCGATATCGGTGGATCGGTGCGCGTGCCGGCGCATTACTGCGGCGTTTTCGGGCACAAGCCGACGTGGGGGCTGTGCCCGACGCGCGGCCACGCGCTGGCGGTGAGCGCCGCGGTGACCGATATCTCGGTGATCGGGCCGCTGGCGCGATCGGCTGCCGATCTGACGCTGGTGTTGGATGCGATCGCCGGCCCCGATGAGGCGGAGACGGCGGCGCAAACGCCTCTGCCGCCGCCGCGTGCGATGCGGCTGAGTGATCTGCGGATTGCCGTGTGGTCCGGCGAGAAAGGGCAGGAGACGGACGAAGAGGTGACCGCGGCGATCGAGGCGGTGGCCGATTTCCTGGAGAGCAAGGGCGCCAAGGTGAATCGCATCGCGCGGCCGGAGTTCGATGCGACCGAGGCATATCATCTGTATCTGAAGATGCTGGCGACAGCGCTGAGCGCGCGGCACAGTGAGGAAATGGTGGAGCTCTGGCGGGAGGGCAAGGCGCACTACCCGGCGGACGACATGAGCGCCAATGCGATCCAGGTGCGCACCGTCGATATGACTCACCGCGAGTGGCTGCGGCTGAATGAGCGCCGGTTCCAGGTCCGGCGCGCCTGGGGTGCGTTCTTCCATGGGTGGGACGTGCTGCTGTGTCCGCCTATCGCGACGGCTGCGTTGCCGCATCGGCAGGATGGCGAAACGTGGGAGCGGCGCATCACGATCAACGGGCGTGAGGTCGCGTATAACGACATGCTGTTCTGGCCAGGCGTGACATGTGGGTTCCATCTGCCGGCGAGCGTGGCACCGATCGGGATGACGCAGGCGGGGCTGCCGATCGGCGTGCAGATCGTCGGGCCGCTGTATGGTGATCGGACAACGATCCATGTCGCGGGACTGCTGGAGCAGCACTGGCGGCAGTTCGTGGCGCCACCCGGATGGGGTCCAGGGACGCCGTAGCCGGCGCGCGATGGGCCATGGCTGTGGGGCGTCTTTCGCGAAAACGTCGATCGTCGCCCGCGGTCCTGACCCGACTATCGGCAGATTGACAAGACGCGTGCCGACAACCAGATTGGCGCCCAAGGGGTTGACCGCGATCACCCCGTGAGGCTTTGGCCAGAGCATCGCGTTCCGAACTCCATGGTAGGAGAGGGACGCCCGTGCCCATACCTGACACAATCACTGTTACCCAGCTCGCCCGGCTCATCGGAACCCCCGACGGGCCAGTAATCATCGACGTCTGTACCGACGCCGACCATGCCGCCGATCCCCGCATGCTGCCGGGCAGCATCCGGCGTGATTTCCGCACGGTGTCATCCTGGGCCAGCGACTATGCCGGCCGCGCCGTGGTTGTGCTCTGCAAGCGTGGATTGAAGTTGAGCCAGGGTGTCGCCGCCTGGCTGAGGCACGCCGGCGCCCGTGCGGAAAACCTGGAAGGCGGCTTCGAAGCCTGGGTCAAAGCCAATGGCTTGCTGGTCCGCCCGGATCATGTCCCATCGCGCGACAGCCAGGGACGCACGGTCTGGGTCACGCGCGTCCGGCCGAAGATCGATCGGGTAGCGTGCCCGTGGCTGATCCGGCGTTTTGTCGACCCCTCCGCGGTGTTCCTGTTCGTGGCACCGTCCGAGGTGCGGGATGCGGCCGACCGGTTCAAGGCAACGCCCTTTGATATCGAGGATGTCTTCTGGAGCCATCGCGGCGACAGCTGCACCTTCGATGTGATGCTGGACGAATTCGGCCTGCATTCGGAAGCGCTGGATCGTCTGGCGCCCATCGTGCGGGGCGCCGACACCGACCGGCTGGACCTGGCACCGCAGGCGGCGGGGTTGCTTGCCGCCTCGCTCGGATTGTCACGGATGTATCGCGACGACCTGGCGCAGCTCGAGGCTGCGATGCCGTTGTACGATGCGTTCTACCGCTGGGCGCGCGACGCGGCGGAAGAGCTGCACAACTGGCCGACGCCAGGGACGGGAGGGCGGTCATGAGCCTCTCCAGTTCGACGGTGACCCCGCCCCGCGGCCCCGTCCTCGACGTGGTCGCGTATTTCCTGCGCCTTGGCGCAACCGGCTTTGGTGGCCCGGTCGCGCTGTGCGGCCAGATGGAAAAGGACCTGGTGCAAGGCAAGGCCTGGCTCACCAAGGATCAGATGCGCGAGGCAATCGCGATCAGCCAGTCCATGCCGGGACCGCTCGCGATCCAGGTCGGCATTTTCATCGCCTACATGCGAAGTGGCTTTTGGGGAGCATGGGCGGGAGGCTGGTCGTTCATCCTGCCGAACTTCCTCATGGTGGCGGCACTCGGCGCGATCTACGTGCATTTCGGCGGTCTGTCCTGGATGACGGCCATCTTCTACGGTGTGAGCCCGGCGGTCATCGCGCTCATCGTTCATTCCTGTTGGCGGCTTGCAAAGCTCGGCATGGAGGACCGCTTTCAGTGGGCGATAGCGATCGCCGCCTTTGTCGTCACGGTGGCTGTCCGTGCGGAGATGGCGGCCGTCTTCATCGGAGCTGGCCTGTGCGGTGTCCTTTATTACGGCACATCGCTCCGCCGCACACCGACCGCTACCCTGCCGGCTGTCGCGGCGCCACTCGGCGCCTCTGGCATCGCCGCCGGCGCGGCGAATACTGTGTCGCTGCCGCTTCTCGCCAAGCTCGGCGGCTTCTTCCTGAAGGCCGGAAGCCTGACCTTCGGCAGTGGACTGGTGATCGTGCCGTTTCTCGAGCAGGGGCTCGTGCGGGAGACCAACTGGCTCAACCCGCGCGAATTCCTGGTGGCTGTCGCTATCGGGATGATGAGCCCGGGGCCCGTGGTGATCACCGCGACCTTCGTCGGCTATCTGGTTGCGGGGTTCTGGGGATCGCTGGTTGCGACCATCGGAATATTCCTGCCGTCCTTCCTCATGGTGTTGGTGGTCGCGCCAATCCTGTTGCGGCATCGAGGGAATGCCAATGTGCAGGGGTTCGTCAAAGGGGCGTTTGCCGCGGCGATCGGTACGATTCTTGGTGCGAGCATCCTGCTTGGAAATATCGCAATCGGCGACTGGCTCACCGCACTGATCGCGCTGGTGTGCCTCGGCCTGCTGTTCAGTTTCAAAGTGAACAATCCGCTGCTTGTCGGCGGTGCGGCAGTCGTTGGCCTGGTTGCGTTTCCGATCCTGCAGCCCGCCTGGGTGTTCGTTCAATAGCGCGCCGCATCCGATGCGCAGCGAGCTTTGGTTCCGAAGGATTGGTGGCTGTCTGGCAATGCTGATGGGCGCGCTGATTGCGCCTGCACGGGCGGAGAGCGTTCCGCCTCTGACGTTGGAGGCCACGATCCCACTGCCGCACACGTCGGGGCGCATCGATCACCTCGCGATTGATCTCGGGCGGAAGCGTCTTGTTGTCGCCGAACTTGGCAACGGCACCGTGGACATCGTCGATCTGGCAGCGAAGCAGGTCGTTCACCGCCTTTCGGGACTGCGCGAGCCGCAAGGGGTCCTTTATGTGCCGTTGGCCGACAGGATCGCTGTTGCCAGTGCTGCGGATGGCACGCTGCGCCTGTTCAGTGCCGACACGTTCTCACAGGTGGGGCGCATCGATTTTGGTGACGACGCCGACAATGTCCGGCTTGCTCCGGATGGGCGGGGCGTGCTGGTTGGCTATGGCAGCGGCGGCCTGGCGGTCATCGATCCGTTAAGCGGTACAGTGCGCCAGAAACAGCCGCTCGCGGCGCATCCGGAAGGATTCCAGTGGGCCTCGGACGGCCGCGTCTATGTCAATGTACCCGACGCGGCTGGCATCGAAGTTGCCGATCTCAAGGCCAACAAACGGATTGCGATTTGGAGATTTCCTGGCGTGTCGGGAAATTTCCCAATGGCGCTCGGGGAAGCCGGAACTGTCGCTGTGGTGTTTCGTGCGCCGCCGCGGTTTGTGCGGATCGAGTCTGCGACCGGGCGCGAACTCAGCAGGAGTGCCGCCTGCGGCGATGCTGACGACGTATTCTTCGATGCCAAGAGACAACGCTACTACGTGAGCTGCGGCGCAGGGGTGGTGGGCGTATTCCAGGTCAGCGTCACCGGTGTCAATGCGCTGCCGTCAGTGAACACGTCGGGCGGTGCGCGCACCAGCCTGTTCGTGCCGGAACTCGACCGGCTGTTTGTCGCTGCTCGCGCCGGTCTGCTGGGCTCGGACGCGTCGATTTGGGTCATGCGTCCGCAACCCTGATCAAGGGGAGAGAGATCAATGGCAAGTGCAAAACCGATTAAGATCGGTATCGTGTGGCGAGGCGACGCCGACGCGCGACGCAGCGCGACCGCACAGAACAATCGCTTCTTCCGCGTGTTCGAGGAACTGGCGGCGATCGGCATCGACGCACAGCCGGCGGTGTTCGACGAGAGCTTCGCCAATGATGTGCGGGTTCAGCTCCTGGCGGCCGATGGCGTTCTGGTGTGGGTCGATCCGCTACATGACGGTAAGGATCGGACAGTTCTGGATGCGCTCCTGCGCGATGTCGCGACACAGGGGCCCTGGGTCAGCGCGCATCCCGACACGATTCTGAAGATGGGAACAAAGGAGGTGCTTCATCGCACCAGGCATCTTGGCTGGGGCACCGATACGCAACTCTATCGCACGACGACGGAATTTGATGCTGAGTTTCCGGTGCGGTTGCGATCTGCCGGTCCTCGGGTGCTGAAGCAAAATCGCGGCAATGGCGGACAAGGGGTGTGGAAGGTCGAGGCTCTTGGCGGTCCAAATGCGGTTGTGCGCGTCCTGGAAGCGCGTCGCGGCAGCGTGCCGGAAGAGCTGTCGCTTGCCGCATTCATGGCACGTTGCCGCGGATACTTTGCGGGGGACGGGTGCATCATCGATCAGCCGTTTCAGCCGCGCCTGCCGGACGGCATGATCCGCTGCTATGTCGGCGTGGATCGGGTTGTCGGCTTCGGGCACCAGCTTATCAAGGCGCTGATACCACCGCCGCCGGAGGGGCCGGATTCTCCGCAGGCGCAGCCTGGGCCGCGCGTTATGCACGGTGCGTCGGCGGATCCTTTCCAGGCACTTCGGATGCGAATGGAAACGGAGTGGGTGCCACAGATGATGCAGACGCTCGGCCTCGACCGTGCGTCGATGCCGATCATCTGGGATGCGGACTTCCTCTACGGGCCGCGGACTGCATCGGGCGAGGACACCTACGTGCTGTGCGAGATCAATGTCAGTTCCGTGTTCGCGATTCCGGACCAGGCGCCGGCGGCGATTGCGCAGCTTGTCCGAAAGCGGATGATGGCGCGGCAATCGTGAGTGACCCGACATGTCCGTGCTTGACCGCTTCCGCGTCGACAACAAGCGCCTGTTCATCACCGGTGGCAGCCGTGGTCTGGGACGTGAGATGGCTGTCGCCATTGCAGAGGCTGGTGCCGATGTGGTGCTGGTCGGCCGCGACGCGGACAGTCTCGCGCGCACGTCAGCCGATATCCGTGCGATCGGACGGCAGGCCTGGCCGCTGCAGGCCGACGTCGCGATCCCCGAGCAGTGCGAGCGTGCCTGTCGAGCCGCGCTGGCGCTCGGTGATATCGACATCCTGATCAACAACATCGGCGGCCGTCGCATCAACGTGCCGGTTGAAGAGCAATCGCTGGAAGACTGGCGGCAGATGATGGATCTGAACCTTACCAGCACCTTCCTCTGTACCAAGCTGATTGGCGGCGCGATGCTCGCGCGCGGCGAGGGCGGGCGCGTGATCAACATCGCCTCGGTCAGTGGACTGATCGCCAATCGCGGCATCGCCGGGCGTCACTACGAGACGGCGAAGGCCGCGGTGATCCAGTTCACGCGCGCCACAGCCGCCGATTGGGCTCCGCGCGATGTGACGGTGAACGCCATCCTGCCTGGCGGCTTCATGACGGAGCCGAACCAGCGCTGGGCGCGTGAATCACCGCATGTGATCGAGGCATTCGAGGCGCAGATTCCGATGGGCAAGTTCGGACGGCCCGAGGATCTGGGGCCGCTGGCGGTTTATCTGGCGTCCGATGCGTCGCGGTACATGACCGGGGCTGCGTTGGTGATCGATGGCGGCTATACGCTGTGGTGACGAAGTCAAGATTCAACACGGAGAACGCCGAGGACCACGGAGCACCACGGAGGAGGTATATACGCACTGCGTGCGGAAGCGCATGATCTCGCGTCTCCGTAGCGCTCCGTGGTCCTCGGCGTTCTCTGTGTTAAATAAGCGATGTCCCCCCCATGAGGTCCGGCCATGCACGCCATTCGCATCGACCGCAGCAAGCCGCTCTGCGATGAACCCAATTGCGGCCACAACCGCTACCATCCTGACATTCCGCCCGCCGCCGAGATCGGCGAAGGCGAGGAGATCGCGCTGGAAACCCGCGATGCGCTCGATGGTCAGATCACGCCGGCGACGACCATTGCCGATTTTGCCAACCTGAACGCCGGCGCGGTGCATCCGCTAACCGGCCCGGTGTTCGTCAAGGGCGCGCAGCCAGGCGACATGCTGGAGATCGAGTTCACCGACATCATCCCGCAGCCCATCGCGTTCAGCGCGATCATGCCGGGGCTTGGGTTCCTGCGCGACGTGATGACGACGCCATTCCTGGTGCACTGGCAGCTCAAGGACAACTGGGCGACGTCGCCACAGCTTCCGGGCGTGCGGATTCCCGGGGCGCCGTTCATGGGCGTGTCCGCTGTGGCACCGAGTGCGGAGCACCTTGCGGCGTGGACGGCGCGCGAACAGCGGGTGATCGATGCAGGCGGTTTCGCACTGCCGCCTGATGCAAACGGTGCGGTGCCGGTGGGTCCTTGCGGTCTGACAGGTCTGCGAACGCTGCCGCCACGGGAGAACGGCGGCAATTTCGACGTGAAGCAGCTTACCAAGGGCGCGAAACTCTTTCTCCCCGTATTCAAGGAAGGTGCGCTGTTCTCCACCGGTGACGGGCATTTCGCGCAAGGTGATGGTGAGGTGTGCGTGACCGCGGTGGAGATGGGCGCCACGGCGGTGGTGCGGTTCAGGCTACACAAGGGGCTGGCGACCCGGCGCAAATTCAACTCGCCGGTATTTTCGCGCACGAGTTATTTCGCTGATCCGCGGTTTGCCGCGCCGGAAAGGTTCCTCGGCGTGATGGGGATGCCGATCAACGCGGCGGGCGAGATCGAGGCGGAGAACCTGACGCTGGCATGCCGTAACGCGGTGCTCAACATGATGGAGCTGTTGCAGGAACGCGGGTTCTCGCGCGAGCAGGCCTATGTGATCTGCTCGGTGGCGGTCGATCTGCGCATCTCCAACGTGGTCGATGTGCCGAACTACGTGGTGTCCGCATTGCTGCCTGAGGCAATATTCGATGGAGATTGACGCCCGTCTCACGCGCCTGCATCGCCACTCTGCCATAACATCGACTATGCACATCGGCATCGATGAAAACAGGAGGAATACGGTGCCGCGCGCACTCCCTATATTGTTGTTGCTCGGCCTGCTGGCTGCCTGCGCACCGCCGGCCGCGCAACAGACCGCATCAACGCTGCCGGCGAACATCCGCCCGGACCTGGCCGAGAAGTGGCATCCGAACGGACAGATCGCATGGCCGCCAAATGACGGCTGCGCCGCGGCACCGGTATCGCAGACGCTGCCCGCCGGCACCATGATCGATCGTTTCGGCAGCGAAGGCGGTACCTTCTTCAGCCCGCGAGGCGAGAGCTACGCAGCCCGTGCCGTGCCTTATGTCTGTTCGAAGATGGTGTACACGGTTTATCGCGTGGACACGCCGCTGCACGTGCAGACCTGCAAGGCAGCGGCATGGTTCGACGAACCGGGTGGCGCGACGCAATACAAGACCGACGAACCAGCGTATAAGTTGCGCGAGGCCGGTTCGATCGAGGTGGCAACAGGTGACAGTTCAGGAAATGGCAAGCCTGCTTCGCCGTGCGGGAGTCCCTGACTGGTACTATGTGACGGACGGCGGCCTTGGTGCCGGTGAATGCGTCGGCATCGAAGCGACGTCATCCGGCTGGTCGGTCTACTACAGCGAACGCGGCGGCAAGTCGCCGTTGGATACGTTCGCGAATGAAGACGCCGCCTGCCGCGCTCTGATCGGCCACGTCGATCGGATGATGCGGCAGGCTGGGCTTGGTGGGGTGCCTACTTCATCCCGGTGATCGACCCCGATACCGCGCGCGGGTCGCGCATCGGCCAGCGTCCCGCGTCAACCTGAGTGATGAACGCGCTGACGATGCGGTTGAATTCGTCCGGGTCCTCGATGTTGATCGCATGGCCGCAGTTCGGCATCACCGACAGCGCCGCGCTGGTGATTGTCTGCTTCATCAGCAGGCCGGGGGCGAGGCACGGCCAGTCCTCGTCGCCGGTCAGGATCAACGTCGGCAGCTTCAGCGCCTTCATCTGGTCGACCAGGTCATACAGCGATGGCCGCTCGCGCTGCACGCCAAGCTGCGTGTTGCGCGCGCCCAGCGCGGAGTGCTCGGCCAGCATGCGCTTGAACTCCTCGAAGCCGCGCGGGTCCTTGTTCTCGAACTGCACGCGCGTCGGGCCGTAGGCGTATTTCGCCGCGAACACCTCCATCCCCTGGTCCAGGATGAATGCCGCGATCGTGTCGGCTTCGGCGCGGAATTTTTCGGTCTGGCCGCGTTCTGCGCCGTAGCCACAACCGGCTACACACAGTGACAGTGTGCGACCCGGATGACGGAAGCCGAAATGCAGTGTGGCAAAGCCGCCCATCGACAGCCCGACGATGTGCGCCTTGTCGATCTTCAGGTGGTCCAGCACCGAGGCGATGTCGTCCGCCGCGCGCGCCTGCGAATATTTCGCCACTTCCTCCGGCACATCCGAGGGCGGATAGCCGCGAGCATTATAGGTGACGGCGCGGTAACGCTGGCCGAAATGCCGCATCTGCGGTTCCCAGCTCCGGTAGTCACCGGCGTATTCGTGCACGAAGATGACCGGACGGCCTGAGCCGGTCTCCTCGTAGTAGAGGCGCACTCCGTCATCCGTTGTTGCGTGCGGCATCGGTTTCCCTCCTGATCACTGCGTCGGCGAGACTGTTGTCCACCGCGACTTCGAAATCTGTTCCCGGTGATACGAATCCACCCGACACCAGGCTGGCGCGCAGCCGATCGTAGCCGGCTCGCGGAAGGTGCGGATCGTGGCCCCAGATCCTCAGTGCCTTGTAGCGTGCGCAGGCCCGGGCCAGCACCGATGCGGGCACATCCTCGAAGTAGCAGGCAATGGCGGAAGCGATTGCATCACCATCCGACTTCGCCACCCATCTGAGTGTGCGATGGATGGCGCGGGTCATGCGCAGCAATTCATCGCGTCGCGCGGTCAGCAGGTCACGACGTGCATAGAATGTCGTGTAGGAGGTTGGTCCGCGATCCGCCTGCGCGTACCACACGGGACAATTGCCACTCGAGGCGAACGGCTCGAACACCTGCACCACATCGACCTCGCCGCGCGCCAGCGCCGCCACATTCTCTGCCATGGTGCGATCGGCGATCCGCGTCACCGCTGCCGGATCGATGCCCGCGCGGCGGAGGTCTTCTTGCAGGCACATCCATGGCGTTGGCACCTCGCTTACCGTCGCCACGCGCAGCCCGAGCAGATCGCGCAGCGCGAAACCAGGTCGGGGCTCGCGTCCGATCAGCAGGAAGGGGTCGCGCGTCACCACCTCGGCGAAGCAGACTAGGTCGCAGCCAGGGATCTGCTGATAGGCCTGCATCACCCGCATCGGGCCACCCCAGCATACGTCGACTGTGCCGTTCATCACGTTGACAGCCGCATCGCCGGGACGCGGCGAGCTGGCGAACTGGACGTCCACGCCTTCGGATGCATAGGCATCGTGGGCCAGCGCCACATAGAACGGCGCGTAGAACAGCCCGCGCAATGACTCCTGCAACCTGATGGCCATGGCTAGTCCTGTCCGAATGCCGCGTCAGGAATATCCACCGGTGCGGGAGATACGGAAAGGCTTGGCGGCACCACCAGCGGCGAGAGGCCTTCGAGCCGGCCATAGCCAACGAAGCGTTGTGCCCGCATGCCCGCGGTGAAGCCCTCGCAGGCGCGGCTCCACAGTTCTCCGACTGCGAAATCGGGGCGATAGGATTGTGCCGGCAGGTTCGTCACCGTCGCCGCATTGCCCGCGGCGACGAAGACGCTGATCACCGCCTGGCCGACCTCGTCGCGCAGCTTGACCACGGTGGGCTCGCTGCCGCGGTTCTCGATCGTCAGCCGACCGGAGCCGGTGCCGCGCCGGCTCAGGACCTCGCCGTTGTAGGGTGGCGCACCGGCGTTATAGGCGCAGTAGGCGCGATGGGCCGTGGTCTGGTCGCCGGTTGCCAGCCGATCCGGGTCCACAAAGCCGATGCCGCCATCCGCCAGGCGGATGCCCACCAGTCCACTATTCGCCAGAATGCCCAGGACCTGCACGGAGGTGAAGTCGGCGACGCGTCCGGCCGGCAGGAACGCGTCCTGTGCGGCGCCACGCCGCCACACCATGGCCGCACCGCCGCCCGGCAGCACGTAATGCGTGGCCACGCCGCTGGTCGCCACGTCGGCCTCAGCCGTTGTCAACGGGGCCACGGTCGGTGCGGTCGGATGGATCTCCACCACCGATTCGTGTGATGCCGGGCGGGTCAGCTCGTACACCGCCATTCCGGAGGCCAGGGAGAACACGGTGCCAAATCCGATCCACAACGCGAGCGGCAGATCCGAGAACTTGGGCCAGAGCAGCGGTACTTCCTCGATCACCGGCCCGGTTCGCAGCGGGGCCGAGGCAGTGGTGCGCGCCGATCGATCGTAGTCAGCACGCTTCCTGGGATCGCCGAGCACCTCGTAGGCTTCCTTGACCCAGACGAATGCCTCGGTGTTGCCCGTCCTTGGCACGTCCGGATGCAGCACGCGCGCCTTGCGCCGGAATGCAGCCGTGATCGCCGCCTGTGGAGCCGACGGATCGACACCAAGACGCGCGTACAGCCGGGCTGGGTCGCGGTTCATCGCTGCATCATAAGCGCAGGTGCCGCCCTTGTGGCAGCCGGGTCGGGCCGCTACTCAGGCCGCAAGCCGTGCAGGAAACGTCCAGTCCCGTGCCAGCCACTTCGTCGGCCACCACGCTCTCCCGGTCGGGCCGCTGGCTCGCGTTCGCCGTCCTGTCCATCGGCGCGCTGCTGCCCTCGATCGACTTCTTCATCGTCAATGTCAGCCTGCCGTCGATCCATACTTCCATCGGTGCGTCGCCGGCCGAGCTGCAGCTTGTTGTGTCCGGCTATGCCGGCACCTTCGCGGTGTTCCTGATCACCGGCGGGCGGCTCGGTGATCTGTACGGGCGACGGCTCATCTTCATGCTTGGCATGGCGGGGTTCGTCGCCACCAACACGTTGTGCGGACTGGCGGCGACGCCGGTGCAGTTGGTGATCGGCCGCATCCTGCAAGGCATGTCGGCGGCGATGCTGGGACCGCAGGTGCTGGGGTCGATCCGTGCCCTGTTCCCCTCGGAGTCCGAGCTGGCCAAGGCGCTCAGCGTCTATGGGATGCTGGTCGGGGTGGCGGCCGCGATCGGGCAATTCTCTGGCGGCGCGCTGGTGGAGTGGAGCCCGTTCGGCTGGGGCTGGCGCACGATATTCCTGGTCAAGTTGCCGATTGGCCTGGCGGTGCTGGCTGCCGCCTGGGTGGTGGTGCCAGAGACCAGCGGCAATCAGCGCCGAACTTTGGACATCGGTGGCGCCGCCCTGGTGTCGATCGCGCTGGCCTGCCTGGTGCTTCCGCTATCCGAGGGCCGCCAGCAGGGCTGGCCTGTATGGACATTCGTGTTGCTGGCGCTGATGCCGGTATTCGGCGCGGCGTTCGTCTGGCTGGAGAAGCGGCTGACCTATGGCGGCGGCAGCCCGCTGGTGGATCTGCGGCTGCTGGCCATCCCGAGCTTCCGGCGCGGCGTGCTGGTCGGCACGCTGTTCTTCTTCACCACCGCCTTCTACGTGCTGTTCGCGATCTATGAGCAGGAGGGCTACGGCACTGACCCGCTGTTCACCGGGATCGCGATCCTGCCGTACGGGATTGGCCTGTTCGCCGGGCCGCTGGTGACCGGGCATCTGGTGCGGCTGCGGCCCTGGCTGCTGACGCTGGGGATGATGGTGCAGGTGACGGGCTATGCCTCGGTGGCTGTCGTGATCGTGCTGGGATTCGACGGCTGGCCGGTGACGCTGACCGTGCTGCTGGCGGGCTTCGGCCAGGGGATCGCGTATCCACGGTTGTTCAACACCGCCCTGGGAGACGTGCCGCCGGCCCAGGCGGGCGTGGCCGCGGGCGTGTTGACCTCGGCGCTTCAGATCGGTGCGGCGCTGAGCGTCGCGGCAATCGGGAGTTTGTTCTTCGCGGTGCTGGACGGTGGGGTTGGGCGGGATGCCTATGCCCATGCCTTCGGGGTCGCGCAGGCGGCCACCAGCACGGCGCTGGCGATCGCCATGGTGCTGTCGATCCCAAGGCGGACAAGCAGGCACAGCCGCCGCTGAACCGAGGGCTGGTTTTTGGCGGCGACTGGCGCGCGCGGGTGGTGGACCTGTTCTGCCATGGTGCGGTTGGTTCCCCGCGTCACGCCCAGGGCACGCTTGTCGTGTTCTCCATGTGGACCCTTCGTGGCCGATACGCTAAGTCCCGCGCCATGCCCCGTACGGCGAGCCTGACGCGGACCACCTCAGAGACCGATATCAGCCTGACCCTGTCGCTCGATGGGTCGGGGAAGTCGGATATCGCCACCGGTATCGGGTTCCTGGACCACATGCTGACCTCGCTCGCCCGCCACGGCCTGTTCGACCTGACGATCAAGGCCAAGGGGGACCTGCACATCGATTTCCACCACACGACAGAAGACGTCGGCATCGTGCTCGGGCAGGCCTTCGCGAAGGCGCTGGGCGACAAGCGCGGTATCCGCCGCTTCGGCCACGCCGTCATCCCGATGGACGAAACGCTGGCGGAAGTCGCTGTGGATATTTCCGGTCGCCCGTTCCTGGTCTGGGACGTGGCCTTCGAGCGTCCCAAGATCGGCGAGATGGACACCGAGCTGTTCGAGGAGTTCTTCCGCGCCCTGGCCATGAATGCGCTGGTGACGCTCCACGTCATTCGCCGTTCCGGTCGTAATGCCCACCATGTCGCCGAAGCCTGCTTCAAGGCCACGGCCCGGGCGCTGCGCTCTGCGTCGGAGCTCGATCCGCGGGCAGCTGACACGATCCCTTCGACCAAAGGCGCTTTGTGAAATTCTGGAGCGCACATGTCCGCACTGGCACGCCTCCGGTGCTGGTGCGGGAGGGGTTCAGTTGGGGCGCCCTGTTCTTTGGCCCGATCTGGCTCGCGCTTCACCGGGCGTGGATTCCGGCGGCGATCAGCCTGGCAGCGTTCGTCATCATCGGATTCACGACACACGACATTGTGCAGGCTGCACTGCTGGTGGCGCTGATCGTGCTGCTCGGGCTGTCGGGATACGATTTGCGACGGTGGTCACTGGACCAGCGGGGTTTCCTCCTGGCTCAGGTGGTCACTGGCCGGAGCGAGCTGGAAGCGCTGACGCATCTGCTCGAGCGCCGCCCCGACCTGAAGGGCAGCTTCATGCCGCCGGAAAGCGCGCGCTGATGGGCGGGTACCGCATATGAAGGTCGCCGTGGTGGACTATGGCAGCGGCAACCTGACGTCGGCATCGCGCGCCCTGGTGCTGGCGGCGGAACGCGAGGGGCTGACTGCCGAGGTCAAAGTGACCGCTGATCCGGACTATGTCGCGGCGGCCGATCGGATCGTACTGCCGGGACAAGGGGCGTTCGCCGATTGCTCGCGCGGGCTGGCGGCAGTGCGCGGCATGGGCGAGGCGATAGAATCCGCGACGGAGAGAGGCCGCCCGTTCCTGGGGATCTGCGTCGGCATGCAGCTCATGGCCCAGCGCGGGCTGGAGCATGAGGTGGTGGAGGGTTTCCACTGGATCGAGGGCGAGATCGCGGAGATGGACGCGGCCGGATTGCGGTTGCCGCAGATGGGATGGAATGTTCTGGAATTCATTCCGGGGCGTCACAGGCTCCTTGATGGGCTGACCCCGGGTGACCACGTTTACTTCGTACACAGCTACGCCCTGAAGGGCGGCGATCCACGCGAGGCGATTGCGATGACCGACTATGGGGGACCGGTTGTGGCCATGGTGGCAGCCGGCAATCGAGCTGGGACTCAGTTTCATGTCGAGAAGAGCCAGGAGGTGGGCATCCGCATCCTGGGCAATTTCCTGCGCTGGAAACCCTGATTCATGCCTGACGAAGCGCCCGTCCAACCTGCCCAGCTTCTGGTCGAGCAGGTCACCCGGTTCAACGACGAGGATCTGCACGCGCTGTGTGAGTCGACGGCGGCTGCGATCATCGACGGCGGCGGGTTCGGCTGGGTGAACGCGCCCGGGCGTATGGCGCTGGAGACCTATTTCCGCGGCGTATTGCTGGTGCCGGAGCGGGAACTGTTCGTCGCCCGGCTGAATGGCCTTGTCGTCGGGTCAGCGCACCTGGTCCGTCCACCGCGCAACAACGAGGCTCAGGCGCACGCTGCGCATTTGATGCATTCGTATATCGCGCCCTATGCGCGCGGCCACGGACTGGCGCGGCTGTTGACGATCCATGTCGAGGATCGGGCGCGGGACCTTGGCTACTATGTGCTGAACCTGGATGTGCGCGAGACCCAGGAGGCCGCGATCCGGCTGTACGAATCGCTCGGCTACGAGCGGTGGGGTGTTCACCCGGACTATGCGTTCGTGCGCGGCCAGACGGTTCGCGGGTTCTTTTACGCGAAGCGCCTGCGCAAACCGAATGCGAAGCGTGGACAGAATGGGGGCTGAGTGCCGCCGGCCTGCCCTTGCTGCCCGCCCGTGGGGGCGGCGAGGCAAATAGGGTGCCGGCACTCACGCTCTATCCCGCCATTGACCTGAAGGATGGCCAGTGCGTCCGGCTGCGTCGCGGTGACATGGACCAGGCGACGGTCTATGCGCCTGACCCGGCGGCGCAGGCACGTGCTTGGCAGGACGCCGGCTTCTCATGGCTCCATGTGGTTGACCTCAACGGCGCGTTTGCCGGCCGCCCGGTCAACGCCGCCGCCGTGTCCGGGATCCTCGGCGCCGTCAGTATCCCGGTGCAGCTCGGTGGTGGCATCCGCGACATGGCCGGCATCGGGGCCTGGCTTGCCGCTGGTATCCGCAGGGTGATCCTGGGCAGCGCTGCCGTGAAGAATCCGGCACTGGTGCGCGAGGCGTGCCGCGCATTTCCCGATCGAATCGTCGTGGGCATCGATGCGCGCGATGGCAAGGTTGCGACCGAGGGCTGGGCGGAGACGTCATCGATCAGCGCACGGGACCTCGCCCTGTCGTTTGAGGACGCCGGCGTCGCCGCGATCGTTTACACGGACATCGGGCGGGACGGCATGCTGACCGGCCTCAACCTGGACCTGACGGTGGCGCTCGCTGACGCACTTGCCACGCCGGTGATCGCGTCGGGCGGGGTCGGCGGCCCGCAAGACCTCATCGACCTCCGCCGCGCTGCCAAGGGCAGGCGAATCGAAGGGGTGATTGTCGGCCGCGCCTTATACGATGGGCGAATCAATCCAGCGGAAGCACATGCCCTGCTGGCGGCATAACCGGGTCATATATCCGGATAAATGCGGCAAAGATCCGTATGCGGCAAGGATAGATGCTCTGTTACATTTATTAGTCACTTGCAACGCAACGCCCAGATTATTCTAAACCTTGGATTCCGATGTTGAAGTTGCGAGTCATTCCCTGCCTGGACGTGAAGGACGGCCGCGTCGTCAAAGGCGTGAACTTCGTCGCGCTGCGCGATGCCGGCGATCCTGTTGAGCAGGCCGCGCTCTACGACGCGGCAGGTGCGGACGAACTTTGTTTTCTCGACATCACCGCGAGCCACGAGAACCGGGACACCATCCTTGACGTGGTGTCGCGCACCGCCGCGCGCGTCTTCCTGCCGCTGACGGTTGGCGGCGGCATCCGCTCGACAGAAGACATGCGCAGATTGCTGCTGGCGGGCACCGACAAATGCAGCGTCAATTCGGCCGCAGTTGCGCGACCGGAGCTGGTGCGCGAGGCGGCACAGAAATTCGGCAGCCAGTGCGTTGTGGTCGCGGTGGATGCCAAGCAGTCGGGAGCCGGGCGCTGGGAGGTCTATACCCATGGCGGACGACGTGAGACCGGGATCGACGCTGTCGCGTGGTGCCGGCAAGTGGCCGAACTGGGCGCGGGCGAAATCCTGCTGACCAGTATGGACAGGGACGGCACGGGCCGTGGGTTCGACGTCGAGCTGCTGCGGGCGGTGTGTGGCGCGGTGCGGCTGCCGGTGATCGCCTCGGGCGGCGTCGGCACGTTGCAGCACTTTGTCGAGGGAGCAGAGGCGGGTGCAACGGGGCTGCTGGCGGCCAGCGTGTTCCACTTCGGTACGTTCACCATTGCGCAAGTGAAGACAGCATTGCTTGCGGCGGGCATGCCGGTGCGCATGCCGCGCGAGGCGGCCTGAGACCGTCGCCAATGGGAAAGTCCCTCAAACAAAAGCCGCCTGCAAAGCCGAAGAAACAACGCAAGCCGAAGAAGCGCCTGGCCACGATTGACGATGCCGCGGTTCGGCGGCAGCCGCCGCCGCTTGCGATCCGGCCCGGAGCCGAAGTGCTCGATCGGCTGTGGTCGGTGGTGATGGGCCGTCGCGGCGCAAACCCGGCGGTGAGCCATTCGGCTCGGCTGCTGTCGCGTGGCCCGGCGAAGGTGGCACAGAAATTCGGCGAGGAGGCGGTCGAGTGCCTGATCGAGGCGGTGGCCGGCAACCAGGCCGCGGTGATCGCGGAGAGTGCCGACGTGCTTTACCACCTGATCGTCTTGTGGGTCGCCAGCGGCATCGAGCCGAATGAGGTCTGGGATGAGCTGAAGCGGCGCGAGGGAATCAGCGGGATTGCCGAAAAGGCCTCGCGGGCCCGTCGGCTTCCGGTTGCGTTCGGGGTTCAGACGACGAAGATTCCATAGTAGAATTGAGAAGGGTCAGGGGAGCGCTGCTCCCCTGAAACCCCACGCCAAAGGCGAAGCC
>DATJJM010000079.1:0-2449 GCA_035492535.1 Acetobacteraceae bacterium | reverse complement strand
CAACCCATCCCTGGGCGCGGCTGCGTTGCGCGACTGGGTGCTCTACACGGGCGGCTTCTCCGCCATCGGCGCCATCATCGCGGGCGCGCATCCGTTGAGCGTGCTCGCCGCATTCGTTGCCGGACCGATCAAACCGTTCCGTCCCGGCATTCCCTCCGGCGGCATCAGCGCGATGGTCGAAGCCTGGGTGCGCCGCCCGCGCGTGGCCGATTTCGAAACCCTGCGCGACGACATCGGCCACTGGCGCGGCTGGTGGCGCAACCGCGTCGCCCGCACCCTGCTCAACTTCTTCCTGGTCTGCCTGGGCACGATCATCGGCGAATACACCGCCGGCATTCATATCGTGAAGAGCTTGCTCTGAGCACCGCGGCAAAACAATCCTGCGCGGTCTAACTGTGGGAGCGCACCCTGTGCGCGACTGCAACGCTGCAATGTATCGCTCCGTTGGTTTGTCGCGCACAGGGTGCGCTCCCACACTAAAAACGCTCAATGATGACCCAGTGCCTCATCGAGCACGCCCAACAGTTCCTCGTTGGGGTCCAGGCTCTGCTCCCAATACATCACCCCACCCAATCCCTTCGCCTTGACGAACGCCGCTTTCGCCCGCAGCGACTGCGGATCTTCATAGGTCACGAATGTGCGCGTCTTCGCATTCCACAGATACGGCGCCTGCGCCTTCGCATCCCAATGCCGTACATAGCCGTTCTTGTCGATGTAGCTCGCCACCAGCTCCCGCCATGACGGACTGCCTGCGTACTTCGCATACTTCTGCTGCAAGCCGTCGTGCGCAGGATCCACTCCGCTGAACTCGCGCCCATAGAACGCCGCGCCGAGATTGAGCTTCTTCGCCGGCACGCCCGCCGCAAGGAACTGCGCCACCGCCTTGTCGCCCGCACGATCATCGGCAGGCGCGACATCGGACAGATGCAGACCCGCATGATGCCCCGTGGTCGGGGTGAGGCTGTTGTGGAAGTCGTACGTCATCAGGTTGATCCAGTCGAGCGAGCGCGACGCACGCTCAAGCTCGATGCCCGCCACGAATTCGCCGTCGGCCGCGGCAATGGTCACCAGGTAATGACGGCCGTGATGGGCCGCGCCCAGCTTGTCCAGGCGGGCGCGCAACGTCTCCAGCAAGAGGCTGAAATTGCGTTTGTCTTCAGGGCGGTGGCTGATGCCGGGACCGGCCAGCGTGGGATATTCCCAATCGATATCGACGCCATCCACATCGTATTTTTCGATGAACGCGGCCACGTCGTCGGCCATGCGCTGACGCGTCTGGGCAGTCAACGCCACGTCGGAGAAATAGTCCGCCCCCCAGCCGCCGATGGAGACGACGACCTTGAGGTTGGGATTGATCTTGCGCAGCCCCGTGAGGGTCGCCAGCGTCTGTCCGGCGACGGGGCTTGGAAACTGCACCTCTCCCTTGGCATCGACCCGCGCAAACGCATAGTTGATGACGTCGAGCTTCCGCGCGCTCACCGGCGGCAGCGGTTGCGCGTCGGCCACGTAGCCGACGATGCGGTAATCTGCCGCAGGGGGTGCGGCCTGCGCCTGCGCGCTGTTCCATGCCATGCCCAAGGCCATCGCAACAGCGGCGGCCATCCGCAGTCCGCGGCGATTTCCCGCTTTCCCAAGCACTTCTTTCATGGTTTGTCCCTTGCGTGAGTCGTTGCGCAGCGCAGGCTCGCCGAAGCGCCCGCCCCTTTACTGTGATGCCTCGCACTGATGCGAATCAGTGGCTTGCGACATGTTGTCCGTTCGTGAACGCTACGACTATACTTCCGGGACTTTCACCATGTACCAGCCGGAATCGTGGGGACGATGCTGATGACTCGACTGCAACTGCTTGGCCTGACCGTGGCCGCAGCTTTTTTCGCCACCGCCAGCGTGCATGCCGAGGGTGACAAGGCTGCCGGACGCAAGCTGATCTATACGTGCAATGGCTGCCATGGTGTACCCGGTTACGCCAATGCGTACCCGAACTATCCGGTGCCGCGCATCGCCGGCCAGAACGAGCAATACATCGTCACTGCGCTGCACGAATACAAAGCCGGCGATCGCAAGCATCCGACCATGATGGCCCAGGCGCAGAGTCTGTCCGACCAGGACATTCAGGACATTGCCGCCTACCTGTCCAGCCTCGCCAAGTAAGCCAAGGACCCGAACGCATGCATCGTGCACTCACCCTGCTTTCCTTCGGCGCCATCCTGGCGTTCGCTTCCACCCAGCTGCTGGCCGCCGGCAACATCGAGAACGGCAAGCAGAAGGCCGCCGCGTGCTTCGCCTGCCACGGCGCCGACGGCAACTCGATCGATCCGCAGTACCCGCGCCTGGCCGGCCAGTACAACATGTACATGCAGCAGGCCCTCAACGAGTACAAGACCGGCCAGCGCGACAACGCCATCATGAAGGGCTTCGTGGCGCAGCTGTCCGACCAGGACATCCAGGA
>DATJJM010000078.1:0-8889 GCA_035492535.1 Acetobacteraceae bacterium | reverse complement strand
GACGACGCCTCACCGAGCGTCGCTATGCGCTCAAATTGCGCGGTCAGGCGATCGTAAGCAGTCATGCAGCCATTACCTTCCGGGCCCAGATCACAAAGATCACCACCAATGCGACAGCGAGGCCGTACCAGGTGATGGCATATGATAAATGGTTGTTCGGCGGCTGCGGCAATTGCTGCGCCGGAATCGGATAGCCATCCGGCGGCACCCGCCCCATCACGATAAGGACGAACGGCGCGACGCGTGGAAGGCCAAGCGCCGCGGCGATCGCAGCCGGATCCAGCGTATAGAACTGCCGCGCGCCCGGATTGTCCGAGGCGCTGAACCAGCCAGCCCTGTCCCCAGGATGGATGTAGCCCTGCAGCGTGACCTCTCCGCCGGTTGGCGGGACCGGATGCGGCAGTTTGTCCGGAATCCAGCCGCGGTCCACCAGGACTGGCTGCGTACCTGGGCGATCCAGCGGTACGATCAGGTGCGTGCCCAGCACCGGCCCCCTCGGCGTATCGCGCACATCAGCGCCGAAGGTCGCGGCAAGGTCATCGCGCAGATGCCCGGAGACCTCGACCTTCGCGAACGGCGTGGGCGAATCAGGCAACGGCACCGGTGGCCCGGCCTCGGCACGCGCGATCTGCGCCAGGATGCCAAGCTTCCATTGCAGCCGCTGCACTTGCCATGACCCCAGCCCCAGCAGCACGACCAGCATGAACAGCGTCATCACACCGGGCCAGAGCAGGCGGCGGAACCGTCCGGTCACAACCCCATCTCGGATGACCGGTGGCGGAACTGCATCGCCACCAACGCCGCCTTCGCGACCCGCGTCAGCCAGATTGCGCCCAGCACCGTGATCAGCGGCCA
Source organism: Acetobacteraceae bacterium (assembly GCA_035492535.1). Lineage (GTDB taxonomy): Bacteria > Pseudomonadota > Alphaproteobacteria > Acetobacterales > Acetobacteraceae > JAMXLO01. Next base: position 8,034 of record DATJJM010000078.1, on the reverse strand, counting down.
GAGTACGACATGCACCCAGAACGGCGGCTCGAAGCGAAACTCCACCCAGAACGCCAGCGCCACGACGATCGCCCCCAGCACCAGCGTCACGCCAGCCGCGGCGCCATCGCCGGCATCGTTCTTGCGCAGATCCAGCCCGCACACATCGCAGCGGTCACGGATCTCCAGGAGCCCTCGGTACAGCTTGCCCTTGCCACAGCGCGGGCATCGACAGCCCAGCGCCACCTGAAGCGGCGAGGGCAGCGGCCCGGTCAATGTGGCGCGGTAACCGGGCTGGCGCCCCACCAATAGATGCAGGTGAACAGGAACAGCCAGACCACATCGACGAAGTGCCAGTACCACGCCGCCGCCTCGAAGCCGAAATGTCGATCCGGCGTGAACTGCCCGGCGCGCGCCCGGAACCAGCACACGATCAGGAAGCAGGTCCCCACCATCACGTGGAAGCCGTGGAAGCCGGTGGCCAGGAAGAAGGTGGACGGATAGACCCCGCCGCCCACGAACTTGAACGGCGCGTCCGAGTATTCGATCGCCTGGCACGAGGTGAAGGCAAGGCCCAGCAGGATGGTCAGGCCAAGACCGGTGACCAGCGATTTGCGGTCATTGTTCAGCAGCCCGTGGTGCGCCCAGGTGATCGTGGTGCCGGACAGCAGCAGGATCATCGTGTTAAGAAACGGCAGATGGAATGGATCGAAGGTGTGGATCGTGGTTGGCGGCCACACCGTTTGTCCGTTGCCTTGCGTCTCCGGCAACAGCGCGAAATTGAAGAAGGCCCAGAAGAAGCCGACGAAGAACATCACCTCCGAGGTGATGAAGAACAGCATGCCGTAGCGCAGCCCGAGCCGAACCACCGGCGTGTGCAGACCCGGCGTGCGGCTCTCGCGGATCACGTCGCGCCACCAGAAGAACATGGTGATGAAGACCAGGATCGCACCGATGACCAGCAGCGAGTAGCTGCCGAAATGGGCGGCGAGGATGATGCCGAACACCACGCAGAACCCCGCCAGGCCGCCAACGATCGGCCATGGGCTAGGCTCGACGAGATGATAGGGCTGCTTCAGCCCTGAGCTCTCGATCGTGGTGACGCCGTGTATGTGCTCGCTCATGCCGAACCCATTCTCGTTCCGTTGTGTCGCATCATCGCGGATTCATCCCTGCGTTCAAGGGGTTTGCCTCTGCAACGGACCGACATGCGGCCCTGCATCCGCCAACGCCCCCGACTTCTGCGCGTCTTCCAGCGTGCGGAAGAACGTGTAGGACAATGTGATGGTATGGACGTCCGCCGTGTTGGGATCCTTGGCGATCGCCGGATCGACCCAGAAGCTCAGCGGAAACTGCATCTGCTGCCCGGCCGCGAGGGTCTGCTGGTTGAAGCAGAAGCAGGCCGTCTTGTGGAAATACTTGCCGACAATGTCTGGCGTCACGTTGTACAGCGCCACGCCGGTGACCGCCGTGCTGGCGTCGTTGCGCGCGGTATAGAACGCGAGGTGTTCGTCGCCGAGCGCCACGCGCAGTTCAGCCTGCTGCGGGCGGAAGTCCCAGGGCAGCGACGGATGCGTGTTGGCATTGAACCGCACGGTGATCTGCTGGCTGGTTGCGCCCGGCGCCACCGCGGCACCGATCTGCGGCGTGCCGTCATAGCCGGTGACCGAGCAGAACACGCGGTACAGCGGAATCGCCGCGAACGACACACCCACCATCCCCACGATGACCGCGGCAAGCGTCAGACCGATGGTGCGGTTGGACTGGCTCATTGTCCGTGATGCGTCATCTTGACGATGGTGATCGCGTAGAACAGCGCCGAAAGCCCCAGCAGCACGATCAGCACCGCCCAGTTGCGCGCGCGGCGGCGACGCATGTCCTCGGGATCAAGAGCCACAGCCAAGGTCACCCCACCAGCCTGTCAACCGCCAACGCCGCGAACAGCACGAACAGGTAGAGGATCGAATACTTGAACGCCATCCGCGCCGGCGCATCGTTGGTGAGGCTGATACCCGCCGCATCCTGCCTGTCGGCAGCCACGCGCAACACACTGGCGATAAATCCGACCCCCAGCACCAGCGCCGAGGCGCCATACACCGGCCCGGCAAACCCCATCAGCCACGGCACCAGCGTCAGCGGCACCAGCAACAGCGTATACGCCACGATGTGACGACGCGTGGTCTTCGCACCTGCCACCACCGGCAGCATCGGCACGCCCGCCCGCTGGTAATCGCTGTTGGCGAACAGCGCCAGTGACCAGAAATGCGGCGGCGTCCAGAAGAACACGATGGCGAACAGCACCAGCGGCACCAACTCCACCGACCCGGTCACCGCCGCCCAGCCGATCACCGGCGGAAATGCCCCCGCCGCGCCACCGATCACGATGTTCTGCGGCGTCCGCCGCTTCAGCCACATCGTATAGACAAACACATAGAACGCGACCGACAGCGCCAGCACCGAGGCGGCAGCGATGTTCACTGCCAGCCCCATCACGATCACCGCGCCGCACGCCAGCGTCACGCCGAACCCCAGCGCAGCACCCGGTTCGATCCGCCCCGCCGGGATCGGCCGGTTGCGCGTCCGCCGCATCACCGCATCGATGTCGCGGTCGTACCACATGTTGATCGCACCGCATGCCCCGGCCGCGACCGCGATGCACAGCACCGCTGTGAACGCCAGCACCGGGTGCAAGGTCCCAGGCGCGATCAGCAGCCCGATCAGACCGGTGAACACCACCAGCGTCATCACCCGAGGCTTCAGCAACGCGAACCAGTCGCTAAGCTCGGCTGCCCCGGTAGTGGTGGTGACCGACTCGCTCATCTCAACATGCTTCGGGCGGAGCCCGATCCTCTAAGCCTGCCACCGGGCTTGACCCGGTGGTCATGGCCGGGCTCCGACCCGGCCATCAGCGGAAGCGCGGCAGTTCCGCGAACGTGTGGAACGGCGGCGGCGAAGACACGGTCCACTCCAGTGTCGTCGCGCCATCACCCCAGTAGTTGTCCGCCACATGCTCCTTCGAGGTGAAGGTGCGGAACACGACATACAGGAACACCAGGAACGCCACGCCGCCGATATACGCGCCGATCGACGACACGAAGTTCCATCCCGCGAACGCCTGCGGATAATCCGGATACCGCCGCGGCATGCCCGACAGCCCCAGGAAGTGCTGCGGGAAGAATGTCAGGTTCACGCCGATGAACGTCAGCCAGAAGTGCACCTTCCCCCAGAACTCCGGATACTGGTGGCCCGACATCTTGCCGATCCAGTAGTAGAACCCGGCGAAGATCGAGAACACCGCGCCCAGCGACAGCACGTAATGGAAGTGCGCCACCACGTAATAGGTGTTGTGCACGATCTCATCGATGCCCGCATTGGCCAGCACCACGCCGGTCACGCCGCCGATGGTGAACACGAACAGGAACCCGATCGCCCACAGCATCGGCGTCTTCAACTCGATCGATCCACCCCACATCGTGGCGATCCACGAGAAGATCTTGATGCCCGTCGGCACCGCGATCACCAGTGTCGCCGCCATGAAGTAGGCGCGCGTATCGACGTCGATGCCCGAGATGAACATGTGGTGCGCCCACACCACGAACCCGATCACGCCGATGGCGACCATCGCGTAGGCCATGCCCAGGTAGCCGAACACCGGCTTCTTGCTGAATGTCGAGATCACATGGCTGATGATGCCGAAGCCCGGCACGATCATGATGTAGACCTCGGGATGGCCGAAGAACCAGAACAGGTGCTGGAACAGCACTGGGTCGCCGCCGCCCGCCGGATCGAAGAACGCGGTGCCGAAATTGCGATCGCAGATCAGCATCGTGATCGCGCCCGCCAGCACCGGGATCGACAGCAGTAGCAGGAACGCCGTCACCAGCATCGCCCAGATGAACAGCGGCATCTTGTGCAGCGTCATCCCGGGCGCACGCATGTTGAAGATCGTGGTGATGAAGTTGATCGCACCCAGCAGCGAGCTCGCACCAGCAAGGTGAAGCGCGAACAGCGTACAATCCATGCCCATGCCGGTCTCATAGGTCGCATTCGAGAGCGGCGGATACAGTGTCCACCCCGATCCCGACTCACCCATGAACAACCCGATCAGGATCAGCGTGAAGGCCGGCGGCAGCAGCCAGAAGCTGATGTTGTTCAGCCGCGGAAATGCCATGTCCGGCGCGCCGATCATCAGCGGGATGAACCAGTTGCCGAAGCCACCGATCAGCGCGGGCATGACCGAGAAGAAGATCATCAGCAGCCCATGCGAGGTGATGATCGTGTTCCACGCCTGCCCGTCGGTCACCACGTGGTTCCCGGGGAAATTCAGCTGGGCACGCATGATCTCGGAAAGAATGCCGCCCACCAGCCCGCCGGTCACGGCAAAGCATAAATAGAGCGTGCCAATGTCCTTGTGGTTGGTGCTGCAAAGCCAACGCACAAAGAAGCCCGGCTTGTGGTCGTGATGATCGTGGGCGTGGTCGTGAGTGGTGGCCGACATCAGTGCTGCACTCCCGCCGACGCCACCTGCTGGCGCGGCTCGCTCGTGGTATCAGGCGCTTGCGGCGTCGCGTTGGCGAATTTCGTCTTCGCCTGCGCCAGCCAGGCGTTGAACTCCTGCTCCGGCACCGCACGCACAACGATCGGCATCCGGCTGTGGTTCGTGCCGCAGATCTGGTTGCACTCGCCATAGAACGTGCCGACGGTATCCGCGCGCATCCAGGTCTCGATTGTCCGCCCCGGGATGGCATAGCGCTGCACGCCCAGTGCGGGGATGAAGAAGCTGTGGATCACGTCGCCGCTCGTGGTCAGGATCCGGATGTTCTTGTTGATCGGGATCACCAGTTCATTGTCCACCGTCAGCAGCCGCAACTGGCCCGGCTTAAGCTGGTCGTCCGGAATGATATAGCTGCTGAAGTCGATGTTGTTGTTATCCGGGTAGGTGTACTCCCAGTACCACTGATGCCCCGTCGCCTTGATCGTCAGTTGCGGGTCGTGGGTCCGGTCCTCGTAGTAGACCAGCCGGAACGACGGGATGGCGATGCCCACCAGGATCACCACCGGGATCACCGTCCACAGCACCTCGATGATCGTGTTGTGCGAGGTGCGGCTCGGCACCGGATTTCTCGCCGCATTGTAGCGATAGATCACCCAGACCAGCAGCCCGCCGACGAACAGAGTGATCAAGGTGATGATCACCAGCACGATGTCGTGCAGCCAGATCTCGTCTCGCTTGAGCGGCCCGTAAGCCGCCTGCATGCCGATTTCCCAGGGCTTCGGTGCCCCGACTGCCTGAGCGAACGCTGCCCCCGGCAGCGCTGTGAAAGCAAACAAAGCGGCGAGTAGCCGCCGGTAATACGATGTCCGCCGAACCATCCCGCTTCGGTCCCCTTCCCGGTCCCGTACCGGGCCGGCTCTCTCCAGTGCGTGGCCTACCGGACCACGTGCAGGAGATCAAGGGAGTGCGCGTTGCAGAGCAGCGAAGACAGCGATCCTCGTCGACGCGTCATGGCCGGGCTTGACCCGGCCATCAGTCTCCCACGACAGACAGTTGCAGTCTGTGGCACATCGCGGGGATCGCGAGGGTCGAAGGCATCGACCCCACCGGCTCCCTCAGTTCCCCACCCGCACCAACGTGAAGAACCCGAACGGCGGCGCCGGCGTGCAGGAGCAGCTGGTGATTTCCTCGGCCGAGCACATCGCTTCCAGCGAGAAATCCGGATGCCAGCCCAGCGCGCGCGACGCCGGTGCCAGCGTCCGCTCGATCCACCACCGAGGCCCTTTGTCGGCGGCGAGATGGGTGACGAACAGGATGTTGCCTCCGGGACGCACCACGCGCCGCATCTCCGCCAGCAATAGCTTTGGATTTGGCACCACCGAGGCGACGAACATCGCCACTGCGGTGTCGAACGACGCATCGGGAAAATCCGTCGCCTCGGCATCCATTTCGTGCAGCGCCGCGACATTGCGCAGTCGCGTGTCAGCCACGCGCCGCCCGGCCACCGCCAGCATCTCGGCCGAGAGGTCGATGCCGGTAATCCGGCGGTCCGGGCTGTAGTGCGGCAGGGCGAGGCCCGTACCAACACCCACCTCCAGGACCTCGTGCCCCGGAAGCTGGTTCACCAGCGCCACCGCCCGGCGCCGGGCCGCGAGCAGGATGCCCCCGAACACCGTGTCGTAAACTCCCGCCCAGCGGCGATAGGCGGCTCTCACCGCCTCCACATCCATTCGCGCGCTGCTGTTGCCGGCGGGACGCCGGCTCAAGATGTCGCTCATCGGGGCGCTGTTCCTCCCGGTTCGGACTGGCGGACGGCGATTCGCCCCACCTAAATGCCTTGTAACCTGCCTACCCGGGAATGCCCACCCGGCGACAGGAACGCCCGTTTCCCTTTCCGGCACACATACGCGAAAGCAGGGGGCACGTTCGCCCAAATAACCGGTGAACGCTCCACGTCGGCAAATTCGTGCCGTAGCCGCCGGCGCAACGCCTGCGCCGCCGGCATCACCAGGCTTTGGAAATACCCGAACGTCACGAAAATGCCCCCGGGAACGAGCGCGCGATCCATGGCCGCGAACACGGCATGTTGTAGCGACACAGGCAGCGTCGCCCACGGCAGGCCACACACGATCGCATCCACATCGTCAATGCCCTCATCCGCCAGGATCCGGGTGAGATCGGCGGCGCTGGCGTTGATGAAGCCGAGCTGTGGAAAGCGAACGCTCAGATTATGGGTGAACGCCGGATTCAACTCGATGCCGAGGTAGCGGCAGCCAGGCCGCAATCGCCTGGCGATCTGACCCGTGAAGGCACCGGTCCCCGGACCAAGCTCCACCACCGTCCTCGCGGAGGCAAAGTCGATCGGGGTGAGCATCACCTCCGCCAGGGCAGGCGAGCTCGGCAAGATCGCGCCGATCGTGATTGGCGAACGCATGAACTGGCGCAGGAAAAGGGTCGCGGAGCTGGTCATACCGGCAGAATGCGAGGCGACCCGTGGTCTCGGCAACCCTACCTGAGACGTGATCGCCGAGAATGGAGGATCGTTGCGGAGTGCACACTAATTCCGCTGCCCGATAGACGGATCGACCGACCGGTTCGCCCTGTCATCCATCGCCATCCGCATCATTATCGATCGCGTGCACTCCAGTTCGCCTGCACCATGAGCGGGCGAATCAGCCGCGGGCATTGCCACGCGTACAACACTTAGCCCCCGCAAGCTGCGGAGAGCCATGTGCGGGCGCGGCGGCCTCCGAAGAGGGCCGCCGTCCAGGCGGAGCTAGTCGGACTGCGACAGATTGACCGCGGCGGTGCGGCCGTTCTGTTGCTGTTCGACTTCAAAGCCAATCTTCTGGCCCTCGCTCAAGCTGCGCAGGCCAGCTTTCTGCACGGCACTGATGTGCACGAAGACATCCTTGCCCCCGGTTTCAGGAGCAATGAACCCATAGCCTTTGGTCGGGTTGAACCACTTAACGGTGCCCTGGGGCATCGACGCGTTGCCTTTCTGCCTGTGGGCGGCGTGCACCGAGGGAGACGTCGCCCAATTACGGGAAAGCGCAACGGATCAAGTCCGGAACGCCCCCCTTCCCTGTGGCAGGATCCCCATCCGTTATCATTTGGTGCCGAACGGTATCACCCTGCCAGAAGCACGATACGCGGACCAAGTCGTCGCCGCAATCAGTCCTGCAATCATTTGGCAAGAATCCTGATGTACGCATTGCAAGTCCGCCACGTCGCTGCCCTGGCCCTGAAACCGCTTGCATCCATTCCCGCATTTCGCCATGTCGTTGGCAGCGGGCATTGGCGCCGCTAGATTGCCTCGCTTGGGCCGGCGAGGGTCTCGCGCCACCGGGGCGTCGCGATCAGCCCGCTTGGAGGATTTATGGGTAGCTTCAGCATCTGGCACTGGATGGTGGTGCTGCTGGTCGTTCTGCTGCTGTTCGGCGGCGGCAAGGTCAGCAGCCTGATGGGCGACTTCGCGAAGGGCATCAAGTCCTTCAAGAAGAACATGGCGGAACCCGAGGACGCCTCGATGGAAGCGAGCGCCGACAAGCCGACGGGCT
>DATJJM010000077.1:0-32028 GCA_035492535.1 Acetobacteraceae bacterium | reverse complement strand
TGGACGACCTGGTGGCTTTGGCGGGGGGCCCGCACCCGATCCCATCCCGAACTCGGCCGTGAAAACCCCCAGCGCCCATGGTACTGCGTCTCAAGGCGCGGGAGAGTAGGTCGCCGCCAGGTCTTCCAGCCCATCCGTTTTTCGTTCCAGCCCCATCCTTGGGGCTGGCTTGGCGCGGGGTGGAGCAGCCCGGTAGCTCGTCAGGCTCATAACCTGAAGGCCGCAGGTTCAAATCCTGCCCCCGCAACCATTCTGCCGTGTTCCGCCAAGACAGCGTCCGACGCGTCACGCATCTCAGTCCGCGACCCGGTTTGTCCAGGACCAGCTGATGCCAATGCGTGGGTGGGATCCTGCGCTTTTGCTGGCGGCGCATTTGACCTATGAGCGGTAGGTTCGCGGCTGCGCCATGAGGACCCGGATTTGGCGACGTTATCGCCGATCACAGAACCGCCGCTGACAGGCGACTCGCCTAGCACGGTGACGCCTGCTGCCCGCCGCGCGCTCATGGGCAGCGCAGTCGGCTATGCAATGGACGGATTTGACCTGCTGATCCTCGGGTTCATGCTTGGAGCGATCCGCACGGGGTTGGGTCTGGATGCCGCGCAAGCCGCCTCGCTGGTGACCGCGACACTGATTGGCGCCGTGATCGGCGGCATCGTGTTCGGCATTCTGTCGGACAAGGTCGGGCGCGTGCGCGTGCTTACCTGGACCATCGTTGTCTTTGCGGCGTTTACCGGGCTTTGCGCAATTGCGCAGGGCTATTGGAGCTTGTTGCTGTTCCGCACGTTGGCCGGCCTCGGGCTCGGCGGCGAGTTCGGTATAGGCATGGCGATGGTTGCCGAGGCTTGGCCCGATCCAAAGCGCGCCCGCGTGTCCTCCTATGTCGGGCTCGGGTGGCAATGTGGCGTGCTGGCTGCGGCATTCATCACGCCCATGCTGCTTCCATTGATCGGCTGGCGCGGCATGTTTGCCGTCGGCATGCTGCCGGCCGTCGTCGCGTTCTTCATCCGCCATGGGCTGGATGAACCCGAGCGCTTTGTCGCCAAGGTGGCGGAGACGGGCCATCATCCGTCCTCGCTGCGCATGCTGGTCAGCGACGCCGCCACGGCGCGCATCAGCCTGGGCATGGCGATCCTCTGTGGGGTACAGAATTTCGGGTACTACGGCGTGATGATCTGGTTGCCGAACTACCTGGCGACCCGCTTCCATTACGGGTTGACGCAGTCGGCGGTGTGGACGGCGGTAACGATCGTCGGAATGGGCATCGGAATCTATGGCTTCGGCCAGATTGCCGACCGTGTTGGCCGGCGCCCCGCCTTCCTCGGCTATATGCTGGGGGCTGCGATCATGGTGGTCGTGTATTCCCGGTTGACGACGCCAGGTGCCCTGCTGGTGGGCGGAGCGGTGATGGGGTTTTTCGTTAATGGAATGCTCGGCGGCTATGGCGCGCTGATGAGTGAGCTGTATCCGACTGTCGCGCGCGCCACTGCGCAGAACGTGCTGTTCAACATTGGCCGCGCTATCGGCGGATTTGGCCCCGTGGTCGTCGCCGCGATCGCCACCAGCTACGGCTTCGAAACCGCGATCGCCCTGCTGGCGGTCATCTACCTTGTGGATATGTTTGCACTGTGGCTGCTGATCCCGGAACGTCGGGGGAGCGCCCTGACGTGATGCTCGCCGCGAGCCTGCCGCCGGAGGATCGCCCGACCGGCAGTGCCACGGAGCAACTTGCCACAGTCGTCACGCATGTCGCGGTGAACGCCGAGTACCGGCACCTGGTATTGCATGCGATACCACCGGCGATCGATGCCGCGCCGGGGCAGTTCTTCCAGCTTCTGTGCCCGGCTCTTCCAGGAGCTGCGCCCTTTCTGCGCAGGCCAATGAGCATTTATGGCGTTGATCCTGCGGCCCGTGAGGTGGCGTTCCTCTACAAGGTCACGGGTGCGGGGACGTCAGGGTTGGCAACGCTGACACCCGGCGACACGTTGAACATCGTAGGACCGCTCGGCCGCGGATTTGTGCTTGATCCGGCGTGGCGATCGATCATTGCGGTGGGGCGAGGAGCGGGCCTGGCGACATTGGCACCGCTGGCGCAGCTTGCACATAAGCATGGCGTGGCCATCACAGCGATCCTATCGGCGCGTCGGCCAGACCTGGTGGTGTCCGACCCGGTTTTCCGCCGTTGCGGTGCCGACGTTACCATCGTGACCGACGCCGAAGGGACAAGCGGTCCGATCCACATCGAGCGCCTGCTGCGGCGCCTGATCGCGGACGAGCGGTGTGATGCGTTCTTTACCTGCGGCTCGGCCCGCCTGCTGGCAGTGCAGCAGCGTCTGGCGCGCGAATTCGACCTGGCCGGCCAGGTGGCGCTGGAGCAGCAGATGGCGTGTGGGCTGGGCATGTGCTTCTGCTGCGTGCGCGATTTCAACGTCGGCGGCACGGTGGTGCGCAAGCGGGTCTGCTGGGACGGCCCTGTGTTCGACCTGATGGGGGCGACGCCGTGACCGATCTCAGCGTTCGGATCGGCGCGCTGACGCTGGCCAATCCGGTGATGCCGGCCTCTGGTACCTTCGCCGAAGGCTTGGCGCAGGTGGTGGATCTGAACCGGCTGGGTGCGCTCGTCACCAAGACCATCACGCGCGAGCTCCGCGAGGGCAATCCGTTGCCGCGCGTCGCGGAGACGCACGATGGGATGCTGAATTCGATCGGGATACCGTCGAAGGGTGTGCCTTACTTCCTGGAGCATACACTGCCGACCCTCGCGCGTTGGACGCCACCGCTCGTGGTGAGTGTTTCTGCGCCAACGGTGGAGGGCTTTGCCGAGCTGGCGGCGATGATGAGTGTACCCGGCGTGGATGCGATCGAGGCGAACATCTCCTGCCCCAATATCGAGGAAGATGGACGCGCATTCGCGATGCGAGCCACCTCCACTGCTTCCGTGATGCGTGCCCTGCGCGGGGCGACAAGGCTGCCGCTCTGGGCGAAGCTGACGCCGAACACGGGTGACATCGCCGAGGTTGCTGCCGCGGCCGAAGCCGAAGGGGCCGATGCGCTGGTTGTCGCGAACACCATTCTGGGCATGTCGATCGATCTTGCGACATTCAGGCCGCGGCTTGGCAATGTCATGGGCGGCCTGTCTGGCCCCGCGATCAAGCCGATCGTGATGCGTTTGGTGTATCAATGCGCGCGCCGCGTCCGCGTGCCGGTCATCGGCTGCGGTGGTATCGCCACGGCGAACGATGCGGCGGAATACATGCTTGCCGGAGCGACCGCCGTGCAGGTGGGCACAGCGACCTTCCTCCATCCTGGGGCGATGATCGAGATCATCGACGGACTGGCAGCGTTCTGCACCGGACGTAACATCAGGCACGTCGCCGGGCTGACCGGCGCCATGCAGCGCGAGGAGGCCGACGAGGCCGAAGTGGAATGGGTGGGTGCATAACGGCATCAGCTTTGCCAGGCATCGCAAACCGGGTCGAAGGAACGAACGATGGATGGGGCACACCGCACGCTCGCTGCTGATGAGCAGAGTTTGCTGAAGGACGTATCTCTCGGTGAACCGTGGTCGCTGGTCGAATGCTTCGCGCAGATGCGGCGTGAAACGCCGGAGGAAATGAACCGCGGCGGCGCTGAAATCGGCGCCCGGCTGACGCGACTCGGCATTCCATTCACGATGCATGAGCCGACGCTGTTTCTCAGTACGCCCACTGACAGCCGCATCGAAGTCGGCGGCAAGGTGTTCGAAGGCAAGCCGCCTTCTTTCGCGCCCTCTCTGCCTGGAGGTGTGGCAGCGCGTGTGGTGATCGCGCATGGTCACGGCCGCCTGATCGAAGGCTACGCTCCCAACACCGCCCACCTGTTCGGGCCTGGCTTTCGCCCGATCGAGGGCGTCGAAGGGGACATTGCCGGCAATATTGTCGCCTTCTTCGGGACATTGAATGGCGATCGCATCGCGCAGTTCGAGAGGCTCGGGGCCGTTGCGGTGATTGCCATCAATCCTGGCGAGAATGCCCATTGGGGCGGAGGTTGTGCGTTCTGGGGCACGCCGGACACCGATGAACTGGCGGGCAAGCTGGGCATTCCGGCGATTGCAGTGAACTGCCATGCAGGCGAACCCCTGATGGCGGCGGCGAAGTCGGACGAACTGGTAAGAGTGATCACCACACTGGATGAGGGCTGGTGCCAGGCGCGGCTTCCAGTGGTGGAGATCCGTGGCACCGAAGAACCTGAAAAATTTGTGCTGCTGCACGGGCACTATGACTCGTGGGACGTCGGCGTCGGTGACAACGCCACGGGCAACGCGGCCCTGCTGGAGATTGCCCGCGTGCTGTGGGCGCATCGCTCTGGTCTGCGGCGGAGCGTGCGTATTGCCTGGTGGCCCGGTCACTCGACTGGCCGCTTCGCCGGCAGCACCTGGTATGCCGATCGGTTTGCGATCGATATCCACCGGAACTGCGTCGCACAGGTCAATTGCGATTCGCCGGGCTGCCGGTGGGCGACATCGTACGAGATCATTCCGTGGATGGCAGAGAACGCCGCCTTTGTCGCCGATGCGGTGCGTGATGCTGTCGGCAAGCCCGCGAGTGGCCGACGACCACCTGCCGCCAACGACTATTCCTTCACCAATATCGGCGTCACCGGCTACCTGTCCTCGTCGTCGCGGATCCCGGCAGCCGAAGTGGAGCGGCGCGGCTACTACTACGTGATGGGCAATGGCGGGAACATCGAGTGGCACACGAAGTTCGATCAGCTTGAAATCGCCGACCGCGACATCCTGATCGATGATATCAAGGTGTATCTACTGGCGGTGTGGCGCAACGCCAACGCGGTTCTGCTGCCTTATGATTGGAGCGCGCTGCTCGCGGAATTCGCCGACACTGTGCGTGGTTACCAGCGTGCGGCCGGCAACCGCTTCGATCTGACGCCGGCGCAGGAGGCGGTGGCCGTGCTGGCCGACAGAGTGTCGCGCTTCGAGCAGGTCGCGCGCAGTGGCGCGCTTCCGCCTGATGAGGCGAATGCAGTGTCGCTACGTCTTTCTCGCACGCTGGTGCCGCTGAACCACGTGAAGGGTACGCGCTATCGTCCGGATGTGTCTGTGCCACCGTCCCCGTTGCCGTGGCTGGCGATCGCAGATGAGCTCGATCGCTATCCGCCTGGCGCCATCGGCTTTGCGCTCACGCAATTGCAGCGAGGCTGCAATCACGTCGTCGGCGCGCTGATGGAAGCGAACGACATGGTTGAAGCGGCGCTGTCGGGCGCATTCCCTTCCAACCGCATGATGGCCTGATCTCGACGCCGGTGCCGCGATCTGGCTACTTTGGCGGCCGGCATGACTCGGTGGTTCTGGGGTCCGACCCGGCGGGCTGATGATGGTGTCCATCCAAGTGGAAGCGTTGTTCGATCGGCTGCGGGCTGCCACCAGCGATGGCGTCGGGATCAGCCGCGAAAGCTATGGCGCTGGCGAGTCGATCGCGCTCGACATCATTGAAGCAGAGGCGCGTGCCGGCGGTCTGATCTGTGAACGTGATGACGGTGCCAATCTGGTCGTGACGTTGCCGGGGCGTGATCCTGCGCTGCCGTTCATTGCCTGTGGCTCGCATCTGGATTCGGTTCCACAGGGCGGCAATTACGACGGTGCGGCCGGTGTCGTCGCGGGTCTGCTTGCGCTGTGCCGCATGCGCGCGGACGGTTTTGTGCCGGCGCGCAGTATCAAGCTTCTCGCCTTGCGCGGTGAGGAAAGCGCATGGTTCGGGCGCGCTTATATTGGATCTTCGGCGCTGTTCGGAAAACTTTCCGCAGACGATTTGACGTTGCCCAACCTTGCCTCGGGCCGGCTGTTGATCGACTGCATGCGCGACGCTGGCGTTGTGGTGGGCCGTGTCGCGCAGGGTGAGGCGTTGCTGGATCCTGCGTCGGTTTCCTGCTGGCTCGAACTTCATATCGAGCAGGGCCCGGTGCTCGTGGCGCGTAACCTGCCACTCGCCATCGTCACCGGCATCCGCGGCAATTTCCGCCATCGGACGGTCGAGTGCCACGGCGAAGCGGGTCACTCCGGTGCCATCCCGCGCTGGCTGCGCCACGACACAGTGTTTGCGACTGCCGAATTGATCACGCGGCTGGACCGTCACTGGCGTACGCTGCTCGAACGAGGGCGCGACCTTGTGTTGACGACCGGCATCATCGGCACAGATCCGGCGGAGCATGCGCTGGCACGAATTCCGGGCCGCCTGCGTTTCTCGTTCGAAGCGCGCAGCCAAAGCACCGAGACGCTGGACGGCTTCTACGACCTGTTCCTGTCCGAATGCGCGGGCATCAGCGAGGAACGTGGTGTCCGCTTCGTCTTCGACCGCCGGCTGGATTCTGCCCCTGCGCGGATGGACGAAAGCCTGGTCGCCCGGTTGCGCACGATCCTGTGTGATATGGGCCTGCCAGATGAGCCGATTCCGAGTGGTGCCGGTCATGACGCCGCGGTGTTCGCCAATGTCGGAATCCCGAGTGCCATGATTTTTGTGCGGAACGAGCATGGCTCGCACAATCCCGAGGAGGCCATGGCAATGGACGATTTCATGCTCGGTGCCGAATTGCTGTACCGGGCGCTGCGCGAGGCTGGTGCGTCGTGACGGGCGTAGACACGCCATTGGACGATCTGGGCGCTGCTGCAGCACGACTGCTGTTGTCGGCTGGCGCGATCTCATTCAGCCGCGAACACCCGTTCATTCTCGCGGCGGGCTGGGCGAGCCCTGTCTATGTCGATTGCCGCAGTCTGATCGGTGATCCGGCTGTTCGCCGCGCGATGACCGGCCTGGCAGTGACAAGGCTGCGACGCAGCTTCGGGACAGTGCTGCCATTCGACGCGATTGCCGGAGCCGAAACGGCGGGGATTCCGTGGGCCTGCTGGCTCGCCGAGCAGCTGGATCTTCCGCTGCGCTATGTTCGCAAGAGCGCCCTTGGCATTGGCCGGAACGCCCAGGTCGAAGGCGGCCCCGTGGACGGCAAACGCATACTGCTGATCGATGACCTGACGACCGATGGCGGCAGCAAGGTTGCATTTACCCGTGGTCTGCGGGGAGCCGGCGCAACGGTCTCGGACGCGTTATCCTTGTTCTATCACGCGACGTTCCCCGGTGCGGCGGAGCGACTGGAGACGCTGCAACTGCGGCTGCACGCATTGGCGACATGGCAGGATGTGCTACGTGTCGGCCAGCATGCTGCTTTATCGGGCGCTGATCACGCCGAACTCGAGCGATTCATTGCTGACCCGGTATCGTGGTCGGCGAAGCATGGTGGGCGCACCACGCCGATTTCCGCATCCCTGAAATTGTAGGAGAGTTCAGTTCGGGCGGCTGTCGCAAAATTGATCATTGGGATGATGTCGGGGTCTGACGGTGTTGCCGAGATAGATTGGCTAACCGTATGACGCGAATGGTACACGTCCGCGTCGCGTCTATTTCCGTTTCGTGAAGTGCCGCCGCTCGCTAATATGACAACCGATGCTCAGGGGGGAGCTATGGCGCGGTCGATTCGCCTTGTCAGCCTGCTACTGTTCGGTTCCGTGCTGCTATTGGCGAGTGTCAGGTCGATCGCGCAGACGCCTGGCCACGTGCTCGATGAAGCAAAGCGGGCGGGACGCAGTGCGGCATCCCTGCCGATGGCGACCGAAGACTACTTCCACGACATGGATGGCGGGATCCTGCAGCCCAGCGACACTGCGGAGATCAAAGGTCGCGACATGTGGCTTGTGTGGACAGGCGGCAACGATCGGTTCTGGGATGCTCTGACGACGTTGAGCTTCGGTGCGTTCGACCTGCTGAAAATCGTCACCTACGACCCGTCACAGCCGATCGAGCGCAAGCGTCGGTGGACCTGGCTCGGCCTGATGAACGAGCCGTGCTTCGATCCGCCGAAAGGTCCGGATCCAAAGCGCTTTGGCCTGCAGTTGGACGTTCGCCGTACCGATTGCCCAGTTGATCCGTTCGAGAACGAAAGCAAGTATCCCGGCGTCGCTGTCGGCGCGCGCGGCAAGACAGTGCCCGTTGGTTCGTTGTATGGCTACGCGAGCGGCATCGTTGGCTTGCGCTTGTTCCCCAATCCGGCTTTCGACGCCGCAGCGGCCGCGCGCTGGGATCCCCAGCGCTATTTCAATGATCCCAGCTACTACAACGACAAGAAGTTGGTGCGTCCCTACCGGGTCGGCATGTCGTGCGGCTTCTGCCATGTCGGCCCGAGCCCTATCCATCCGCCCGCCGATCCCGCCAATCCAACCTTCGCGGATCTCAGTTCGACCGTCGGCGCGCAATATATGTGGGTCGATCGGTTGTTCATCTATCAGGCCAACGCCGACAGCTTCATGTACCAGATCGTGCACACCTGGCGGCCAGGCGCGATGGATACGTCGCTGATCTCAACCGACAATATCAACAACGCGCGGACGATGAATGCGGTCTACAATCTCGGTCCCCGGCTCGACATCGCGCGCCGGTGGGGACGCGAGACTCTGGCGGGCGGTGAACTGAACAACAAGCAACTCAACGACTATATCAGCAGCGGTCCGCTGACCCAGTTCTTCACCAAGCCCAACACCGTGTGGACACCGCATGTATTGAAGGACGGTGCGGATTCAGTCGGTGCGCTCGGCGCTCTCAACCGCGTCTACCTGAACATCGGAATGTTCAGCGAGGAGTGGCTGTTGCACTTCAATGCCGTTGTCGGCGGTAAGCCGATATCGCCAATCCCCATCGCTACGGCCGAGAGAAATTCGAGCTATTGGCAGGCCACCGAAGCTGGCACGCCCCTCACTGCACTGTTCTTCCTCAAGGCGGCGAAACCGGATCGGCTGCAGGACGCGCCAGGCGGCCAGAAGTACCTGACAACCGACCAGGCCGTGCTGGGTCGCGGCAAGGTCGTCTTTGCCGAGAACTGCGCGCGCTGCCACTCCAGCAAGGCACCCAAACCCGCGGTCGGGCTTGATCCGACAGGCTGCGCTGGGCCCGGCTACATGGAGTGCTGGAACAAGTACTGGGCCTGGACCAAGACCGACGACTACAAACGGCAGATGCGCGATATCGTCAACGCGCCGGATTTCTTCGACAACAATTTCCTTTCGACGGATTTTCGTGTCCCGGTGACGCTCCTGCAAACCAACGCATGCAGCCCGCTCGCCACCAATGCGCTCGCCAACAACATCTGGGACAACTTCTCGTCGCAGTCCTACAAGAACCTGCCGTCGGTTGGGACCATCAAGGTGAACAACCCGATCACTGGCGAGCAGGTGGATTACAAGATGCCCGCGGGCGGACGTGGCTATACGCGTCCGCCCTCGCTCATCAGCCTGTGGTCAACCGCGCCCTTCCTGCTGAACAACACTGTCGGCCCATTCGATCAGGACCCCTCCGTGGATGCGCGGATGCGAGCATTTCAGATTTCGATCGAGCAGATGTTGTGGCCTGAAAAGCGGACCAAGGATCCGATCCTGGGCGACAAGGTGCCTGGCCTGATCGATCGCACGACGGCTCGCAGCTTCCTCCGTGTCCCTGCCGGCTTCCTGCCTGACATCGTGAAGGGTGCCAGGGGTCCGCTGCACGCCATCATGCCGAAGCTGTTCGATGCCGACGGCGGTATCACTATCGGCCCTATTCCGGCTGGCACTCCGGTCAATCTGCTGGCCAACCTTCAGCTGCTGCCGGAAAGCGACAATCTCGGCGCGCAACTCGATCACCTGGCAAACATCGCCAGGCTCCTGCTGCGACTCAAGCTTGACCTCCTGTCGCTGCCCTCCACGGCAA
Organism: Acetobacteraceae bacterium; assembly: GCA_035492535.1. Lineage (GTDB taxonomy): Bacteria > Pseudomonadota > Alphaproteobacteria > Acetobacterales > Acetobacteraceae > JAMXLO01. The sequence goes on along the minus strand of DATJJM010000077.1, from coordinate 22,246 downwards.
CCGATGAACAACTACGAGCGAAATTTGCCAACGCTGTTCCGGCAATGTTGAAGCTGAGCAAGTGTCCCGACTTCGTCGTAAATCGGGGTCACTATTTCGGCACAGCCATGTCGCCCGATGGCTCGGGCTTGAGCGACGACGACAAGCGAGCCCTGATCGAGTTCCTGAAGACGCTCTGATTGGGGCACCATGCGGCCTGACGCGGACTGCGACTACGTGATCGTCGGGTCTGGCGCCGGCGGTGGCACTGTGGCCGCCCGTCTCGCCGAATCCGGCAAGCGTGTCGTCGTTCTCGAAGCGGGTGGTGATCCTCTCGCGGCGCAAGCGCCGGGTTTGCCAGCGGATTATCAGGTGCCGGCGTTCCACTCGCTCGCATCCGAAAATCCGGCGATGGGCTGGAACTTCTTCGTTCGTCATTATGGCGATGAAGAGCAACAGCGGCGTGATCCGAAATACCACCCGGAGCAAGGCGGTATCTACTATCCACGCGCAGGCACACTCGGTGGCTGCACGGCCCACAACGCCATGATCCTGATGCGGCCGCAGGCTAGCGACTGGGACGATATCGCAGCACTCACCAATGATGCGTCCTGGCGCAGTGATTCGATGCAGCAGTATTTCCAGCGCATCGAGGATTGTCGCTATCGGCGAATTTCGCGTGTCGGAAACAAGCCTGGACTCGATCATTCGGGTCATGGTTGGGGAGGTTGGCTGCCGACGGAGCATCCGACACCGACATCCATCTTACGCGACAAGGCCCTTGTGCGCGCGCTGATCGAGTCTGCCCTGGCATATGGCGGACGCTCAAAACACATTGCAAAGATACTGAATATTCCGTCCTGGCTCCTGGCCACGCTCAAGCTCGGTATGGCGCTATCGCTACCGGGCATCGTTGTCGCGATCGTCAATTTCCTTGTGAATAGTGGCCGGCTATCAAAATTCCGGAACGTAGCGGCCGATATTTTATCGGCGGCCGACAATCACCTTGACCCGAACGATTTGCGATGGTCGGGCATCGCCGGTAGCCTTTGCTATACGCCGCTTACCACCAGTCAGCATGCAAGGTTTGGTACGCGAGAACGCCTGCTGGCGGTGCAGGCACGATATCCTGATCGATTACGCATCGAGACACACGCTCTTGCCGCGCGCGTCCTGTTCGATGACAGCAACCGCGCATGCGGCGTCGAGTATCTCAAGGGAGAACGCCTTTACAGAGCTCATGCAGACCCTAACCAGAACCCGGGTGAGCGACGGGAAATCCGCGCCTCGCAGGAGGTGATCCTGGCGGGCGGCGCCTTCAATACGCCGCAGTTGCTGATGCTTTCCGGCATTGGTCCACGCGGTGCACTGGCGCCCTACGGCATACCGATTCGGTGCGAGTTGAATGGTGTGGGACGGAATCTGCAAGACCGTTACGAGATCAGCGTGGTGAACCGGACGGCGAAACCTTGGTCGGTGCTCGAAGACGGGCAGTTCAATGCGACGGACCCGCTCTATCAGGAGTGGGGGCGGACGAAAGATAGTATATACTCATCGAATGGTGCGGCCTTGGCGCTGACGGTCGCCTCGGTGCCCGGGCGGGCGACGGCGGATTTGTTCTGCATGGCGCTGCTCGCGAGGTTCCAGGGTTATTGGCCGGGGTACTCGAGAGAGGTTGCGACGCTGCACAACTACCTCAGTTGGGCCGTGCTGAAGGGGTACACCGCCAACCGCAGTGGTGAAGTGCTTTTGGCATCCGGCGATCCACGCGATCTCCCGGCGATCAACTTCCGCTACTTCAACGAGAGCGAAGAGGCGTCCAGGGATGACCTCGCCGCGGTCATTGAAGGAATCCGGACGGTGCGGCGCTTGGCGGCGCCGCTACGACGCGATGGTTTGCTGGTGGACGAGGAGTTGCCTGGCGAACACATCCAATCGGACGAGGATCTGGCACAGTTCGTGCGCGACAACGCATGGGGACATCACGCTTCATGCAGTTGTGCCATCGGGCCGATTGAACAGAACGGAGTGGTGGACAGCAACTTCCGGGTCCACGGTACGAAAGGCCTTCGCGTGGTCGATGCTTCAGTCTTCCCACGTATCCCCGGCTTCTTCATCGTCTGTGCGATCTACATGATCGCAGAAAAGGCGGCCGATGTGATCCTGCATGATGGGTCAGGATGAGCGCGACATGAATCTCAGCGCTCGCAATCCCGGCAGGAAGAAATAGCCGCCCCCGGTCACCGTGACGAACTGCGGAAGTGCGCAGATCCTGCGGGTTACGCCGTTCGACTGTGGTATCCCGAAGCTGTTGGTGGAGGCTCCGTAGGGATGTGGCGTGCGGTCACCCAGCAATGGATCGCTTTCGCCGTTCAGGCCGCCGAACTTCGCGCTCATCAGCCAGGCGTTCTGCACAAACTCGAATTGCCGGGCGATATTGGCGTTCAGGCAAATGAAGTACAGACCGCTGCCTGGATCAGGCGCAGTCGGGAGCATCGCCTGTTCAGGTGAAAGAAAGCCGCCAAACGCGCGACCACGCCGGAGCAGGCGATGAAAACGGCTCGCCGCAATCAAGTCCTCTTGCAGATTCGTGTGGAAAACGCCGAGCATGCGTGTCAGGCGCGAGATCAGGCCCTGCTGGCCGCCAGGCATATCAGCGGTGCGTGGATTGGCGCGCCGTATATGCGCGCCGAATGGGCATCGCAGACCGTCCTTGTCGTCGTCATACGTGAAACCATTCAGTGCGATATCACTGCCGTCAACGCCCCTGATCTGGCGTGTGCCAGGCACCAGCGGCTGCCCCGTCATGCGCCTTCCAACCATTGCTTCGGCCAGACGCGCAATCGCGGCGCTACCAGTCGCTTGCGTTGCCATGAAACGCCAGAAGCCGCGCACGTCCTGTTGCAGCTCGCGCACAACCAGATAGCTGCCGTTACGTCCCAGATCCCGACGCGATGAGTCGTCTTCTGCCTGAGGCAATGCCACCGCACCGGGGACAGTCGGATCGAGCAATGGACGCTCTGTATAGAGGCCGTATTCATTTTGATAGCCGAGCAGGAACTCGCCCACACTGATCAGGTTGCTATAGTCAAGATTCGGCACGCGTTGTGCCTGCCAATCGATCCGTGGCTGGCTGATGCCATCAACGAAGCCAAAGGGCTCATGGCCGCTCATATCAGTTGTCGGCAATTCCTGCAGAACTTCAAAGCCTTGGCGAAATGCTTCGGTGACAATGCGTTCACGCCACGCCGACAACCCGGCAGGGTTCGCATACAGCATGACCATCACGTCGGGCACCTTCTTTGATCCCCAGCGCCAATGGATTGGCGCATTGGCCGTGATGTCACCCAAACGTCGAGACCGTGCCTCATCATCGGCCATTCCCGCCAGGAACTCGGCCGAGAAACCGGCCAGCACGGCTTCCGCCAGGCCAAGTGCTCTCATACCATTCACACTGAAAGCCACCTGCAGGACTCGGGATGTGTCGCGTTCGGCGGCCGTGGTGATTGGTGCATCAGCAAGCCAGGCGCAGGCTGCGGGACGATCAATGATACGCAGCAACAGGAAACTTGCTTCGGTCAATTTGCCGTAGCCAGAGCGCAGCAGGCCCTGGATATCAGCGTAATCGGCTGCGCTCACCGGCATCATAGGCTCATATCAATGCTAACCATGTACGCGCCTGGGTGTCGGTCATCGTTGACTTTTCCAGCCCTTCGCGGATCAGCGTGTTGCGCGCCAGATCGGCTGTGGTGAGGCCTGGGTACGCTTTGTACCAGACCTGCGTCGGCACTTCATGGCGGCGCAGATAGTACTTGAACTCCATCTCGCGACTTGCTCCACCGCCCACCAGGAAAGAGGTACGCGGATAGCCAATGCCGTTGCTGAACACCAGGTTCAGGCCGTAAGCGACCTTGTTGATGAAATCGTCCATGTAGCTGTCGAGGCTGCCGTCGTAGTTGCTCGCAAAGAACAGTCTGCGCCGGTTGTCGATGAACACCCAACGAGCAAAGTGGATCGTGCCGACGCGTGCCAGTCGCCCGCGCGTGTAGATATGCCGCATGCTATAGTCCAGCAGCAGGAATATGAACCGCAACGTCAGCTGTCGAAAATGCCCCGGCTTGACGCTGCCGAAGGCGCTGAACTGGTTGGTCACATCGTGATCCTCGATATGCGATAGCGTCGCGACATGGGCTGGATCGGGACGCGGCGCGATCACCGGATCGGTTTCCTCCCGCCGCCGTAACCGCCATACGAACAGCGGCGCATAGATCAGTATGAACGGCAATAGCAGCAGCAGCGCCAGCGGAAACAGAACCAAATTTGTAACGTTACCAAACTGCCAGCCGATAGGAGTTGGGGCGGCCGGTGTCAGTGCAGGCCCGTTCTTCTCGTGGAACTCGACGAGCCGGTCGCGTACAGTGCGCGGCGACAGATCTGCGAGCGAGGCCATCTCCCTCTGGAGAAATGCCAACAACGCAAGGTGCAGTTCTTGTTCCTCACGGATTTGTCCGACGGTACGTCCGATCCAATTCACGTATTGAGCTGCCGGCTTCGCGGAATTGGCCTGCATCCATTGCAGGAGGTCGACCGCAGGTGAATAGTTGGCGCAGCAGCCGAATATCTGACGAAGGCCAGCGCCAGCGACCATCGCGAATTCGGCAAGTTGCGCGTCAGGCGAACCGTCGCAATCCCCCAAAAACGCCAGATACGTCGGAGCGTCTCGCAGCGGGTCGCCTGGTGGAAGATCGGCCAGCGTTGTATCGTCCAGAACGACGAACCGTGCCACGTGAAGTCGCTGAAAGCGCGCAAACGGAAACGTCGCGTTTGTCGGTTCGGCGATACCCGGAGCACCATTCATTGTCTCGAGCAAGGCGCACAGATCGCCTTTGCGCGCTGGTTGAACAGGCGCCAACACCATGAAATTGGACTGTGGCGTCACGCGACGGCTGATCAAAATTGCAGAGCGAAGTCGATCAGCCGGCGCTTGTCCCAGAACACCTTTCCCAGGTACAGCCCGGGCTGTTGGATCAGACGGATCTCATCGCGGATCCAGTGCGCGACCGTGGATGTCTCTGAATAGTCGAGCACGATGCATTCCTTGCCATCGAGCCAGCTCGGTGCTTTGTAGACGCGGGCAACGATCGCATTCAGTCCAAACGGACCGATCCGGTTCCTGAGCGTGCCGGATTTTGGATCGAACACCTTCCCCTGCCAGGCGAAATGATTGACGAAGGTGGCGATCTCCGGACTGAACACGGTCCCCGCCGCGATGATCGCCGTACCGTCAGCCTCGCCTTCGGGAAGCGGCCCCGCCTGGCTAGCAGTGAACAGCGCATCCAGTTCCGCCTGTGACATCTTCAAGAGCTGAGCTACGTCATGTGCCATCATTTCCCCCATGATCAGTTCTCGTTTGCGGCTGCCGCTGCGTCGAACAATGCTGTCAGGTTCTGCTCTGTCTCGTGCATATATGCGATCAGTTGGCTCATTTCATGGTCGCCAAGGTGGCGATAACTCTCGAACTGACTCTCGGTGAACCACTGCTCCATGGTGCTTTCGTGTGGGAACGCGTTGTGCGCGGCGGCGTAGGAGCGGATATCAGCGGGTATGTCCGAGAGGAAGCAGGGCTTAAGATAGATGATCCGTCCGTGCGGTCCACCTTCGGGATATTCGATTGTCCCAACAGCAAAGTCGGCCGCGTCCTGCGTCAACCCATCCCGGCCATGGATTCTTGTCAGGCCGGAGAATGTCACCTCGACCTGCTGATCGATCGAGGCCTTCCGCAGCGAATCACCAAGATCATAGAACGAGTATTGCGGATCCTCGCCAGCATCGACGACCAGGATCATGCGGCACCTGCGGCGCAGCATTTCATAGACGCCCAGATTATCGAAATGGCCGCCGTCAGACAGATAGATTGCGCGCGTGCTGTCCGTGGTGATGCCGAGCAGATCATGCAACATTGCGGCAAGACCGTGCGTCGGGTAGCCGCGCCGCAACTCCTGCTCATCGCTCACCACCGCCGGATTGGGCAGCCATGCACCCAATCTCACGTTGAACAACGTCATCAGGAACGCGGTTATGGGTGAAGAGTGATAGCCCCAGTTGGGGCTGAGGGCTGCACCGGATATCGTCATTGCGGTGGCAAGCGACATGCCCGTCGGTTCATCACGGCGGCCAGTCTCGCGCTCGTCGCCGCCATACGAACTGGTCGGCACGTAGCAGCCGACAGGCGACATCACCTTGCTGCCTGGAGGGGATAACATCGGCGAACCGCATGCCAGCGGCGTAATGGTGAAGGCGGCCGCTTTGCGCTGGTTCCAGGCAGTTCGGGTGGTTGACGTCAGGTTCAACGCGACATTGATCACGTGGAACAGCTTCCGCGGGCATTCGTCTGACAATAGCGTCGCCAAACGCGGATTGTCGTCAGGATCAAAGCTGGTGAACGGATCCGGCGCGCGTTTGGTACGAGCCGCACCGAGGAACGCGCGCATCAGGCGGTTCCGGTAAACACCATGCATCGAGAACCGGTTGACGTTGATGCGTCCCGACTCATGCCAGGTCAGGAAAATGAGCAGGGCGGCGAGAGTCAGCTGCACCAGCAGGAAAACGCCGCCGGTCGGCGGGAACGGCGTCTGAAGGATCCCCAACGCCTGGCTCAACACATAGCCCAGCAGCATGATCAGTCCAGCCGCGAACAGCACGCCTAACAGCGGTAAGACCAAGGCAACCACCTTCATCTTCCCACCGCGAGCCGTGGCGACCGCATCTAAACGAGTGAACACCTGCTTCCCAAGCCATGCTGCTGTGGGGCCCGAGACGAAGGTGACAATGGGGACAGCCCAGAATGGCCACACAATGTGCCCAGCCGCGAACGCCAGTCGTTCCATTGACAGGCTGAAGAAAGCAAACACCATCCAGGTTGCCGCTACCTTCAGTTTGGTCGCACTCAGCCTCGCGAGCCATTCACGATCAAGATCGGCCAGGCGGGCTTCCTTGCGCAGCGCGACATGGACCGTGGACTGCAGGACATTGACCAGGATCAGCCAAAGCGGGCCGACGACAGCCAGGATCTCTGCCTGATTGGCCATCTTCTCGTTGGGATCGAACTGCAGGAGCCCCAGAAGACCCAGACCGATCGTCAGGAGCACCGCGGAAGCGACCGTGGCAATGAGCCATGCTCCCAGGTTCTGCAGATAGAGCTTCATCGCACGGTGAGAAATTGCCGCGCACCAATAACCAATCAGCATCGCGGCCACATAGATCAACGGTAGCCACACCGGATGGATGAAGCCGCCGGCACCGGTTGCCGCGTTGAGCCACCGCGCCAAGGCCAACGGAACCAGAAAGGCCCAGACCAACATCGGCCAGGTGATCCAATTCCGCACCGAAGCCGGCGCGAGATACTGCACAGAGCGTCCGCCGGAGGCGATGGGCCGATGGCTCGGCACGTCGCGACAGACGCGCCAGGTGGATAAAAGCAGCGCAACGGCACCGATGCCCAATGCCAACGTCCCGACTGCACTGTTCGCACTGACCGTCCAAAGCAGAGTGCGATAGAAGATCGCCGACAGCACCGCGAGCACAAACACTGGCAGGTACGCGAACCAGTTGATCAACACGTTGCGTAAGTAGAGGACAATGCCGGCCCAGGTGTCATCTGACAGCACGCCAGCGTGCGGCGTCAGATAGTCAGTGTATTCGCGCAGTGCGGCGATTGCAGGCGCGGCGCTGTTGTCTCGCAGTTCCTGCTCGGCAGCCGCAACCCCGCCCTTCTCCGCGATCAGCATCGATAACCAGGAGCCGATGAAACCACCGCCGGACACGGTGGAGAGGTAGTCAAACTGCCTGAGCAGACCTGCTCGAGCCAGTGCCTGGATCACGCCTAAAGCGAAGGAGGCGCTCCGGATGCCGCCGCCAGACAAGCATAAGGCGGATTGTTCGACTGCTGCCGCGCGCTTACGAAAGGTCTCGAGGTCATGAATCGGCGGCTCGGCACCGTGGATCGCCGCGAACTCTGCCGCCAAGGCATGAGCGAGGTCATGGACACGCACCACCATACCGCAAGCACAGCATAGAATTTGCACGCCGTGCAATGAGATTTTGCTGCAAGCAAGCAATACGACATATACAATGCCGACAGAAGCGGCGGGGGAGCGTCTATCCGATGTTCTGGCAGAAATTGCACGATGCAATCGTCGCGATGCTTCACGCCGAGCGTCGGTTCGAACCATTCTTCCGTCCGGCGGTGGATGCCGTGCTGCGCGAACCAAGTGCGGCGCTGATCCAGTACCTAATTAATCATCAACGGCGGGATGACGGACTTGCCATCGCTGAAGAACGTGAGCAGCCCGATGAAGAGGCGCACCTTCAGTCGATTATCGACACGATGGCTGAATATATGCGGCAGCACTGGCAGCCGGGAAACTATCAGCGCGCGGGAAACACCAAGACGCATGGCGTTGTGCGTGGCGAGGTGACTATACGGGATGACTTACCAGAACGCTTTCGCCACGGTGTGTTTGCCGAACCGAAAACCTACCGTGCCTGGGTGCGGTTTTCCGGGCCGGGTCCCGATTGGCCTCGCGACATCGATGATGTGGGATTCGTGAGCTGTGCCATCAAACTCATGGGCGTGCCGGGCCCAAAGCTGCTGGACGATGAGAAACTCACGCAGGACTTCCTTTCGATCTGCACGCCCACGTTCGTCACTCCCGATACCCGCGCGAACGCAAAGCTGCAATCGTGGATACTCAAGGGACGACCCCTCTACTATTTCGCCGACCCTCGCGATTCCCATTTGCTCGACGGTCTCATGCAGTCCTGGTGGAACAAGACGCAGAGCAATCCTCTGGGCGAACGCTACTGGAGCTGCGTGCCTTACCTGCTGGGTGAAGGACAGGCGATGATGTACTCCGTCTATCCCCGATCGAAGGTGTATCGACATATCCCACGGCTGCCACTGACTCCCCCGGACAATTATCTGCGCGACAACATGGTAAAGACCTTATCCGAGCAGGATGTCGACTTCGATATCATGCTGCAGGTGCAAACGGATCCCTTTCGCATGCCCATTGAGAATGCTGCTGTCCGCTGGCCTGAGCGCCTGTCGCCTTTCGTGCCTGCCGCGCGTCTGCATATCCCAAGGCAGACATTCGATTCACCGGCACAGCTCGGGTTCGCGAACAACCTGTCCTACAATCCCTGGCACTGTCTGCCGGAGCATCGTCCTCTCGGCAACCAAAGTCGAGCGCGACGGCGAATGTATTGGGAACTGTCGCAGTTCCGTCAGCGGATGAATGCATCGCCTCATCTCGAGCCAACTGGCGACGAGGTCTTTGATTAGATCGCGGATCAGACATGGTCGCTTGCCCCTGTGTAAGTTGCCGCGTAGCGTGATCGCGCCAATGCCGACCCCCACGATCAACCCCGGCCCGGCAGGCCAGGAGCCGATATGAATGCCGCTTGATTTCAACCGCATCCACGACGTCCCCGACGATCTGCTGGCTGCGATCGACTATTGCTATGAGCAAGGCTGGACCGATGGTCTTCCAGTCATCCCGCCGGTGCTGGAACGTGTGCACGCCATGCTGGCCTACGAAGGTCGTCCGCCCGAAGCCGTCATTGCCACTCATCCTGCGACTGGCCTCCAACTCACGGTCCATGCGGCAGCGGTCAACTCGGTCATGGCCGGCTGCCTGCCAGAATACTTCCCGGTCGTGGTAGCCGCGTTCGAGGCGATGGATAAACCCGGCTTCAACTTCCATGGCTCGACCGCCAGCACCGGGGGTTCAGCACCTTTGCTGATCGTCAGCGGCTCCTATGCCGACGCCATCGGCATGAACGCCGACGTGAACCTGTTCGGACCCGGCAACCGTGCGAATGCCACGATCGGTCGGGCCACGCGGCTGATCCTGCGCAACGTATTCCAGATGATTCCGGGTATTTCCGACAAATCGACTCAGGGCAATCCCGGCAAATACAGCTTCTGCATCGCCGAGCGCTCGCGCGGCAATCCCTGGCCTCTGTTGTGCCAGACGCAGGATTACCCAGAGGGTGTCTCCAGTGTCACGGTGTTCGCTGGTGGTGGGTTTTGTAATGTCGAAAACCACGGCGGCAACTCACCCGAACAGATCCTGGGTTCGGTTGCCGATGCGATGGCCAATCGGGGCTGCATCACGTTGGGCCAGAGCGTTGTCATTCTCGCCCCCGAGCACATGCACATCGTCGCTGCCGCCGGGTGGAGCCGAAAGGATGCGCAAGAATTTCTGTTTCTCCATGCAAGACGGACCGTCGAGGAGTTGACGCGTGTCGGCAAGTTTCGTGACGTAGAATACAACAAGCAGCATGGGGCCGATGCCCATCCATTGATTGAGGCTGGGTATCTACATCGCGGCTTGACGCCTGAAGACATCCTCATCACGATGGGCGGCGGCGACGCTGGCGGACATTCCTGCTTCATTCCGTCTTGGAGTCGCGGCCGTGGCTCTGTCATGCAGCACAAGCCTATCGGTGTCTGCATCGACTGCACGTAGAAGAGAGGGACGTTCATGCAGCTCTACGATCCGACATCAACCGGTGCGGAACGCCAACTGTCCCGAGCTGCCCCACTTACCTCGCTCGAGGGCAAGTCCATCGGCATCCTGGAAAACGGCAAGCTGAACGCTGTAGAAATGCTGCACGAGGTGGCCGATCTTTTCGTGCAACGGCAGGCATGTGTCATTCGCGCGGTGTATTCGAAATCGAATGCCAGTGCGCCAGCGCCCTCGGAGACCTTGGCCAAGGCAGTCGCGGAGGTGGATTTCCTCATCACCGGCCTGGGTGACTGAGGCTCCTGCTCCACGTGCAGTCTGCACGACGGAATAACATTCGAGCAGTTGGGTAAACGGGCGGTGGTGCTGACCACCGAACCGTTCGAGGTGACGGCCAAAAATATCGCCCGAATCATGGGCCTGGCAGATTACCCGTTCACGAAGGTCCAGCATCCGATCGGCAGTTGCACCACGCCGGAACTCAGGGCGCGCGCCGAGGTCGCGTATCAGCAGGCCCTGTCGATCCTGTTGGAGCCATAGGTCCGCGTCTACCCGATGGCACCGACCAAGCGCCACTCCACCGGGATCGGTGGCCGCGCATCCTGGGTGTGGCGTTTGTGATGCATGTGCTGTCATTCATCGATCGAACCAACGTCGCGATGGCAATTCCCGCGATGCGCATCGAGCTGCGAACGGCGTCCTGTTCATCGCGTGAGGCATGCAGACTGCAACAGAGCGGTTGCAGGCAAGCTTGTCAGAAACTGTGTTCCGCGTGATATCATCACAATCCGGGGCCTCGGTGAGACCCACCTCTTGGTGCCGACCGGCCCGGGCGTCAGAGACCCGCGAACTTGACGCGCTCAGGTTCATTGTGCGGTGAAAGGGTGTGCGAGACGTCGTCAGCCACGTTCTGGTGCAAGCCGATTGTGCATGAGATGCGTGGCAGCGATCTCAATGAGTGTTTCCACAGTCTGGATAGTCCGTTCCACGATCCAAGTGAGCCCTGTGACTCGAAATGCACGTTGCCGGCCACTGGCGCCGGGTTGTCATATCCGACGAGTTCCCATGACCCCGGCTCCTGACAGCGCTCTCGTTGGTATTGGAGGTTCAAGAGGAAGAGATGATGTCGACCGATGATGTGGTCGATATTGCTGGGGCAACGACGCATCCGCGCCGTCGGCAGGTTTGGCTGCGCGTTGGCATTCCGATTGGCGGTGTGGCACTGGTGATCGCCGCCATCCTTGCGATAGCACTGTATTCTGAGCGCGCGAACCAGTCCGGCGTCCTGCTTCTCTCGGACGACCTGCTGGCGACTCTCCAGGGACGCATTTCTCAGCAGGTGACTGCCTATCTTGATCCCGCCACGCGCGCTGCGCGCCTGGCGCGCGACATGACCGGCCGGACCACGATTGCCAGTCCCCGAGCGGCTTTGGAGGCGTTCGCCGCAAGCGCGTTGCGGCAGATTCCGCAGATCGACGCATTTTATACCGGCGATGCAGCGGGCAATTTCTTGATGGTGCAACGCGGTACGGCTGGCGGCATGGATACCAAGACAGTGCAGAATGCCCCCGGTCCTCGATTGGTCGAATGGACCCGACGTGACGCCGACGACCGGGTGGTCGGTCACGAAATGGATCCGAATGATCAGTTTGATCCGCGAACCCGAGAGTGGTTCCAGGGTGCGTTGAAGAGCGACGATGTATATTGGACTAGTGTATATGTGTTCTTCACGCACCGGACGCCGGGCGTTACCGCGGCCATCCGCTATCACGGCACCGGTGGTCTTGATCGCGTGTTTGGCGTCGACATCACATTGCAGGCGCTATCAGACTTTCTTGCCTCATTGAAGATCGGACGAACCGGCCGCGCCGCCATTGTTGATGACTCCGGGCATTTGATCGCCGCCCCAGATACGACGCACATGCTCCGTGACGCAGGTGGTCAACTTACGACCGCGCGTGTTGATCAAATCAACGATCCGGTGCTTATGGCGGCATACGACCATTTCAGGGTGGAAGGCTATGGCCGCCGCATCATCATGGTCGGGAATGAACCGTTCGTCAGCATCGCGTCCCATTTGCCGGCGAGCGGGCGTGACTGGTCCTTGCTGATGATCGCACCGGAGCAGGATTTCACCGGCTTCGTCGCAAACAACGGCCGAAGAACGTTGTTACTGTCGTTGGTCGTTGTGGCTTTGGCCGCAATGCTCGCCGCACTGCTGGTGCACCAGGGTTTAAGGGCGGACCGGACCGCGCGACTGCTGCTGGAGCGCGGCAGGGCAATCGAACAGCAGAACCTGGCATTCGCAAATTTGGCGCGTCAGCCGAACCTGTTCGACAATACGCAGCAGGCACCGCTGCAGCAGATGACACAAGCGCTGGCCGACTTGGCCGGCGCACAGCGCGTCAGTGTATGGCATCTGTCAGGAGGCGGCCAACATCTGTTGTGCGAAGATCTCTTCGACCGCAGCGGCGGTGGACATTCCGGGGGGCTACGGCTCACCCGCGCTGAATTGCCACAAATCTTTGCTGCATTGGAATCTGGCGCGGTGATCGACGCGACCGACGCCGCCAGTGATCGCCGTGCCGCCGAGCTTTACCGAACCATCCTGCACGGTTCCCGCACCCGCGGTGTCTTTGTGGCGCCAGTGCGCGTCGATGACCGGACGATTGGTGCAATCATGCTAGAGGACGCCTCGCATGTCGCTGACGCGCATGAGTTCATGCTGCTGACGGCTGACCTGATAGCGATGCGGATGCGAGGTGCGACTGATGCACCGGTTACGACGCGCAGCGACCTCGCGCAGGTAGCCCCGTCGGCAACAGGCGAACGCAGCCTGACAGCCGAACTCGTGCTGCAGGGGCTCGAAGGGCCACTCGCCGCCGATGTCTTTGCGTCGGCTGCCGTGATGGCGATCCGATTCTCCGGCGCTCAAGCGTTGGCGACCAGAGATGCCGGCAGCAGCGTGACACTCGCTGATCGCATTGCTGGAATGATGCAGGATGTCGCCGCCGCACATGACATCCTCTACTTGAAGCTGCTCGGGCATGGAGTGATTGCGGCCGCGGGATTCACGCCTGACGACGCGAGTGCCATCGTTCGAATTGCAGATGCGGCAATCGCCATCAGGGAGCATTGCCTCGAGCTATTCGAAGTCTGCGGACACCCGCCGCAATTCCGTATAGGCATCGACTGTGGGGTTGCGATTGGCAGCCATGTCGGCCGTCAACCACGCATATTCAATCTGTGGGGTGAGGCCGTACGGACAGCCATCCGAATGGCCGAGGCTGGCGCCGGGCCGGGGACGATCCAGGTCAGCGAATCAGCCTACCGCCGGCTTCGCGAGCAATTTCTGTTTCGCTTGCGTGGCCGGTTCTATGTGCCGCAGGCAGGAGCAGAGCAGACCTTCGTCCTGGGTGGCCGGCAATGAGCGGTCATATGGAGCACTCTGCGTTCACTTGTGTCGGCCATGCCCTTGCTGCGATTGGTCGCGTTGCGCGTAGACGGACCTCATTCCTTTTGATGTTGACCGCATTGTCGTGGGGCGTGCTGCTGGATGCCCAACGGCCGCGATCGTGGCGGCGGCCGGTGCGCAGTGAATTTCGTCGCGCCTTGCGCCAATCAGCCGGCGGCGGACTGGCAACAGCGTTGGTCACTGCAGGTCTCACCGGTCTCGCCCTTGTGTCGCAGGCACTGTATTGGCTCGGGCTCGCTGGGCAGCAGGAACTGGAAGGTTCGCTGCTGGTGACAGTGCTCGTGAGGGAACTCACTCCCTTGCTTATTGGGATGATCTTGCTTGGACGCAGTGGCACGGTCACTGTGGCGGAGCTTGGGGTGCTGCACCTTGGCGGCCAGATGCGCGTATTGGATGCTCAGGGCATCGATCCAGTTCTGCTGCTGGTCCTGCCGCGCACAGTGGCTTATGCGATATCCAGTTTCACGCTTGGGGTATTGTTCATCGTGTCGGCGCTGGTGGTGGGGTTTGTGGCCAGCAGCCTCTTGGGGGCGATCCAGGATTCGCTTTGGCTATTCCTCGATCACGTCCTGAGCGCTATGCGGGTCTTGGATTTCGCGATTTTCCCCGTGAAGATGGTGTGCATCGGCGCCCTGGTTTCGCTTACCGCCTGCCTGACGGGATTGACGGCCGGTTCGGGCGACGACACAGGTCGCCTGCTGCCCCGTGGGTTCGTGCGCGGCGTGCTGGCGATCATGCTGACCAGCCTGCTGTTCAGCCTGGCCGCGTGATGCATGAGCGGCGCTGCACCAACACCGGTGCTGGAGATCAGCGGAGCGCTCCCTGATCCAGGCGCAAGCCATCTGCCGCCGGTGCCGCTGGATTTGCAAGTGATGGCAGGCGACTGTGTCCTGATTGAAGCGCGCTCACCGCTGCAAACAAAGGACTTCGCTGATCTATGCTGCGGTCTCGTGCCCCTGCGTAGCGGGTCCGTGCGCTTCCTGGGACGCGATTGGGCTGACACGACGGACGAGCTTGCCTCAGCGATGCGCGGGCATATTGGCCGATTATTCGGCACCGAATCGTGGATCCGCTTCCTCGCGACGGACACCAACATTCTGCTGCCGCAGCTCCATCACTCACGGCGGCCTGAACATGCCTTGCGTGAAATGGCCGCGAGCCTGTCCATCTCGTTCGGTCTCCCGGGGCTGCCGGTGATGTCATCGGATGCTCTGTCCGCGGCAGATCTGGTGCGGGCATCGTGCGTGCGTGCCTTCCTGGGAGAACCGCAACTGATGGTCTTCGATAACCCGGAGCTGGAGCGCATCACTGACCTGGTGCCGGCCCTGCTGAACGCGCTCATGGCCGCCCATGACAACCGTGCCGCTGGCATCTGGTTTACGCGCGGCGATGCACTCTGGAACGACGGTTCGTTCCCCGCCAGCATGCGATTTCGGCTGACTGAACGCGGCCTTACGGCGATTCGAGTATCCGCATGATCCGTCTGCGCCACACGGACGAATGGGTAGGCCTGCTGGTACTCCTTGCAGTGTTGCTTTTTGTAGGAGCCGTGCTGGAATCCGGCTTGCTGCGCGACTGGTTCCGCCCTGTGTCGCATCTACGTATCGTCTTGCCACAATCAGGGGTCGGCGGGCTGGCGATTGGCGCCGATATCGAGGTGCTGGGAATTCACGCTGGTACGGTTCGCCGGATCGTACTGAATCCCGATCAGCAGATGTACGCTGAGGCAGACATCGATGAGCAAGCTGATGCCTTCATCCGGCGAGACAGCGAAGCCGTCATTCGACGGAGATTTGGACTGGCTGGTGCGGCCTATGTCGACATCTCTCGCGGTGTTGGCACTCCGCTGGATTGGCAATACGCGGTGATCGAAGCAACTACCGAGCGCGCGCCAACCGATACGATCAGCGCGATGATCGATGAAATTCGGCAAAAGATCCTGCCCGTGCTGGACGATGCGAAACGCACAATGGACGCGATTGCCGGGGTCAGTGAGGATTTGCAAAAAGGCCATGGAACACTCGGCCGACTGCTGACGGACGACACGTTGGCACGCCAGGCAGAGCAGACCGTCGGCACCGTCAACGAGCAGGTCGCTGCACTGGGACCGATCATCGCGCGTCTCGACGATGTGGCGAGGCAGGCAGACGAGCTTACGCGGCTTGCGGCTTCGGGCAAGGACGGCGTGCCTAGCCTGCTGCGGCGGGTCGATGCCCTGCTTCAAAATTTGCAGACGGCGACACGGGATGCCGCGCGTGCAACCCCGCAACTGCCGCAGATTGCGCGTAACGTGCAGACCGGCACGGCGAACCTGCCCTCACTGCTGACGCAGACACAGACCACCGCGGCCGAACTTGAGGCGCTGCTGGTTCAGCTTCGCGGGTCGTGGCTGTTGGGAGGTGGTGACAACACCGCACCAGCGCCGACGCGCTTGCCTGCCACGCGCCTACAGCCATGAGGGTTCTGGTTCTCGTTGCAGTCTTTCTTGTGTTCGCTTGCAGTGGCTCGCATCGAACTGTGACGCCGGACGATGCGATGATGCGGCAGAATGCCCATGCGGCGGGACTGGCATTGACGCTGGACCGGCCGAACGAGGCGATCGCGCAGTACAAGCTTGCCCTGGAACGTGCTCAGGCGCGCGATGACGCTTCCGCCATCGGTGACTACGGCTATGACATGGCAGTGGCGCAGCTTGCCGCCAATCAATCTGAGAAGGCGCTGGTCACCGTGCGCACGACGCGCTCAGAATTGGCTCGGCGAGGTGCATCGTCCTTTGCCGCGTTGGATCTGGCCGAGGCAACCGCGCGCTACAGGATCGGCGATAAGGCGACGAGTGACAGGCTGGCGCATCAGGTCGAGGCCGGCGACGATCAGGAGGCTGCGTTGCGTGCAAGCTTCCTGCGCGGCCTTATCGCGGATGACGTCGGCGATACGGCAGAATTGAATCGCGCCATAGCGCAGCTCTCATCTGGAGCATCGCCCGAACAGCAGGCGGACAGGGACGAACTGCTGGCACGGCGTGACATCCGCAAAGGCGCATTCGCGTCTGCCACAGAATTGGCTGAGCACGCCGCCGACCTCCGGCGCGACGCTTTGGATTATCGCGGCATGGCTCGCGCGCTTGCGGTAGCAGCAGATGCCGCGGCACGTGGCCGACGTGCGCAGCTCGCCGCCAATTTGTATATGCGTGCCGGGCAGAGTGCGGCGGCGCAGGGCGACGCAACCACGGCTCGCCCCTGGCTGCAACACGCAATGGAGCTGAGCGACGACACAACGGTGCATCAGGCGGCGCGATCCGCCATCGCCGCACTTCAGTCGCCTCGTTGATACGTGACCAGCCCAACGAACCTTTGCCGGACATACTGGGCGCTTGGTCCCGCGGTTTGATGGTGCGTTCGTTCCCGCAAATGGAAAGGAAGCGCCGTTGGCCTGCGTTCTACAGGGCAAAGCTGACGGAAACGCTCACCCAGCTTGATCGTAAGCGTTCCCCATGAGCTGCACCCGCGCGGCATGCACGGGGTCAGCCGGGTTCATTTGGTAGAATGTTGTGGGCACGTTGGTGCCCGCGCCCTTGAAGCTCCTGTACAATGCGGCAAAGACGCTGCGATCGGCCGACATGCCATCCTGGTCCCCGCGCATCGGGCGGTTCCACCAAGGCAGCACGCCCTCGCAGGTGATCTTGTTCAGCATCAGACAACTCGGATCGACGAAACCGCCAAAGGCTTCTTTGAACAGCCCGTGTCCAGGTCCCACCGACTCCCACTCGTCCACACAGATCGGACGGCGTGACACCGGGTGCAGGAACCAGCGCAGCGAGAATGCCCAATCTGCCTGACTTATGGCACCGCGCAACAGCCGCAGGTGATCTGGCCGCCAGTAATTGTCATCATCCAAGTACGCGACGAACTGGCTGTTCGCTATGTAGCTCAGGATGCAGCGCAACACTCCGCCATCATATGCTAGCCCAAGACCACCATGCCGCCGGGAGGTGGAATAACCCGGGTAGAGAATCTGAACTGCGCATTTTGACGGCCGCTCACGACAGACTGATTCCACGAGTGAATCATCGCTTTCGAGCGTGTCGATACCAATGAGCACCTGAATCCGGCCGATTATGTCCTGGGCGAAAATTGAGCGCAGAGCGTCCCGAAGCTGCGGCCGGAGCAGGGAGGGCATCACAACAGCTACATCGAACGTGTCCTGCATCCGGGTTCCAGCGTCGGCGTAGGTCCTGATGAAGCTCTTCATTGCTTACCGTAGCATCGGAGTGTGTGACTAGACTAGGAGGCTGGGGCGTTATCGAATCGATGTACGAGCATCGGTTGCATACACCGTCCGAGGCGGATAACCAGTGATCTGATAAGAATGCGAGGGGAACTGCATGGTTCGCGCGGTGGCATTCTACTTGCCGCAATTCCATCCGATTCCGGAAAATGACGCGTGGTGGGGCAAAGGTTTTACCGAATGGACCAACACCGCCAAGGCACGTCCGCTTTTCAAGGGGCATTACCAGCCGCATATTCCGGCGGACCTTGGCTTCTATGATCTACGTGTGCCCGAGACGAGGGCTGCGCAGGCGGCGCTGGCACGGCAGTACAGGATCGAAGGATTCTGCTACTACCACTATTGGTTTGGTAATGGGCGACGTCTTCTGGAACGAGTCTTCGATGACGTTCTCGGCAGTGGAGAACCGGACTTTCCATTTTGCCTCTGCTGGGCGAATCAGAGCTGGACAGGCCTCTGGTATGGCAGCGACAGGCTTCTTGTCGAGCAAACCTACCCCGGTGAAGACGACTACCGCGCCCATTTCACATGGCTAATGAATGCTTTTCGGGACCCACGGTACATTCGGGTGAATGATTGCCCGTTGTTTCTGGTGTTCTATCCACACGAGCTTCCGAATGCGCGAGAGCTTTGTGAACTCTGGCGACGGCTGGCACGAGAGGCAGGGCTCCCAGGCCTTCATCTTCTGGCTGTGCGCCATCAGATGGATCCCCGGAATTTTCAATTGCTCGGCTTCGATGGCATCGTGGACAATCGACTGCCACTGAGCACCGTTGAATATATCAGTGGCCGGCAGCCTTTTCAGGCGCTGGATCATCGGCAGCTCACGTCGTATGAGGTTCTGCCGCGAGACCCAAGCATCGCGCATTATCCTTGCATTGGTCCAGGCTGGGACAATACTCCTCGGCTGGGACGGCGTGGGTGCGTCTATATCAACTCAAGCCCGGAACTGTTTCAGGCAACAGTCCGGCGCGCCGTCTCTGCCCTTGGTGATCGGCCATCTGAACAACAACTTCTGTTTTTGAAGGCGTGGAATGAATGGGCCGAGGGCAATCACTTGGAGCCTGACTTGAAGTTTGGCCATGGCTGGTTGCAAGCTCTCAAAAATGGTCTTGAGATGGACGAAGTTTCTTAATCGGCGGCCTCTCCGCCGTAGCGGGACCGCCTGTCGTGGCCATTGATTCCAACCATACCAACCATACCAGGCAGACATTCCGATGATCGCCAATCGGCGGGATCAGCCCGTCGCAGTTATGCAGCCAGTATCCACCAGAGAGCGATTCCAAACCCCATCCACATCAGGCTAGCGAACACAGATACAACTGAAATGACGACAAGTACAGTGCGATCGTTCCACTCGGGCTTGTCATCGAAGGCGAATCCTGCAGGACTAGAATGTGGTATATGGGGATGGCTTTGCCGTCGGGCGATGGTTGTGCAGCAGCCTGCAAAAACGCGCAACGGTAGACGGAATTTCCCGCGGCCTTTGTCCGCCGCTTCAACCAGTGTGGCCATCCTAACCCTCTCTCCGCAAGACCATTACGAAGCGTGTCCGATAACTTGAACCGTATAGCTGCGTAGACATAATCACTGCAATCTTGATAGTCGCACGACTCGCGAGGATCGCGCTGTGATCTTCCGATCCCACATAGCGGGGCCCCCTGATGCACCGTAGGATGGTCAACTCGCCTCACGAATCGCGCGAGCCTTGGACATCCGGAGCCGAACGTAAGGGGATGGACACCACACATTTACATTATAATTAATGCTGAATTCACTGCAAAATTGAGGTCGCCGATATACTGACGTCAAAGGCAGCGGCAAGAGGGGCGCAGCAGACAATTAGGAAACGCGCGTAACCATGGCGGATGCAACATCCTTGCCGAGGCGGGTTATTCACCGCCGCCCGCAAGCATCATTGTTTCGGTGGACTCACGGCCTGATCAACCGCTGCGTTATGGTGGCAGATGCGGCTGCCATCCTGATTGGTGGCGGCCTCGCCTGGTTGTTGATCCCCGGCGCCCCCCCACCGCTGACCTGGTTGCAGGCTCTCACTGTTGCGCTTGTCATTACGATCTCGTTCATTTGGCTGACGCGCTGGGGCGGCAACTACCGTTTCGAGCGCTATGGATCGGCTGGTCGTTCGGTATTCGACCTGGTTTGCGGGTTTGTGCCAGCTGCAACAGCTGGAAGCATCATCATCTTCGCCTTTGTGCCTCACGCATGGGAACAACGTCATTGGCTGCTGGCATGGCTGCTGGCGCTTTATTTGGCGCTGGCCATTGGTCGGCAGGCCGATCGGCTGTTGGTCGGCATTGTCGATCGACGGGCTCTGTTGCGCCGTCGCCTCATCGTAGTGGGATCGGGACCGATGTCCGATTCAATTGCTGCACAACTTCGTAGGCCAGAGAACGCCAAAGATTATCATCTTGCAGGTGTTTTTAATGTCGACCTTAACCGGAGCTGGAACTCCGACGGCCATATCTCACCAGACCCGACGCGAGTTCCGGATCTCACCCGCTACGCACAGCAGTACGCAATCGACCTCGTGGTCATCGCCCTCCCCTGGGAGCGTTCCGCGGAAATCTTCCATTTGATACGTGAACTTCAATGGATTGCTGCCGACGTCGTCGTGCCGTTTGAGGCCGGTGGTTTTCGTCCGCAGTTCGTCCGCTCGATGGGTTTCACCAATTCGCCCATCCTCCAGGTCATGCATCGTCCATTCAAGGGGGCACAAGGCCTGTTGAAGATTATCGAAGATTATACCGTGGCCTCTCTCGCTCTTCTTTTTCTCTCGCCAATCATGCTGGCCGCCGCAATTGCGATTCGTCTGGATGATGGCAATCCTATATTCTTCCGCCAATTGCGCACCGGATTCAACGGCAAGTTGTTCCTGATATACAAATTCCGTACCATGACAGTCGATGTCATGGACGACGGCTCTGAGGGAACCAAGCGGGATAACCAGCGAATTACCCGCATCGGCCGTTTCCTGCGGCGCACCTCAATCGACGAGTTGCCGCAATTGTTCAACGTGCTGCGTGGCGAGATGTCGATCGTGGGACCGCGTCCACATGTCGCCAACATGTTGGTCGGTGAAGGCGTCTATTCAAAGATTGTACTGCAATACGCTGCCCGCCATCGCATCAAGCCGGGGATTACGGGTTGGGCACAGATCAACGGCATGCGAGGAGGCATCGACTCGAAGGAAAAGGCCAGCCGTGGCGCCGAACTCGACCTCCATTACATCGCCAACTGGTCGTTCCGCCTTGATCTAAAAATTATGCTGATGACCTTGATCCGCGGCCTGATCGGTCGCGATGTCTTCTGAACTGTGTTGTTCCGAGCATTCCTTTTTCTGCTCGTGACCATAACGATTTGTCACGCTGCCGAGATTCCACCTCATCCTATTGTCGCCTACCATGATAGTTGGAACGAAACGGCCTCCGCGTCGGCCGATTCAATGACTTTGGCATCACTCCCAGCTTATATTTCGGTGGTAGATCTTGCTTTCGTCAGACCGGATCTGGTGTATCGGGGCAAGCTGGACATTTCGCAGACAGGACTCGAATACCGCAGTTCTGGTCAGGTCCTGCATGATGCAATTGCGTTTCTGAAGTCTCGCCATCCTGGCACACGCGTTTTGCTGAGCGTTGGTGGTGCGGTCTATACGCGATGGCAAGCTCTCGATGTGGATGCTCTGGTCCGGCTCACACAAGACCTTGGCGCTGACGGTGTCGATATTGATTTTGAGTCCCCGCAGCCTGGATGCAATGTCACAGTTGATGGGCAGGTCCATTGCCAGACGGACGCAATATTGGATCGCATCGTACGTCAGCTTCGGACGGCACTGCCGCGCCCGGCCTTACTGACCGCTGCCGTCTGGAGTGTCGGCGCGTATGGTGAAGGTGACTTCCGCCTCGCCCAGCCTTCCAGCCGCTACACCGGGTTCATGCTGCGTCTTTTAAAATCACCGACG